>CADCMN010000140.1:1435-2216 GCA_902802575.1 uncultured Eubacteriales bacterium | reverse complement strand
TAAACGTGCCAAAGGATTGAGCGTAAAAAAAGCATCCTGGCCGCTTTTGTTTCGGAGTGCCGAACATTCCAGCATAGATCGTTCCATGGTCAGGAAGGCTTTCGTGGCCTTTAGGCCGCATCCGCTCCATGATCTGCTCTGGTGGCCATTGCCGATTCAGGATCAATCCCTGCGTTTGAATCTGACAGCGCAAAGGTTTACGAGAACGATGAAGATCGAAGGGGAATGATAGGTAAAAAAACTGCAAAGCATTTGTTTATTCAGAAAAATCCAGCTCATTACTCGAAAAAAGGCAAAATGACTTCAATTTATTATTGACAATCTCGAAGCGAGAGTTGTATAATTTACCTACGGAACGCAAACGTTTACGACAGCAGAAGCAGAGCCAGGAGGAGCACGAATGATCAAAGCCGTTATGTTTGATATGGGCGGAACGCTGGAAGATCTGTATTCCGATGAGAAAAATGATAGGGCTACAGCATATGCGCTCTATGATATCCTTCAGAAGCATCACATCGACGTCCCCTATGCGGCGGAACCTCTTTGGTCCATCGTGGGAGCCGGCATTCAGGCATATAAAAAGGATTCTGAGCGTACCCTCATCGAGCTGAAGCCCGAGGAAATCTGGTGCAATTGGGGCTTCAAAGATATTCCTGTAGACAAGCAGAAGCTGGCGGAGATAAGCGAGGAGATCGCCCATATGTGGGAGACCACCTTCTACGATCGTTCCCTTCGGGAGCACGCCGCCGAGATGCTCAGGGGCCTCAAGGAGGACCTGGGC
>CADCMN010000140.1:0-1423 GCA_902802575.1 uncultured Eubacteriales bacterium | reverse complement strand
CGGGAGCCTCTTCCAGGTGTTCTCCACCCTGGAGAAGTACGGCGTGCGCCAGTATTTCGACGAGATCACCCTGTCCTCCATCGTGGGCTACCGCAAGCCTCATCCCAACATCTTCCGCATCGCCTGCGCCCAGGCGAATTTAGACCCCTCCGAGTGCGCTTTCGTGGGCGACACCCTTTCCCGGGACGTGGTAGGGCCCCGTCGCATGGGCTTCGGCCGCGTGTTCAAAATCAACTCCTTCCTGACCAAACAAAAGGATATCGGTCAGTTCGACGTGGCGCCGGACTACCAGGTTACCGATATCTACGACGTATACACCATTCTTAAACAAGAACTGAATAACGCCTAAACTGAGTTACCGATCGTTGTAATCTACCCTGCATGGAGGTTGTAAGATGGCAAAGAAAGGATGGACCCGCCCCCCGATGAGCCGGGAGCGGTTCAGGAACCAGTTCAGGAGCTTGATCGGCAACCCGTTCAACGTGATCGTGTTGATCACGCTGCTGTTGCTGTTCACGCTCATCGTGATCCCGCTGCTCGCCATGGTGCAGAACACCTTCGTGGTGGCCAAGGCCGAGGTCATGCGCAGGACCATTCCCGGCGCCAAGATCGGCGACTACACCCTGTGGTACTTGGCCAGCCCCCTCACCAAGACGATCCTGTGGGTGCCCCTCAGGAACTCGCTGATCATCGGCGCCTTCGTCACGGTCATCTCCGTGCCCCTGGGGGCGCTGATGGCCTGGCTCATGGTCCGCACGGACATTCCCGGCAAGGGCCTTTTGTCCGCCCCGCCCTGGCCTCCGGTTTCGTGCCCATCATCATCGTGATGACCATGCACTACTACGCCTTCTCCTACATCATGGCCTCCGGCGCCCTCCGATCCATCAATTCGGAGCTGGAGGAGATGGGGGAGATCCAGGGCGCTTCCAAGGCCCAGATCCTGAAGAGCATCACCCTGCCCCTGATCCTGCCCTCCATCCTGTCGGCCACCATCATGACCATCTCTAAGTCCATCGGCACCTACGGCGTGGCGGCGCGCCTGGGCGGCAACAACCCGGACGGCACCCCCTTCTACGTGCTGGCCACCAGGATGAAGGCCTTCATCAACGACGGTCCCAACGCGGTGGGCTACGCCATGTCCATATTGATGATCCTGCTGGCGGCGGGCACCATCGTTGTGAACCAAAAGCTCATCGGCACCCGTAAATCCTACGCCACCATCGGCGGCAAGGGCACCCGCAGCAACCTCATTCCCCTGCGGGGAGCCAAGTGGCCCATGCTGATCGTCATCGCCGTGTTCCTGGTGGTGGCCATGGTCATGCCCGTGTTCTTCCTGGTCATGGAATCCTTCCAGATCATGCCCGGCGCAGGGTACGGCGCGGACAACCTGACCCTGTATGCCTGGATCGGCGAGCTGCAGAGC
>CADCMN010000139.1 GCA_902802575.1 uncultured Eubacteriales bacterium | reverse complement strand
GAAACCATATGGCACGTATTGCTGGCGTAGACCTTCCGAGAGACAAGCGGATCGAGATCGGCTTGACCTATATCTTCGGTATCGGTCGTGCCCTGTCCAACGACATCCTGGCTGCGACGGGCGTGGACCCCGACATCCGGGTACGTGATCTTTCGGAGAACGATGTCAACAAACTGAGAGAGTACATCGACCACAATGTGAAGGTGGAAGGCGATCTTCGCCGTGAAACCTCCATGAACATCAAGCGCCTGGTGGAGATCGGCTGCTACCGGGGCGTCCGTCATCGCAAGGGCCTGCCCGTCCGCGGTCAGAGCACCAAGCAGAACGCCCGCACCCGCAAGGGCCCGAAACGCACCCAGGGCGGTAAGAAGAAATAAGGAGGGGAGAAGAGAATGGCTAAAGTAACGAAAGTCAAGAAGGCTGTCAGCCGCAAGCGTCGTGAAAAGAAGAACATCGATCGCGGCCAGGCCCACATCCGTTCCTCCTTCAACAACACGCTGGTGACCATCACCGATATGCAGGGCAATGCGATCGCCTGGTCCAGCGCTGGTTCCCTGAACTACCGCGGTTCCCGCAAGTCCACGCCCTTCGCCGCCCAGATGGCTTCTGAAGCCGCCGCCCGGGCCGCCATGGAGCATGGCCTCAAGACCGTGGAAGTGTACGTGAAGGGCCCCGGCTCCGGCCGTGAGTCCGCCATCCGCGCCCTGCAGACGGCCGGCTTGGAGGTCAACATGATCAAGGACGTGACCCCCATCCCCCACAACGGCTGCCGCCCGCCCAAGCGCAGAAGAGTGTAAGGAGGCAAACAAACTATGGCAAGATATACGGATTCCGTTTGCAGACAGTGCCGCCGCGAAGGCGCCAAGCTGTTTCTGAAGGGCGACCGCTGCTACAGCGAGAAGTGCGCCATGACCCTGCGCCACACCCCCCCGGGCATGCACGGCCAGGGCCGCCGCAAGCAGTCCGAGTACGGCATTCAGCTTCGTGAGAAGCAGAAGGTCCGCCGGGCCTACGGCATCGAGAACATGCTCCAGCTGTTGGAGCGCCGTCTCGACAACGTGTGCTACCGCCTGAACTTCGGTGAGTCCCGCCCCATGGCCCGCCAGATGGTGACCCACGGTCACATCCTGGTCAACGGCAAGAAGGTGGACATCGCTTCCTACGAGCTGAAGGTGGGCGACGTGATCTCCGTCAAGGAGAAGAGCCGCCAGATCCCCCTGTTCGCCACCCTGCGGGAGCAGGGCGCCAAGCGCACCGTGCCCGAGTGGCTGGAGCTGGACGCCGAGAACCTGTCCGGTAAAGTCGTGGCTCTGCCCAAGAGAGAGGATATCGATCTCACCATCGAGGAGCACCTCATCGTCGAGTTCTACTCCAGGTAAGCTCTATTCACCAAAACGACATTACCGAAGGAGGGTATACTATGTTGGATTTTGAAAAGCCCAAACTCGAATGCGTTGAGATGTCTGAGAACTACGGCAAGTTCGTGGTGGAACCCCTGTTCGTGGTGGAACCCCTGGAGCGCGGCTTCGGCATGACGCTGGGCAACTCCATGCGTCGGGTGCTGCTCTCCAGCCTCCCCGGCGTGGCCGCCACCTCCATCCGCATCGACGGTGTGCTCCATGAGTTTTCCACCATCGAGGGCGCGAAGGAGGACGTGACCGAGATCGTCCTGAACCTGAAGGGCCTCATCTGCAAGCTCCATAGCCAGGGGCCCAAGAAGGTCGTTATCGATGCGGCGGGCGAGTGCGAAGTCACCGCCGGTGACATCCTGCCCGATTCGGATGTTGAGATCATCAATCCCGAGCTCCATCTCGCCACCCTGGATGAGAACGGCAAGCTCCATATGGAGATCATGCTGGACCATGGCCGGGGCTACGTGGTGGCCGACCGCAACAAGCGGCCCGACATGCCCATCGGCGAGATCGCCGTGGACTCCATCTACACGCCCATCACCAAGGTGAACTTCACCGTGGACAACACCCGTGTGGGCCAGATCACCGACTATGACAAGCTCACGTTGGAGATCTGGACCAACGGCAGCATCAAGCCGGACGAGGCGGCCAGCTACGCCGCCAAGATCCTCACCGAGCACCTGATGCTCTTCATCAACCTGACCGATCGGATCCAGGGCGTGGAGATCATGGTGGAGAAGGAGGAGAGCAAGAAGGAAAAGATCCTGGAGATGAACATCGAGGATCTGGACCTGTCCGTCCGCTCCTACAACTGCCTGAAGCGGGCCGGCATCAACACCGTGGAGGA
>CADCMN010000138.1:703-2592 GCA_902802575.1 uncultured Eubacteriales bacterium | reverse complement strand
GAAATAGCCTGAGCCGTTTATGCCCCAGTCTCTCCCTGACGGCCCGTCCAGGGAACCCCAGCTGTTTTTTACGATAAACGCGCCGTCTCCCGGCGGGGTGCTGCCTTCAATTTCTTTTCCGTCGACCATTCTTGTAAAGTTTTCCCTGGGATACGTGTCATCGTAACCCACAACGCACACCGCATGGTTTGCCAGCGTCCGATTGTTGGTGTACTGCGACCAGGTCTCGGTGTTCATATAGCTCTGCTCGCTGATCTCATCTCCGGGTCTCGACTGATCCGCAAAGTAAGCGAGCACCACGCCATGGCCGTTTACCAGTTCGTTTTTGATGCTCCACAAGATGTCTTCATCCAGCGTAAAGATCCCTGCTGCGGCGCCGAGCGGCGTCTGCATGATGCGGCTTTCCTTCATGGGCATAATAATCCAGATCATCAATATAGGTTCCCGGCCGGATATTCTCCTCATAAACACTGTCAAACCAGGTCCTGAAATCCATATCATCCGTGTATCCCATCCCGCGGACCACTGTTTCCAGTTCCGATCCGGGATATTCTGAAAACAGGCGATAATTATATTCTTTCCGGGCTTCCTTCGCCTCGTCAGACTCATTCTGATCCATGATCTTCCAGCCATGCAGCCCCTTGTACTCATAAGGATGATCATCCGCCGCGCCGGGTTGATCCGCGGCCCATCCTTCAACCGTATCCCCGGGTTGATCCGCGGCCCATCCTTCAACCGTATCCAGCTCATGCACAGGTCCCTGGCCGGACATAAAGAAGACTGAACCGTGATTAACCGTGCCCCCCACGTTATAGCAGCTGTTCCTGTCCTTCGCGTCCGCTTCCGAATAGTCAAATCCCTCGCCGGCCTGCGACGCGGGGAGCAGGTCAGTCCTTATATCGTCAGCGGTGATGCCGTGATAATAATACCAGGCGAAATCCTTCTCGGAGAGGTCAATATTGTTATTCGGCGTTCCGGCAGGGGTGCCGAGATCGTTTTCGAAGAGATAGGATATCTCCGCGGCCGCTATGGTACCATGGGCCCAGCAGGTCCCGAAAGGATGCTGCGCCTTGACCGGGGTCACATAGTTTTCTCCCTTTCCGTCGCCGTCCTTATCGTAGTCGCGCAGATCGAGCTTTTCGGGAAACTCATCCGCAGCCGCTTTCAGCTGGCTTTTGACCTCTTCTGACAGTACCATGTCATCTGCAGCTTTTACCGGCGCGTCTTCAGCCAGGGCGGCCATGCCCGCGGAGATGAGCGACATCGCCACGGCAAGCGTCACCGCAACCGCTTTTTTTATTTTCTGCAGTTTTTTCTCCATACAACGATCCCTCCCGTATATCATTTGTGTCCCGGTATTCCCTGGCTTCTTTTTCCTGCGTTCCGGCTTTTGCCCTTTCCCCGTTTTCAGCCCCGGACAACGCATTGAGTCTGCATCTTATATTTTCAGCAACCGTCCTGAATCTGGTTTAATTGTACTAAAAAAACTGTGCAATTTCAACATTCACGCCGATGATTGCCAGCCTGCCGTCCGATGAAGAAAAAGATGAACAACACGGCAGCTGTAAACAGCACTCCTATGGTATACTCGGAAAGGATATCATATCTATTTTGTCCGGCTATTTGATACAATGTAACGATGAACCCCGGAACCCCCTTAACGATTGTGAATCGGGGTTCAAAATGGCCTCAGGGGGTTTCATCGTTAAAAGGTATACGCAGGCATAGGAAAAGCGCCTCCGAAGAGACGCTCATAGGCGGAATTTGCATAGAATTTCAGCTGTGTTTTTCTCCGATTTTGCCTTTCGTCACAACTTCTTGCAGGTATACTCATCGTACAGCACGCAGCCGTCGCCGATGGTCAGCTTGAGCATACCGCTTTTCCGGCC
>CADCMN010000138.1:0-572 GCA_902802575.1 uncultured Eubacteriales bacterium | reverse complement strand
ACCGTTCCATGCGCCCATCCCGGCTCTATAGTCCCACGGGTCGCGGCTGAAGAGCATGACAAGCACCCGGTCGGCATCGATCCAGCGCTCAAACCAGGTATTGACGCCCGGCATGCCGCCGCTGTGACTGACGATCAGCCCGGACTTCTCATCACGGCCGACGCCCCAGCCAAAGCCATAGCCCAGCCCTTCATCCTCATCGTAAACGGCATCCTCACCGCTGTTGAGTTTAGCGGGGGTGTACATGAGCTGCTGCTCCTCCAGGGTCAACACAGTTCCCTGGCGCAGCGCCCTGTCCCAGGCGAACATATCGAAGATCGTCGTGTATACATAGTCGTCGCCATTCAGGCCGTCAAAGGCGGCTACCTCGCTGACCTTGGCAGAGTCCATGTCGGCCACATACCGGCCGTTTTCAATGACCGACGCGCGGGCGTAATTCTCAAAGGGAATGCCGTCCCTGCGGATATGGCAGCAGCGGGTGGAGGTCATGCCGGCGGGTTCAAAGATGTTCTTTTGCAGGAACGCTTCATAGGGAACGCCGGAGAGCCGCTCCACCAGCAGGGCCAGCAGAT
>CADCMN010000137.1:1252-2641 GCA_902802575.1 uncultured Eubacteriales bacterium | reverse complement strand
GCGGAGGCGGGGACCTCCTTGCGGTAGCGAGGCCCGCTGTTGGCCAGGATCTGGCCCATGATCCGGGCGCTGCGGCGGCGCACGTCCCCCTGATGGTGGGTCAGCAGCTCGTAGAGGAATTTCAGCGTCCGCCGCTTGTTGGCCCCGGTCATATAGGTGCTGAACTCCTCGAAGATCTGCAGATACGTGCGGATGCGGTGCAGGTTCCTTTCGCTGCGGGCCCGATCCAGCAGCTGTCCAAAGCTCACGTCCCGGGACATGGCGTACATGAGGCGGATGTTGTTCTCCAGCGTGAGCTCTCGCAGGGAGGGCGGGGTTCGGCCGCGCCAGGGGCTTGGGCGCTTCCGCCGTGATCTCGGTGCGCACGCCGCAGTGGATGAGCAGCCGCTCGAAGTCCTGCAGTTTATAGTAAACCGTTCTGTACCGGCGCTGCTTCTCCGGCGTCATGTCATAAAGCTTGGAGAAGATCATGTCGTAGCTCTCGGAGAGATCGTAGATGCGCACGATCTCCCGTCCGTTCTCCCGGGTCCCCCGCACACGAAAATCCGCATAGATCAGGATCAGGGATTCCAGGCTCAGGTTTTCGAATTCCAGATCCCAGGTGGAGTGGTTGGCGGCGATGTGGGCGATCCGGGGCAGGCCCTGCTCCGTGAGCCACCGGTCCGTATAGTAATAATGCAGGTAGGGGATCCGCTGGGCGTCCTGGCCCCGACAGCCGAATTTGCCGATGTCATGGGCCAGAGAGGCGGCGCTGACCAGGGGGACGTCCACGGTCATGCCTGCCATCTTTGCCTGGCGGGCCATGTGCAGCGCCAGGGAATGGACCCCGATGGGATGGGAGGCGGGATCGAATGGCATGGTCTCCCGGCCCAGCCGCATGAGCGTCACGAAGCGGGAGGCTGCGATCGCCCGGCAAAACCGCTCATACTCGTCCCGGATCAGGCTGCAAGACAGCTCCGCCTCGGTCAGGGAGGGGATGTCGCTCAGGGGATCGTGGGGGCAGCGGCCGGCCTCCGTCTCCAGAAAGAAGTCCAGGACGGTGAGATAGAACTCCATGGCCTGAGCCTCCGACTGGCCGATGGGGCGCCGCTGAGGATCGGGGAAAAGGCGGTGGGCCAGCTCCTCGTAGCAGCATAGCAGCCAGCCTCCCTCCGGCGGGGGGCAAAGGGCGTCCATCACCGGCTGACACCAGGAGAGCACCTCTGAACAGCGGACGCGCCGGGCCCCCAGCGTGGCCGGCAGTCCGGCCAAAAACCCAGACTCCTTCATCCGTGCCCGCAGCGCTTTCTGAGATAAATGGAGCTTCCGAAACCGACCGTCCTGCAGTCGATCCAGCAAAGCACGATACTCCATACACGCCCCTCCCAGAAAAAAACAATAAAATATATT
>CADCMN010000137.1:0-1220 GCA_902802575.1 uncultured Eubacteriales bacterium | reverse complement strand
TATATCAATTTGCGGATTTTGCAACAGGCGTTTTTGATAAACCGAGAGTATTTAGGCCCCAAGCCTTGCCGACACTGTGCTGTAAGAACATGGAATATAGTCGCCCGCCGCTGAATCAGTTATCACTACTCGTACCATCCAAAAAGCCCGGATTTCCGGGCTTTTTTGTATCTTTGATTCGTTTCAGAAGCCTCTTTTTTGCACCCGTTTCGCGTTTTGACCCCTTTTTGACCCCGCGAGCGTTTATTGGCGGTCCAAAAAAGCTATGTATAAACGTCATTTTTTGCAATTTATCAACTGTATAAAGACATGATTATTTGCAGTATTCAAAAAACTGACTTTAACACTGACTTGGTATAAAATAATATACCACTGAAAAAGCACGGATCACTGCAATCCGTGATAATATGGATCGAAACGCTTTTATTGATTCTTAGGAAAGAAAAATATATGACCCTCATGCCCCCTTAAAGGGTTGTTTCATATATTTGACAGTATTAGCACGATGCCGGAGGCAATCAAAATGACATACACCAGCTTCAGGAAAGTCTGCTGCTTGATGTGGCTGGTGAAAACACCGCCAAGCCAGACCCCCAGGATCATCGGGATCACAGCGATAGCACCCATGATAAGCACTTTTCTGTCCACTTGACCCCCGGTGAGATAGAGTGTGAGCATGACCGTGTTCAAAATGGCCCAAAGAGCATTATTCGTGGCCCGCAGCTCCTGCTTTTCCGGCATCCGGTCCACAGCATATACCGCGAGAAAGCTGCCGCCGGAAACAAACAGCCCCTGCATGATGCCTGCGATGCCTAATGCAAGATTCTGCACTGCTTTGGAGGCGGGTCTAGTCGCGGGCCAAATAAGCTTCTTTATGCCAATGCCGATGACTACCGCACCATATAGGACCAGCAAATAGTTCATCTTCACTCGACCGGAAATCCATTGTGCTGCCAGCACGCCGACCAACATGACGCCGACCATCTTTGCCAGCTCACGCCGGTTGATGTGTTTGTGTTCCTTGATCAGCACTGACAGGCCCGTCAGCAGGGCAATAAAGGTCACTACCGGCTTTGTGATGCCCATGCCCATCAGAAGTATCCCCAGGGGCATGGTGACCACGGTACCGAATCCCACGGATGATTGCAGCAATACGCCGAAAAAGATTACCACGAAGAACAGTACCTCGATCATGCTCCATCCCCTCCCCCGGAATGACC
>CADCMN010000136.1 GCA_902802575.1 uncultured Eubacteriales bacterium | reverse complement strand
GTACAACCACACCATGGAGCAGATCGACATCCGGCCCCTGTACACCGAGGACGACTATAAGGACATGAACCACCTGCACTTCATGGCGGGCGTGCCCCCCTATCTTCGCGGGCCCTACCCCACCATGTATGTGACCCGGCCCTGGACCGTCCGGCAGTACGCCGGCTTCTCCACCGCCGAGGAATCCAACGCCTTCTACCGCCGCAACCTGGCGGCCGGCCAGAAGGGCCTGTCCATCGCCTTCGATTTGGCCACCCACCGGGGCTACGACTCCGACCATCCCCGGGTGGTGGGCGACGTGGGCAAGGCCGGCGTGGCCGTGGACTCCATCCTGGACATGGAGATCCTGTTCTCCGGCATCCCCCTCGATCAGATGTCCGTGTCCATGACCATGAACGGCGCCGTGCTCCCCATCCTGGCCTTCTACATCGTGGCGGGCGAAGAACAGGGCGTGGACAAGAAGCTGCTGACCGGCACCATTCAGAACGACATTCTGAAGGAGTTCATGGTCCGCAACACCTACATCTATCCCCCTGCCGCCAGTATGCGGATCATCGGCGACATCTTCGCCTATACCTCCAAGAACATGCCCAAGTTCAACTGTATCTCCATCTCGGGCTACCATATGCAGGAAGCCGGCGCCACCGCCGACATCGAGATGGCGTACACCCTGGCCGACGGCTGGGAGTACCTCAGGACCGGCGTGAACGCGGGCCTTACCGTGGATCAGTTCGCGCCCCGTTTGAGCTTCTTCTGGGCCATTGGCAAGAACTACTTCATGGAGGTGGCCAAGATGCGGGCCGCCCGCATCCTCTGGGCCAAGATCGTCAAGACCTTCGATCCCAAGAATCCCAAGTCTTTGGCCCTCCGTACCCACTCCCAGACCTCCGGCTGGTCCCTCACGGCCCAGGACCCCTTCAACAACCTGGCCCGCACCTGCATGGAGGCCATGGGCGCAGCCCTGGGCCACACCCAGAGCCTGCACACCAACGCCCTTGACGAGGCCATCGCCCTGCCCACGGACTTCTCCGCCCGTATCGCCCGGAACACCCAGCTGTACATCCAGGACGAGACCAGCGTCTGCAAGGTCGTGGACCCCTGGGGCGGCTCCTACTATGTGGAAGCCCTCACCAACGAGCTGGTCAAGCGGGCCTGGGGCCACATCATGGAGGTCGAGAAGCTGGGCGGCATGTCCAAGGCCATCGACTCCGGGCTCCCCAAGATGCGCATCGAGGAGGCCGCTGCCCGCCGTCAGGCCCGCATCGACTCCAACAACGAAAAGATCGTAGGCTTGAACTACCTGCCCCTGGAGCAGGAGGAGGCCATCGACATCCTGGACGTGGACAACATGGCCGTGCGTCAGGCGCAGATCGAGCGGCTGAAGAAGCTCCGCGCCAACCGGGACAACGAAGTCGTGCAGCAGAAGCTGGACGCCATCACGAAAGCTATGGAAACGGGAGAAGGCAATCTGTTGGAGCTGGCCGTGGACGCGGCCCGGGCCCGGGCGTCCCTGGGCGAGATCTCCTATGCGGTGGAGAAGGTGTGCGGGCGGCATAAGGCCGTGCCCGGGCGTCCCTGGGCGAGATCTCCTATGCGGTGGAGAAGGTGTGCGGGCGGCATAAGGCCGTGATCCGCAGCATCTCCGGCGTGTACTCCTCCGAGTACTCCGACGCCGCCACCATCGAGGAGGTCCGGAAGATGACCGCCGAGTTCGAAAAGAAGCACGGCCGTCGGCCCCGGATCATGGTCGCGAAGATGGGCCAGGACGGTCACGACCGCGGCGCGAAGGTGGTCGCCACCGGCTACGCCGACATGGGCTATGTCGTGGACGTGGGGCCCCTGTTCCAGACCCCTGCCGAGACGGCTCAGGACGCCGTGGACAACGACGTGCACATCGTGGGCATGAGCTCCCTGGCCGCCGGTCACAAAACGCTGCTGCCCCAGCTGGTCGAAGAGCTGCAGAAGCGGGGCCGCGGGGACATCATGGTCATCGCGGGCGGCGTCATCCCGGCCCAGGACTACCAGTTCCTGAAGGATCACGGCGCCGCGGCCATCTACGGCCCCGGCACCCCCATCCCCTTCGCCGCCAAGGATATGCTGGAGATCCTGAACAAGCGCCTGGACGAGGAAGAGGAGTAATTCTGATATAAGTATCTCTTCTGCCGCTTTTTCTCTTTGTACAAAGGAGAAAAAGCGGCGGAAAAGAGAAACTCATATGGGATAACAGGGATAGCTGCGCAAGCAATACTTCCCAAATAAAGTTCTTTTGCGCCGCTTTTCTTACAAGAAAAGCGGCGAAGCTTTCAATAATTCCTTTAGAAAAGGAGGCTCCCCGTGCCCGAGGAATACACCACCTACAAACCCGAGTGGATCGACAAGGAGAAGCAGCAGGACGCCAAGTTTGCCAGCTTCGTCATGACCGGCATCACCAAGAGCAACGAGGAGCTCCGCCGGGCCGCCGACGCCACCCGCTCCGCCCGTCCGCCCAAGATGACCATCGACGACTATGTGGAGGGCGTGCTGGCCGGAGACCGGATGAAGCTCTCCCGGGCCATCACCATGGTGGAGAGCAACGCGCCCAAGCACTATACCATGGCCCAGGACATCGTCCAGCGGCTGCTGCCCTACACGGGCAAAGCCATCCGGGTGGGCATCACCGGCGTCCCCGGGGCGGGCAAGTCCACCATCATCGAGGCTTTGGGCACCCGGCTCTGCCAGCAGGGGCATAAGGTGGCGGTCCTGGCCGTGGACCCCAGCTCCTCCGTCACCGGCGGCGCCATCCTGGGCGACAAGACCCGCATGGAGCAGCTCGCCAAGGAGCCCAACGCCTTCATCCGCCCGTCCCCCGCGGGGGGCACTCTGGGCGGCGTCACCAGAAAGAGCCGGGAGACCATGCTGCTCGCCGAAGCGGCGGGCTACGACATCATCCTCGTCGAGACCGTGGGCGTGGGCCAAAGCGAGACCACCGTCCGGTCCATGGTGGACTTCTTCCTGGTGGTGGTCCTCACCGG
>CADCMN010000135.1 GCA_902802575.1 uncultured Eubacteriales bacterium | reverse complement strand
ATGGAGGCGTAGAGCTTGCGGGCCACCACGTTGTCCAGCCCGTAGCAGAGCCAGACGTACTTGGCCTGTCGGGCGGGGGCGGAGCGGATGAAATCGAGGATGAGGCCCAGGGCCTGCCGACCGTAGCCCTGCTTCTGATACCGCTCGTCGATCATGAAGCGCCAGATAAAGTAGCTGCTGCGGGTGAACCAGTATTTCTCATATTCGTCGTTCTCGTCGTCGAAGGGGATGTCGTAGCCGATCATGGCAAAGCCGATGGGCTCCTCGTTGAGGTACACGCCGAAGGTATAGACGTGGAACCCGGCCTCCCGGATCACCCCGGCCAAAGCCAGGCTGGACACGTTGTCGGCCAGGAAGTTTTGGTCCTTGCCCACGTGCAGGTCCTCCACGTCGTGCCAGTTCATGGGCGTTATCTTTTCCAAATGCACTTGGCTCATGGTGCTCTCCTTTTTTATATCTTTTTGCATATCTTCTTGCAGACGACCTCCCCATCGAGGACCAGGGCGTCGGGGGTGAAGGTGATCCGATCATCCCCCCACAGAAGGCCGAAGGCGTCCGGGCCGATGGGCCAGAGCTTCAGCTCCATCTCTTTTCCCTCGGTGTTCACGAAGCGCATATACAGGTTTTCGCCCTTCAGACTGACCTCGTAGATACGGTGGTCCTTGATGGGCAGCTCGTATCGGCCGCAGAAGGCGGGCCAGCTGGTCTTGTCCGGGTCCTGGATGACGATGTCGAGGAGAGCGTCCAGCCAGTAGCAGGGGTACTCGTGGCTGAATTGGTAGCCCAGCTTTTCGGCCAGGTGCACCGAGTTCATATTGGCCGCGTCCCAGCTGGGGTAGAGGCCGTCGTCGAGGCACGAGAGGATCAGCCGGGCGCACACCGCGGCGGCCAGGCCCTTGCGGCGCTCCGATTCCAGTGTGTCGATCTCGATCTCGATGCCCTCCCGGTACACGGTGTAGGAGGAGGCCACGGACACCGGCTCCCCGTCCTTTACCACAGCGAAGCCCCGGCCCATCTGTAAGTATTGTTCCTTGGACGCGAAGTGGCTCACGGCGTCCTCGAAATCGTCTATGTCCAGGCACTTGTCGTAGAGCTCGCCGTCGATCCGCTTGATCTCGTATCCCTCGGGCAGGGCGTCCACCAACTTCTGCAGGTTCGCCCGGTCGAACTTCGCACCCTTTTGGATGGCGTAGCGGGTCACCTTGTCGGCGTCGGGCTGACATTCTTCGATGAGCTTCGCCCAAGCCTCCGAGGAGGGCACCATGCCCACCACGCCCTTGGGCTTGAAGGAGGCCAGCTCCCTGTCGGGCTCCCCCGCGAAGAAGGCGAACTCGGCGAGGTACGCCATGGCGGATCGGGGGTCATCAAGGTCGGTCACGTAGATCTTGCTGTCCATCATCCCCTCGAGGCAGGTGGTGACCAGGGAATCCACCGCACCGGTGAACAGTTCCTTGACCTTGGATGTATCTTTCAGTTCGTAAATCATTTTTATCTCCTATTCTTTTGCGTTTTGGTACAGCTCGAAGGCGGCGTCGCTGGCTCGGTTGATCATGCTGGCCACGCACAGGTCCTCCTTTAACGAGAAGTTCCACTCTGTCAGGAACCCCTCGTTCCAGCCGCCGTGGAAGGCGAGCTCGGGGCAGTTGACCCCCCGATAGATGCAGAGACCGTAGTTGTCCAGCACCGGCTCCATCATGCGCCGGGCGGTCTTCTTCTTCAGGAACCCGCCCCGCCGGTAGCTCCTTGAGAGGGCGACACCCAGCTTGCAGAGTTCCGTGGGCGTGGTCCACAGGCCCGCCGCCGCGTGCTCTGGATAGTAGTGATACCCGTGGGCGGCGTCCTCCTTCTGGGCCAGCCGGCCGCCGAAGGCCGCGTTCCCCACCAAATCATCGTCCAGGGGCTGGAAAAAGCCGGTGTGCTTAAGGCCCAGGGGCTCCGCCACCTCCTTCTGGAAGGCGTCCCGCAACGTCATGCCCGTAATGCGGGTGAAGGCCAGCTCGGCCAGCGTGATGCCGCCGCCCGAATACATGTGCTGCTTTCCGTAGGGTTTGATCCGGCGGACCCGGGGCGTGTTGCCCTTGCCCGAGAGCACGTCCTCCAATGACAGAGGCTCGTGGGCGGCGGGATAGCCCGGGAAGCCGTGGACGTTGAACCCCGCCGTGTGGGATAGCAGGGCGGCGAAGGTCAACGGGCCCTTTTTGACGAATTCCGGCACCACGCTGGAGATATCCGCGTCCAGGTCGATCTTCCCCTTGTCCACGTAGCGAAGGAGGGTCAGGGCGAACATGGGCTTCGATACGGAGCCCGCCTGAAACAGCATGTCCGGGTTCACCGGGAAGTCTTCGCCGTACCGGCCGCTGCCGGAGCAGTAGGTGTTGAAATCGCCGTCGCTGTCGTAAACGGCGATGCTCACGCCGTAGCCCTTTTTTCCCCTGAGGCGCATGGCTTTATCCACGTTGACGCCGTAGAAGTCCTTGATCGTTTTGTTTGGACCCTTCAGCGTCCGCATCAGCACGGCCTCGCCATCCTCGATGACGCCGGTCTCCCGAAAGCCAGCCTTGTGATAGACGTGCAATCCCCGCTCGTTCTCCGGTTCGGTGGACAGGTAGAGCATATCCGCGCCGTGGGCCTTGAAATAGCGGATAATTTCCTGCAAAGCGGCCTGACCGCAGCCCTTGTCCTGCTCCGTTTTGTCGATCATGAAGCGCCAGAGCCAGTAGCGATCATCCGGATCTTTCCCTTCCGGATCAAAGGCAAACATACAAAAGCCCACGAGCCGATCGTCCGCATAGATGCCGAAGGGACGGGCGACGCCGGGGTACTTTTCATTCGTTTCCGCCGCCTC
>CADCMN010000134.1 GCA_902802575.1 uncultured Eubacteriales bacterium | reverse complement strand
GGCGCCGACGTGCTGGAGAGCCTGACCCCGGGCCAGCAGATCATCAAGATCGTCAACGAAGAGATGACGGCCCTCATGGGCGCCACCAACGCCAAGCTGGACTTTGGCTCCACCAAGCCCGCCATCATCCTGATGGCCGGTCTCCAGGGCGCGGGCAAGACCACCATGTGCGGGAAGCTCGCCATGCTCCTCAAGAAGCAGTACGGCAAGAACCCGCTGTTGTGCGCCTGCGACGTGTATCGGCCCGCCGCCATCGACCAGCTGAAGATCGTGGGGGAGAAGACCGGCGTCCCCGTCTTTGAAAAGGGCCAGATCGACCCGGTGAAGATCGCCTCCGAAGCCGTGGAATACGCCCGCCGCAACTTCTACGACGTGCTCATCGTGGACACCGCCGGCCGTCTGCATGTGGATGCGGACATGATGGAAGAGCTCAAAAAGCTCCGGGATCTGCTGAACCCCGCCGAGGTCCTTTTGGTCATCGACGCCATGACCGGTCAGGACGCGGTGAACGCCGCCAAGGCCTTCCACGAGGCGGTGCCATTGACCGGCGTGATCCTCACCAAGCTGGACGGCGACACCCGGGGCGGCGCGGCCCTGTCCGTGAAGGCGGTCACCGGCAAGCCCATCAAATTCGCGGGCACCGGCGAAAAGCTGACGGACATCGAGCCCTTCCATCCGGACCGCATGGCCTCCCGCATCCTGGGCATGGGCGACGTGCTGACCCTCATCGAGAAGGCCCAGCAGGCCTTCGACGAGAAGAAGGCCGTCGAGATGGAGAAGAAGATGCGGACCGCATCCTTCGACCTTAACGACTTTCTCGATCAAATGGAGCAGATGCAGAACATGGGCTCCATGGAGGACATGCTCAAGATGATCCCCGGGGCGTCGAAGCTGGGAAACGTGCAGGTGGACGAAAAGCAGCTTGCGCGCACCAAGGCTATCATCCAGTCCATGACCCGTGCGGAACGGTCGAACCCGGACCTCTTGAACGCCAGCCGTCGGCGGCGCATCGCCAAGGGCAGCGGCACCAGCGTCCAGGAGGTGAACCGGCTCATGAACCAGTTCAACCAGACCCGCCAGCTCATGAAGCAGATGACCAACAGGAAGTTTCTGAAGCGGGCCGGCCGGGGCGGCTTCCCCTTCGGGTTCTGAAACAGGAAAAAATGGGGATCCCCCGTTTTTCATACATGAAAAAAGAAACATAAAACAAGGAGAAAAAACAATGCTGAAGATCAGACTGCGCCGCATGGGCGCCAAGAAAGCCCCCTTCTACCGTATGAAGAACGGCGCCCAGCCCACCGACACCGTCCGCGCCCTGCTCAAGAAGTCCGGCGCCATCGAGTAAGCCATGGACCAGCTGGTACTGTTTATCGCCAGGAGCCTGGTGGATCAGCCCGACGCCGTGAAGGTGGAGATGCGGGAGGACGACGACGCTTTCGTCATTGAGCTTTCCGTGGACCCCTCCGACGTGGGCAAGGTCATCGGCAAGCAGGGCCGTATCGCCAAGGCCATCCGCACCATCGTGAAGGCGGCCTCCGTGGACGCCCCCAAGAAGTACGTGGTGGACATCCTGTGATGGCGTACCTGCGCGTCGGATTCATCGCCCGGCCCCACGGCCTCAAGGGGGCCGTCAAGCTGGACCCCCTGACCGACGATGTGACCCGATTCAAGGGCATGCAGGAAGGATATCTTGAGCTGCACGGGGACCATGTCCCTGTGCGGCTTTCTGTGCTGTCCGTTCGTCCCGACGCGGTGGTGGTGCAGATCGAGGGCTATGAGACTGTGGAGGACGCCCAGACCTTGCGGGGCGGCTTCCTGTGTGTGGACCGGGCCCATGCCGCCCAGCTGCCGGAATACACCTACTTCATCGCGGACCTCATCGGCCTCGCCGTGAAGGACACGGAGGGAAAGGCCTACGGCAAGGTCACCGACGTGTTGTCCACCGGCGCCAACGACGTGTACGTGATCGACGGCGGCAAGCTCATGGTCCCGGCTCTCAAGAAGGTCATCCAGCATGTGGACGTAGCTGGCGGCGAGATGGTGTTCAAGGCGGATGTGCTTCGGGAGGTGGGTCTCTTTGCGGATTGACATCCTGACCCTGTTCCCGGAGATGTTTGCCGGGCCCTTTTCGGAATCCATGCTGGGCCGGGCCCAGGAGAACGGGCTCCTGTCCGTTCAGATCCACAATATCCGCGATTGGGCCGACAACAAGCACAGCAAGGCCGACGACTATCCCTTCGGCGGCGGGGCGGGCCTGGTGATGATGGCCCAGCCCATCTTCGACGCCGTGGCAGCCCTGGACCCCGATCATGAAGCCCGGCGGGTTTTGCTGACCCCCCGGGGAAAGCTCCTGACCACGGCTCGGGCCCGGGAGCTGGCCCAATGTCCCCGGCTGCTGCTCCTGTGCGGCCATTACGAGGGGGTGGACGAGCGGGTCATGGCCCTGATGGATGGGGAGGTCTCCATCGGCGACTACATCCTCACCGGCGGGGAGCTGCCCGCTATGGTGCTTGCAGACTGCGTCAGCCGCTTTGTACCCGGCGTTTTGGGCAAGGGCGAGAGCGCGGAGGAGGAGAGCTTCTCCCAAAGCCTTTTGGAGTATCCGCAGTACACCCGGCCCGCGGATTTTCGGGGCATGGGCGTGCCGGAGGTGCTGCTTTCCGGCCACGCGGCGAACATCGAGAAGTGGCGGCATGAGCAAGCCCTTTTGAAGACCCGCGAGAATCGGCCGGAGCTTCTTGGCACTTACGGAAAATACTACAAAAATAAGGGAAAATAGGGCTTGCAATCCCCGATTTTCCATGCTATAATACGCCCGTTGCGGCAATGGACGGTCCACTGTCCTGCTTTTTGCGGTCATGAACGCCCGTATCGCTCAAAGGAATTGAACGAGAGGAGAAAATCAAAATGTCCGACATCATCAAGGAATTGGAAAAAGAACAG
>CADCMN010000133.1:584-2312 GCA_902802575.1 uncultured Eubacteriales bacterium | reverse complement strand
TCAGGCAGCGCAGGATGCAGGTCAGGCCCCACACGCCGCCCACCAGGGCGCCGTATTTCCAGCCCAGCAGCACGCCGGCCAGGATGGTGACGATGTGCAATGTGGTGATCTCCAGCACGCCGCCGATGCTGATATAGCCGGTGTACGGCACTACCGTCATGACCACCACCAGAGCGCAGAGTATGGATGCCAGGATCATGTTCCGCAAAGAAGAACGAGTACGCATGATAAACAGACACTCTCCTTTTTCAAAAATACATCTCATTATAACAAATCGGCGCAAGATTGCAACCTATACCGTAAAAAATAAGGGGGAGCGTCGCCTGCGGAGCGGTTCGGGGCTTCGACTCTTGACAGAGGCGGCTTTGCCCCCTATGCTAAAAGGAAAGAAAACGGCAAGGATCGGAGCAAGCGTATGCACACAAGCGAGATCGAGGAACTGAACAAAACGAAGCCCTGCTCAGAGGCCCTGGCCCATCCCGGCTGGGCGGAGCTGCTGACCCTGCTGGGGCGGTACGGCGTGGACCGGATGGAGACCGTGGGGCTCATCGATACCTCCTACGACGAAGCAGACATCCGCTGGAACTACATCATCGATAAAAAGTATGTGTTGCGGTTCACCAACGCCCCGGAGATGACGGAGGAACGGTTCGCCGATCTCAACCGGCTCATCGGCCGCTATGGGGCATTCGGCCTGCGCTGCCCTGCCTTCATCCAAAGCACAGACGGCCTGTTTTTCCATAGCTGGGGGCAGCTGCAGGTCTATCTTTCCGAATACATAGACCTGCCCACGGCGGACAAAGCGGGCCTCTCCCAGGAGGAGAAGGACGCCCTGCGCGGGGAGGTGGTCCTGTCCATCGCCCGGTTCATGGAGCGGTACAAGGGCATGGACCTGAGCCCCACCATGGGCATGTACAGCCTCTTCGACCTCTGCCCCTACGACGTGCCCCTGGGCATGGACGAGAAGCAGCAGAACCTCAACGACCTGTGCGCCGCCCTGCATAAGGCGGGGGAGGAGGGTCTGGCCCAGAAACTGACGGTAAAGAATGAAAGCGTCCGCGCTCAGCTCCTGTCGGTATACAGGGATCTGCCTCGCTGCGTGACCCAGGCGGACGAAGGCTTCACCAACGTGCTCCTGGACGGGGAGAGGCACCTGGCGGGCCTCATCGACTTCAACCTTTCCGGCACAGACGTGTGCGTGAACCTGATCGCCAACAACGCCATTCTGGACTTGGACGAACTGGGCGACAAGCCGTTCGACCCGGCGGACGCGTTGGAGCAACTGCTCGCCGGCTTCCGCAGGAATGCCGCCCGGATGCTGGAGGCGTATCACGCTTCCGAAACGGAGCGGGATGCCCTGGCGGGATACGCATGGATCGCGCTCGTGTCCCAATACCCCAACGCCAGAGCCTGCGCAAAACGGATCGAGAAGGACGAGACCCGGGCCTGCACCCTGGCCTATTTGGAGCAGGTCGCAAGCCTGGACATGAATAGATTGGCTGTATAACCCGCATATTCATAAAACAGCTGCATACAGAGCACCGACAAAAGGAATAGGACCCTGACGACCGTGGCAGAATAGGCAAAAAGATCGGTCCACGGAGGTCCTTTTTCCATGCAGCTTTCGCGCAAGCAAGTCATATTGATCTCAGTCATCAGCGGCGTCGTCCTGCTGCTGACGCTGGCGATCGCCCTGATCTACACCCCCGGGGCGGAGGACCTGTTCCC
>CADCMN010000133.1:0-547 GCA_902802575.1 uncultured Eubacteriales bacterium | reverse complement strand
TCGGTGTGCCATGCCCACCCCGACACCCACGGCCTTTCGGCTGCCCCTGGTGCCTCAGTGGGACACGCCCCGCCCCACGGCGGACCCCTGGGGCGCCTTGGACGCTCTGGTGCCTCGGGGCTCCACTCCTCCCAGCATCGTTTTCCCCACGGGGACGGCAGGGCCCTGGGTGCAGGCCTGGTGACGAATATAATCAAGGATAGACTGGCGGTCGGCCTTCGAGAGGGGAGGGTGGCCGCTTTGCGTATGGGGCGGCTGGGCGAAAGCGGGCTCCCGGCGGCGGTCGTGCCTCCTGGCAAAATTTTTTCTGGAAAGCAGTTGACAGAAGCCGACAACTCATATATAATAACTCCCGCATGAAAAATCGTGTGGGGGAGCATAGCTCAGCTGGGAGAGCACTTGCCTTACAAGCAAGGGGTCACAGGTTCGAGCCCTGTTGTTCCCACCAAGATATTCGGCCCGGTAGTACAGTTGGTTAGTACGCCAGCCTGTCACGCTGGAGGTCAGGGGTTCGAGCCCCCTCCGGGTCGCCAATGTGCCTCGGTAG
>CADCMN010000132.1 GCA_902802575.1 uncultured Eubacteriales bacterium | reverse complement strand
GCCCGATCTCCTGACGGCGCCTCTGTCCGCAAAGGAAACCGTGGGCAACGCGGTGTTCCTCCTGGGCGGGGAGGAGGTCTATACTGTGGCGCTGTATCCCGCCGAGGACGTGATTTCCCATTCGCTGATCGACTTGCTGCGCAGCGTCGGCGCCGATTACCTACGCGCTTCGGGCTGATGCGGGGGGCTTGCCAAAAGGGGGCCGGATAGGCTATAATGGCTCCATGAGCAGAATACTATCCATCATTCAAAATCCGCTGGGGCTTCTCTATTTGCTTCCCGCTCTGCTGCTGGGCCTGACCCTCCATGAGTGGGGTCATGCCTATGCGGCCTATCGCTGCGGCGATCCCACCGCCCGAAATTTGGGGCGCATGAGCCTGAACCCTCTGGACCACCTGGATCTGATAGGCACCCTGTGCCTGCTGCTGGTGGGCTTTGGGTGGGCTAAGCCCGTGCCGGTGAACCCCCGGAACTTCCGGAACTATAAGCGGGACGACATCATCGTCTCCCTGGCGGGCGTGGCCATGAACCTGCTGCAGGTGGTGGTGTTTTCCGCCCTGTACGTGATCCTCTGGCGGAGCAGCGCCGCGCTGCGGGGGAATGAAGCCTTCAACACCATCTTCTTCTATCTGATCGGCATCAACACCACCCTCATCATCTTCAACCTGATCCCCATCCCGCCGTTGGATGGCAGCCATGTGGCGGAGAATCTGTTGGCGCGCCATGTGCCCTATAAGGTCTTTGCCTTCCTCCATCAATATGGGCGGTACATCCTGCTGGCCCTGCTGTGGCTGGGGATACTGGATTACCCCATCTCCTGGGCTCAGAACCTGGTGTTCAGCACCATCGTGAAGCTGCTTCTGGCGTAAATGGACGGATACCGGGTACACATTCAGGATTTCGACGGACCCCTCGATCTTCTCCTGCACCTGATCGAAAAGGCGGAGGTGAATATCGAGGATATCTTCGTGTCCGAGATCACGGCGGAGTATTTGTCGTATATCGAGGAGCTCACCGAGGACGAGCTGGACGCGGCCAGCGACTTCCTCACCGTGGCGGCCCAGCTGGTCTATTTGAAGTCCCGGCATCTGCTGCCCCGGCCCGCGCCTCTCGAAGAAGGGGAGGAGGAGGACCCGGAGGAGGCCTTCATCCGCCGGTTGAAGGAGTACAAGATCTACAAGGCCGCGGGAGAGGAGCTAAGCGAGCTGTATGCGCAGGCCCGCCTCCGCTTCACCAGGCTGCCCGAGGAGCTCCCGCCGCCCAAGGAGGAGGCGGACCTTGATGATGCAACCGCTCAGGGTCTGCTGAAAGCTTTTTTACAGGCCCTGGCAGGAGCGCGGGAACCGGAGGAGAAGACGCGGGAGCACCGGGTGCGCCAGGACACCTACACGGTCCGGGAACGGTCCGGCCTGATCCGCAAAAAGCTCCTGGAAAAGCAGCACCTGTCCTTCCGGGAGCTGCTGAGCGAGCGGCCCACCCGCATGGAGGTGGTGGTCACCTTCATGGCGGTGCTGGAGATGATGAACCGCGGCGAGGTCCACATCACCCAGGGGGACACCTTCGCCCCCATCCGCATCCATATGCGGACCTTGCGGGAGGACGGGGAGGACACGGTGTACATGGACGAGGGCGAATCGTTTGAAAAATAGTTTTCAAACGATCTGTAGTTTGTGCCTTTGCTGCGGACCGGCGCAGCAATTTCGCAAGCGAAACCGGCAAAACTACTATCAAAGGAATGGGATTATAGTTTATGGATCGCATCACATCGAAGATCGAAAGCATACTGTTCGTGGCCGGGGAGCCGGTGCTCTTGAGCGAACTCTGCCGGGGGTTGGAGCTCACCGACGGGGAGCTGAAGCAGAAGCTCTTCGAGCTGCAGCTGTCCTACGAGGCGGAGGATCGGGGCCTTCGGCTCTTCACCACGGCGGACACCGTCCAGCTCACCACCGCGGCGGAGAACGCCGACGCCGTGGAGGCGGTGCTGAACCCCGCCCAGCAGCGGAGCCTTTCCAATTCCGTGCTGGAGACCTTGGCCATCGTGGCCTATCGCCAGCCGGTGACCCGGGCGGAGATCGAGGAGGTCCGGGGCGTCCGCTGCGAGTATGCGGTGGAGCGGCTTTTGAAGCTGGGCCTGATCGCCGTCTCGGGCCGCAAGGACGTGCCGGGCCGGCCCATGCTCCTGGCGACCACGGACACCTTCCTGCACAAGTTCAATTTGACCAGCCTGGAGGAACTTCCCCAGCTCCCCCAGGAACTCTTCGAAACTGTGTAAAAATGTATTGACAATCGTATACGCATAGGGTATACTGTTCAGGCTGTAAAGTGAAAATACTTTACAGCCTTTTTCAGAGAAGAACCCCAAATGGGATTCCGTAGGGGCGGTTCATGAACCGCCCGCGGACACAGGGAACCGGCGTTTCGCAAACGGGCGATTCGTGAATCGCCCCTACAGGGCATACCGAGCGTTTCGGTTGCCAGGCAAGGGAGAGAGGCGCACATGGACAAGCTGATCGAGCTGGGCGAGCTGTTGGACTGGTACGGCCTGCTGCTGACGGAAAAGCAGCGGGAGATCATGGCCCAGTACGCCAACGAAAACTGCTCTCTTTCCGAGATCGCCGAGCGGGAAGGCATCTCCCGCCAGGGGGTGCGGGACACGCTCAAGCGGGCCGAGGAGCAGCTCAGAGAGTATGAGAAGACGCTGAAGCTGGTGGAGAAGTTCAACCGCCAGGAGAAGCTCATGGCCGCCATGCGCATGCTGGTGAAGGAGAGCCACGTTAGTGACCGGGAGAAGGAGCTGCTGCAGCAGGGCCTGGACACGGTGGAAAGCGTTTGGGAAGAGTGAGATCGTCGCTGACACGGCAGGAAGGAGGAACCTATGGCATTTGAAGGCATTTCCAGTGGGCTTCAAACTATTTTCAAGAAGCTGACGGGCCGGGGGCGTCTGTCTGAGAAGGACGTGAAGGACGCCATGCGGGAGATCAAGCTGGTCCTGCTGGAGGCCGACGTGAACTTCCTGGTGGTCAAGGACTTTGTGAAGAAGGTCTCCGAGCGGGCGGTGGGCGCCGACGTGCTGGAGAGCCTGACCCCGGGCCAGCAGATCATCAAGATCGTCAACGAAGAGATGACGGCCCTCATGGGCGCCACCAACGCCAAGCTG
>CADCMN010000131.1 GCA_902802575.1 uncultured Eubacteriales bacterium | reverse complement strand
AAACTACGAAAGGAAAAAAACTATGAAAAGTCTTGAGGAACTTGCAGCGATTCGGAACAAAATGAAGGATAGGGTCGCTATCCGCGAGAACAACGGCGACATCCGGATCGTCGTCGGTATGGCCACCTGCGGTATCGCCGCCGGCGCCCGTCCCGTGCTCAACGCCTTTGTGGAGGAAGTCAGGAAGCAGCACGCTGACAACGCCACCGTGACCCAGACCGGCTGCATCGGCATGTGCCGCCTTGAGCCCATCGTGGAGGTCTTCGAAGGCGGCAAAGAGCGGGTCACCTATGTGAAGGTCAAGCCTGCCATGGTCCCCCGCATCGTCAAGGAGCATATCCTGGGTGGAAGGCCTATCACCGAATACACCATCGGTGCCGCAGAATAATAACGGAGGATATTGAGAATGATTCGTACGCATGTAATGATCTGTGGCGGCACGGGCTGTACCTCTTCGGATAGCCCCAAGATCGCCGAAGCCATGGAGCAGGAGATCGTCAAACTGGGTCTTCAGGATGAAGTCAAGGTCGTGCGCACCGGCTGCTTCGGCCTTTGCGAAATGGGCCCCGTCATGATCGTCTATCCCGATGGCACCTTCTACTCCCGCGTGAAGGTATCCGATGTGCCCGAGATCGCCTCTGAGCATCTCCTGAAGGGCCGCATCGTGGAGCGCCTGGTCCATCGTGACAGCGAGGGCGGCGAGAAGGTGGAAGTCCCCACGCTGAAGGACATCGAGTTCTACAAGCCCCAGCTTCGTGTAGCCCTTCGCAACTGCGGCGTCATCAACCCCGAGGATATCGAGGAGTACATTGCCATGGACGGTTATTCCGCTCTGGGCAAGGTCCTCACCGAGATGAAGCCCGAAGAGGTCATCGACGTGATCACTAAGTCCGGCCTTCGCGGCCGCGGCGGCGCCGGCTTCCCCACCGGCAAGAAGTGGCTGTTCGCCTCCTTCAACAAAACCCCCCATAAGTACGTGGTCTGCAACGCTGACGAGGGCGACCCCGGCGCGTTCATGGATCGTTCCGTCCTGGAAGGCGACCCCCACGCCATTCTGGAAGCCATGTGCATCGCGGGTTACGCCATTGACGCCCATCAGGGTTATATCTACGTCCGTGCCGAGTACCCCATCGCCGTCCATCGTCTCCAGATCGCCATCCGGCAGGCTCGTGAATACGGCCTCCTGGGCAAGGACATCTTCGGCACCGGCTTCGATTTCGACATCGACGTACGTCTGGGCGCCGGCGCCTTTGTGTGCGGCGAAGAGACCGCGCTGTTGACCTCCATCGAGGGCAACCGCGGCGAGCCCAAGACCAAGCCGCCGTTCCCTGCCAACAAGGGCCTCTTTGGTCAGCCCACCATCATCAACAACGTGGAGACCCTGGCCAACATCCCCCAGATCATCCTCAAGGGCGCCGACTGGTTCGCCTCCATGGGCACCGAGGGCAGCAAAGGCACCAAGGTGTTCGCTCTGGGCGGCAAGATCAACAACACCGGTCTTGTGGAAGTTCCTCTGGGCACCACCCTTCGCCAGATCATCTATGATATCGGCGGCGGCATTCCCGATGGCAAGGCCTTCAAGGCGGTCCAGACCGGCGGTCCTTCCGGCGGCTGCATCCCGGCCAAGTATCTCGATCTGCCCATCGACTACGAGAACCTCAAGAGCATCGGCGCCATGATGGGTTCCGGCGGTATGATCGTCATGGATGAGACCACCTGCATGGTGGACGTGGCCCGGTTCTATCTGGACTTCACCGTGGACGAGAGCTGCGGCAAGTGCGTTCCCTGCCGTATCGGCGAGAGCTGCGGCAAGTGCGTTCCCTGCCGTATCGGCACCCGCCGCTTGCTGGAGATGCTGGACAAGATCACCAGCGGCAACGGCACGCTGGAGGACCTCGACAAGATGGAGGAGCTCTGCAAGTACATCCAGGCCAACGCTCTGTGCGCTCTGGGCCAGACCGCTCCCAACCCCGTGCTCTCCACACTGAAGTTCTTCCGCGAAGAGTACGAAGCGCATGTGGTTGACAAGCGCTGCCCCGCCGGCGTGTGCAAGAAGCTCCTGCGCTACGAGATCGATCCTGAGAAGTGCCGCGGCTGCACGGCCTGCGCTCGCAAGTGCCCCGTCAACGCCATTACCGGCACGGTGAAGCAGCCCCACGTCATCGATCAGGCCAAGTGCATCAAGTGCGGTACCTGTATGGATACCTGCCGCTTCGGTGCCATCAGCAAGAAA
>CADCMN010000130.1 GCA_902802575.1 uncultured Eubacteriales bacterium | reverse complement strand
GGCCTCCAAAAATCCGTTTCGTAGGTTCCCGTACATTTGTCATTGGCACGGGCGGGTGGTATCCTGTCCGTGTCAATGGCAGATGAATACACGCTACAAAGAAAGGAGAAGAAATGGTAGCAGGACATCTGAGAGAAAAGGGCGGTATCTACTATATCGTTCTGAGCTATACGGACGAGTACGGGATAAGAAGGACCCCGTCTCAGTCCACGGGACTGCCCGTCAAGGGCAACAAGAAACGGGCCGAGGACCTGTTGCAGCGGGCTCGGCAGGAGAAGGAGGATGAGCTGAACGAACGTAAGCAGGCAACATCCAGCGGAGCGACCGTCGCTCCCAACAATATTCGGTTTACGGCTTTTCTAAAGGATTGGTTAAAGATGATGCGTCCCAGCATAGAAGCAACGACCTATGCCGCGTATGAGAAGGCGGTCCTGAACAAGATCATTCCGTACTTTGACAAACGGCACCCGAAGATACTTCTAGGAGAGGTGACGCCGAAGCATATCCAGGACTACTACACCTATGAACTGGACGTGTGCGGCGTCAGTGCCAATACGGTCATTCATCGCCACGCCAACCTGCGCAAGGCGCTCCAATATGCGTATCAGACTGGTCTCATCGAAAGCAATCCGGCTGACAAGGTGCAAAAGCCACGGAAGGATCGGTTCGAGGCCGATCCGTACAAGAAATCCGAGCTGGACGCTTTGTTCAAGGCGGTAAAGGGGAGCAATCTGGAGCTGGGCGTGATCCTGGCGGCGTTCTACGGACTCCGGCGCAGCGAGATATGCGGGCTGAAATGGGACGCCATAGATTTTCACCGCAAGACCATCACCATACGGCACACGGTGACTCAGGTCAAGGTGGGCGATGAAATGAAGCTGATCCAGAAGGACCGAACGAAAACAAAGTCGTCCCATCGGACGCTGCCTCTGGTAAAGCCCTTTGAAAACCTGTTGCTGGCCATACGGGACAAGCAGGACGCCAATCGGCGGATCTGCGGGAACTGCTATTGCAGGGACTATCTGGACTATGTGTACGTGAACGAGATGGGCGAGCTGATCAAGCCGAACTATCTCACACAGGCATTTCCGGACTTTTTGGAACGGCACGGACTGCGGCGCATCCGATTTCACGACCTTCGGCACAGCTGTGCCAGTTTGCTCTATGCCAACGGCGTGGCCCTCAAGGACATCCAGGAGTGGTTGGGGCACAGCGATATTTCCACCACCAGCAACATCTATACCCACCTGGATTATTCCTCCAAAGTCGCATCCGCAAAGGCGATCATGGGCTTTTTTCCCGGGTATGAAGGCAAACGTGAGCGGGCGCAACGGATTCCGGTGGCCTCCGAAATGGCCTCCGAAAGTCTGGAAAACCCCGAAATTGCTGAAGAAATCGAGCCTCAAAAATTCCAAAAAACCGTGGAGGACAGTAGCGGGCGCAACGGATCAAGGCCTCGGGGTCGAGCCCCAAAAAGCTCGAAACCCCAGTAAATACTGGGGTTTCGTGGTGCCGGTGGTGGGACTCGAACCCACACGCTGTCGCCAGCAAAGGATTTTGAGTCCTCCTCGTCTGCCAATTCCAACACACCGGCAAGGTTTCTATCAGCTTTGGGGTCCCTTTGGAAAAATCCTGGAAATCGGAGGCCAATCAGGAGGCCAAAGCGGGTAAACTGTGGTTATTCGGTTTTCAAATTTCCCTAAAATAGGGGATTTTTGACGCCTTCAACGGGACTGAACGGCAAACGGAGAAAGATTTTTTGAGTCCGTCACGTCTGCCAATTCCATCACACCGGCGCTGTGAGGTATTGTACCACAGGAACGGGGGATTGGCAAGAGATTTCTTGCGGCGGCCGGGCAAATGGGCGGAGCCGGATGAAAAAAGCGGGCAGAGCCGGATGGGCAAGCGCGAGGTGCCTTGACAGGGTTTCGCGGGGGCTGGTA
Source organism: uncultured Eubacteriales bacterium (assembly GCA_902802575.1). Taxonomy (GTDB): domain Bacteria; phylum Bacillota; class Clostridia; order Christensenellales; family CAG-138; genus RUG472. The sequence continues at coordinate 558 of CADCMN010000130.1, read as the reverse complement.
TGATGGGGCCAGAGAAAAAGGAGGCGGGCATATGGAGCTTTCCGATCGGGCGTATTTGGAGCGGCTATTCGAAGCGTTCTACGAGGTGGGCGCGCTGCCCGGGGGCGGGGTGACCCGGCTGGGGTACACGGAGTTGGAGGACGAGATGCATCGCCGGTTCGCCGCGCTGGCCCAGGAGCTGGGCTGCACGGTGGAAACGGACCAGGCGGGCAACAGTTATGCCCGACGGGAGGCGGCGGAGGCGTACGTCTTGATCGGCTCCCACCTTGATTCCGTCATTCAGGGCGGCCGGTACGACGGCGTGGCCGGGGTCATGGCGGGGTTGCTGCTGCTGAAGCGGGCCAAGGAAGCGGGACTGAAGCTGCCCCTGAAGGTGGCGGCCTTCCGCTGTGAGGAAAGCAGCAACTTCGGCTGCTGCACCATGGGCAGCGGTCTCGTGGCCCACCAGCTGAAGGAAGGGCCCGAGAAGCTGGCGCAGCTCACCGGCAAGAACGGGGAGCGCCTGGGGGACGTGTTCGCCCGCCGGGGCCTCAGCCTGACGCCGCCGCCCATTGCGGG
>CADCMN010000129.1 GCA_902802575.1 uncultured Eubacteriales bacterium | reverse complement strand
CCTTTGGTCTGAATCAGAGCCAGGGGCGTAAAGGCGACTGTCCCCACACCCATCATGATGTAGGTCCGCTCAAAGGGCGCATAGTCCTTGGAGATGCCCCGGCCGATGAGGGTGTAGGCCCCCGCGGAGAGGACGGCCACGGACAGGGCCACAGCGCCGATCCAGTCCAAAGCCCCGGAGCTGTGGCTCATGAGCCCGATGCCCACCACACCGCAGACGGAGAGGAAGCAGAAGAAGAGCTGGCCCAGGGACGGCTTCTCCTTCAGGATGGGGGCCGCCGCCAGGGTGGCCACGATGGGGATCATGGCGATCATGACCCCGGAAAAGATGGTGTTGGAATGGAGGATGCCGTACTGCTCCCCAAAGAAGTAGATGACCGGCTCCATAAGCCCCAGCAGGATGGGCTTCCACAGGGCCTTGCCCCGGAGCTCCAGTCTGGCCACGCCCAGGAGCAGGAGCAGGTTCATCACCAGGAAGGACAGTCCGAACCGGTGGCTGAGCAGCACGAACACCGGGGCTGCATCCAGTCCCTTGCGAGAGGCCAGGAAGCTGAAGCCCCAGGCTGCGTGACAGGCGATGGCCGCCAGGATGGCTTTTATCTGGGTTTTCTTGTCCATATTTGTCAGTATATTGGGTCCGAAGCTAAAACGCAAGAGGGTGTCAGTCTTGGATAACTGCGCCGGTCCGCAACAGAGCATCGATCAGAGCAATGTCCTTGCGGTCCTTCTCCCGATCCAGGGCTGCCTTCATCTGCCGCAGGCCCTGCAGGGAGATCACCGGCACGCCCTCCACCAGCTCCACCCGGTCAACGAGCCAGTTTTCGAAGACCTCCACGTTCCGATCCAGGGTGAACCAGCGGCCGCTGCCATCGTCCATGCGCCGGTACGGCACGCCCGCCGCCTCCAGAGCATCGGCCCGGGCCGTGGTGCAGCCCAAGTCCAGATCGCTTGTCTCGAGGCGCAGACCGTAGAGGACCATGGCGCCGCCCGCCACCACCCAGTAGTCCTGCGTGGGCCAGGAAAGGTCATGGAGTTTTTTCAGGATCTCAGCTTTCGTCATAGGATGCCTCTGTGCTGTCAAAGCGGTACTCGAAGCCATAGTCCCCTTCGTCGTCCTCGTTTCGCAGATAGTCGTGGCCGACTTCGGAGACGATTTGGAACCCGCAGGCCAGATGGGTGCGGACGGAGGGCTCGTTCCGCTTGCTCACGCAGTCACAGATGCGGAAGGGACCCTTGGTTTTCAGGTGGTCGATGACCTCCCGGAGCAGCCGAGCGGCGCAGCCCTGCCGCCGACGGTCGGGGCGGGTCTCCAGGGCCTCCAGGTAGTAGAAGCCCGGCGACAGCTCGTTCAGGCGCAGGGCCGCGACCCACTCCCCCGCCTCCTCCAGCACGTAATACGCAGGACCGGTACCGGCAAAGAACTCTTCCCGCAGAAACCACAAGAATCCCTCTTCCACCTTCCGCACCGCCAAGGCTTTGTCCGCCATGTCGGGGAAGAAACAGTCCGTGTTCTCCAGATTGCTCTCGGCGTAGACGGCCATGAGCCGGGGACCGTCCAGTTCGGCATAGGTCGTGATGACGCGCAGCATGGGATACCTCATTTACACGTCGATCCAGATGCCCGTGTCCCGCAGGATGGAATCTGGCACGTGTTTGTAGAACCGCTGGGCCTCCTCGTTTCTGGCTGTCAAAGCGATGAGGGTGTCCACGTCCCGAGCCTTCAGCTCCTGCCGGAGCCTTGCGAGCAGGGCCTGGGCGACGCCCCGGTGGCGGGCTGCGGATCAGGCACGCGTCGATCCGCCCCACCGCCTGCCCGTCGAGATACGCCAGGAACGACAGGGCGTCCCGAAAGGTATCGCCCTCGAAGCTCTTCTGGACCTGGGCGATGTAGGCGTCGTCGATCACCCACCCCCAGTCGGCTTCCTCCTCCCGCAGGCGGCGCTCGAAGGAGAGCACGTCCGGGATATCCGCCCTGGTGTAGGGGACCACTTCGATAACGCCGGCGTCGATCTCCGCATGGAGCCGGTCGCACCAGGCGTCCCACCGCTCGGCATACGCCTCCGCCGATATGACGCGCCCCAGCAGGTCCGCCGGGGAGAGGATCCCGCGGCGACGGCACGCCGAGACGCAGGCCCGGTACAAGCGCCAGTCCAGTTCGTCCTCATCCCAAACCAGGGGCACCCGGTCCAGGCCCGCCCGCAGGGCCGCCACGGCCCGGGTGTGGCCGTCGGTCATGACGGGAACGCCGTCCAGGAGCTTTACGGGGATGGGCTCGAATCGGGAAAGGTCCGCAGGATCGAACCAGGCTTCCACGTCCGCCAGCTTCTTCTCGGAGATATAGAACTGGGAGGGCTGCAGGTCCTTTAGGGCCAGCTTGGAAACATCTTTCATTTGACGATCTCCATAAACACGTCGTCCGCCGTCCTATCGTACTCCCGGAAGCCGCACTTTTCGTACACGTGGATGGCCCGGGCGTTGTCCGGGTAGACCTTGAGGACGATCCGCCTGAGGAGCAGGGTTTCCATGCCGTAGCGGACCACGGTCCGGATGGCCTCGGTGCCGTAGCCCTTTTCCTGCATGGCGGCGGTGATGGCGACGCCCAGCTCCGCCTTCCCGTTCGCCGCGTCCATGAGCTCGATGTTGCCGATGAAGGCGCCGGTGGCTTTTTCCAGCATGGAGAACACGGCGGCGTCCTCCGCCAGCTTCTTTTGGACCCACCGGCGCTCCTGCTCCGCCGTGATGGGCTCGCTGCGGCGGCTCAGGCCGATGAACCGGGCCACATGCTCCACATCGTTGACCATGGCAAGATAGTCGGCGATCAGGCTTTCTGAAACCGAAACGAAGCGGATCCTTTGCGATGTAAAAACCGTGTCCATCGGGGGCCCTCCTTTTCTTTTGGGACAGTATACCAAAGCCCGGGCGTCAAGGCAATAGGCGGCGGGGGATTCGTGGACCCCCTGTCCAAGAATCGTGTACGCGCGGGTGATTCGTGAGTCGCCCCTACGGCTGTATAAGAAGCACAAATACGGGGCAGCCGCGCGCTCGCGACCCGCGGAGGAAGAACGGCAGGCTGAGATATGTCAAACGCAGCGACATGTGCGTGTGCATACAAGAACGCGTTGCGTTCTTGCGACTCCTTGCACCTCTTGCCGCCCGGTGGCTCGTATGAGCCATAGGCAAGAGGTGGAGGCGAAGCGAAGGCGGAGCAACAAAAAGGAAGGGCCGGCATAGCCGGCCCTTCCTTTTTGAATTGTTTACTCGATGACCTTGGACACGACGCCGGAGGCGACGGTGCGGCCGCCCTCGCGGATAGCGAACCGGAGACCTTCCTCCATGGCGATGGGGGTGATCAG
>CADCMN010000128.1 GCA_902802575.1 uncultured Eubacteriales bacterium | reverse complement strand
CAGAGAAGAGATCAGGCTCGTCGGCAGCGGCGGCCAGGGCGTCATTCTTGCTTCCGTCATTCTCGCTGAGGCGGCGATCCTCGCCGGCAAAAACGCGGCCCAGAGCCAGAGCTACGGCCCCGAGGCCCGCGGCGGCGCCTGCATGGCCCAGGCGGTCATCAGCAACGGCGAATTGGGCTTCCCCAAGGTCCGCGTCCCCAGCTTCCTCATGGCTCTGACCGAGCAGTCCCTGGAGAAGTACGGCAGGAATCTGCCTGAGAACACCGTCATCCTGGTGGACAGCTCCCTGGAGATCCCCGAATGGCTGGCCGCCCGCAAGTACTACAAGGCTCCCATCCTCCAGGCCGCCATCGAGCAGGTGGGCAAGGCCCAGACCGCCAACATCGTGTCCGTGGCCGTGGTCAACAAGATCCTGGACCTGGTTCCCCCCGAGGTGCTGAAGGAAGCCGTCGCGGCGCGCATCCCCAAGGGCACCGAGGCCGCCAACTTCAAGGCTCTTGAAGTCGGCATGAACCTGCTGTAATTCAGTCAGCCGAAGCCAAAAGACTTCGCCTGACTGAGGCTCCGCCTTCGCTTCGCTTCCAGCTCTTGCCTATGGCCCGTTGGGGCCACCGGGCACGCGAAGCGTTAAGCAAACGTGCCAGTGGCACGTTTGTAGCAAAGCGGGGAGCAATCTATGATTGCGACCAGAGCTGCAGGGTGTCAAAACCACCGCGCATGTCGCTGGTTTTGACCTATCGGAAGCCACGCGTTCTTTCCCCGCTGATTGAGCGCGCGCGGCTACACCACGCTTGTGTTGCCCGATGAGCGAGATATGTGATACGAAGACGGGACTGATTGACAAAAAACGCCGCCGGACCGGGACCACAGGAAGGAGCACGCTATGGAACGACAACTGAAGATGCGTGTCCTGATCGCCAAGCCCGGCCTGGGCGGCCATGACCGGCGCGCCAAGCAGATCGCTCAGGGCCTGAAGGAACAGGGCTTCGAGGTGGTCTTCACCGGCCTTCGTCAAACGCCCGGCCAGATCGTGGACGCCGCCCGCCTTCATGAGGTGGACGCGGTGGGCCTGAGCCTGCCCGACAGCGCCCAGGCGGATCTGGCCGCCCCGATGAAAGCCCTTCTTCCCATGGACGTGGTCCTTTTCGGCTTCGGCAGCCTCCGGGAGGAGGAGATCCCCGCCCTGCTGGGCGCGGGGCTGGAAGCCGTGTTCCCCGCGGGATCCTCCGTGGACGATATGGCGGACTATCTGCGCCGGCGCTGGGTGCTGACCGGGACCTATTGAAACCGAGGGCGTGCGCCGTTTGACGCACGCCTTCCTGCTTTTCAAAATTTCACTACAAACAGGAGGAACAATTATGGAACTCAAACGTGTTGATCATGTGGGCATCGCCGTGAAAAATCTGGACGAGTCCGTAAAGTTTTATGAGAGCCTGGGCTTCAAGGCCACGGGGTATGAGGTCGTTGCCGAACAGAAGGTGAAGGTCGCCTTCCTGCCCTGCGGCGACAGCGAGCTGGAGCTCCTGGAGAGCACCGAGCCCGACGGCCCCATTGCCCGCTTCATCGAGAAGAACGGCCCCGGCATCCAGCACATCGCCATCCGGGTGGACGACATCGACAAGGCCCTGGAGGAGCTGAAGGAGAAGGGCGTCCGCCTCATCGACCAGACCCCCCGCTACGGCGCAGGCAACGCGCGCATCGCCTTCGTCCATCCCAAGGCCACCGGCGGCGTGTTGCTGGAGCTCACCCAGCGGATGTAACGAGGTGAAAGCATGACGACTCAGGAAAAGCTTTACGATTTTCAGGCACGTTGTGAGAAGATCCTCGCCATGGGCGGGGAAAAGGCCGTAGAGAAGCAGCACGGCCGGGGCAAATTCACCGCCCGGGAGCGTCTGGACATGCTCTTTGACGAGGGCACCTTCAAAGAGGTGGACCGGTTCGTCAACCACCGCTGCAACAACTTCGGCATGGAGAAGAAGGTCGTGGCGGCCGACGGCGTGGTCACGGGCTACGGTCTCGTGGAC
>CADCMN010000127.1 GCA_902802575.1 uncultured Eubacteriales bacterium | reverse complement strand
CTCCACGATAAAACGGACATTACCGACGCTTCCGGCGCACAGGTGGCCCATATCGAGCGCAAGTTCTTCTCCCTCCATGTTCACCCTCCGCCGCCAGCCGGCAAATCGCTTGCCCACACATGCCGCGAAACAGGTTGAAAACGGCCCGATGGCCTGATATACTTTTTTATGTCCATCCTGCTCGGCGGCGGCTGAGCGATGGAAGAATAGCCCCAGGGAGGTATCATCCATGCAGAAAAGAACCGTTGGGACGATCGTCTCCGCAAAAAAGCAATGGTGGTTGAAGGTAAACACGAAAGCAATTCGGAAAGGGCCTTTAGACGGAGCGACTTTTCCGTACATCGCTAAAATCAAATACACGATCGACGGCACGGAATACGTGAAAAACAAGTGGATCGGCGCCGGATGCCCGGTGCCGGTCGAAGGCGAAACCGTGCAGCTTGTGTACGACGAGGCCAAGCCCGGAAGCGTAAAAATCGTGTATTAGGCAAGTCGGTATTGTGGGAGGAAGCGTCATGACGGCAGATGCGTCTTGATGTTTCCACGCGAAAAGCTAATAATGCAATGACATCTTAGAGATATTCAGGAGGCAGCAGCATGGGGATCTTTTCCAAGCATCATCGGTTTCGCGAGGCGGGAGAGCAGGCCAACGTGAACAACGTGGCTCAGTTTGGGGAGCCGGTCCGTTCCCTGTTTACGACGTCGAAGGTTTTCACCCTGCATCACCGCATCACCATCGTGGACGAAAACGAGCAGGTCGTGTATCAGGCGAACACCAAGTTTCCCTCTCTCCACGATAAAACGGACATTACCGACGCTTCCGGCGCACAGGTGGCCCATATCGAGCGCAAGTTCTTCTCCCTCCATGAGCGGCATTTCATCACCATGGCGGACGGAACGTCCTTTCAACTGTCCAACGAGTTTTTCCACATCATCAAGGACATCACCAACATTGAGGGCCTGGGCTGGCAGCTCAGAGGCAACATCCTGGGGCTGAACTTCCAGCTCTACGATGCGGACGGCGGCATCATTGCCGTGATCGGGCAAAAGCTGCTTTCCATCCACGACAAGTACTGTGTGGACATCTATCGGCCGGAAGCGGAGCCTGTCGTGGTGGCCATTCTGGTCACCCTGCAGCACATGATCAAGGATCGGGAGGCGAGGGCTTCTTCGTCGTCCTCCTCCTCTTCGTCCGGAAACTGAAAACCTATACACAGGTGCCCTCAAAGAAAGGACTGGCAAGCAGATGGACGTTTTGGAATGCATCCGCACGCGGCGCAGCGTGCGCACCTTTGATGAAACACCCCTGACGCCGGAGGACGCCGCGGCGGTTCTTTCCTTCGCCGAAAAGCTTGAAACCCCCTACGATATTCCCATCACGTGGAAGCTGCTGGACGCGAAACGGCAAGGGCTGAAGAGCCCCGTCATCGTCGGGACGGACACGTTTATCGCCGGGAAGATGCCGCGCGTTCCCCATGCGGAGGAGGCCTTCGGCTATGCCTTTGAAAAGGTTGTGCTGTTCGCCGAATCGCGGGGTATCGGCACGACGTGGATCGCCGGAACCATGGACCGCCCCGCGTTTGAAAGGGCCATGGACCTGCGGGACGGCGAGGTCATGCCCTGCGTCAGCCCCCTCGGCTACCCGGCCAGGAAGATGTCCATGCGGGAAACCATCATGCGCAAGGGTGTCAAGGCGGACGCGCGGCTCCCGTTTGAAACCCTGTTCTTTTCCGGCAGCTTCGATACGCCTCTTTCGCCCGAAGCGGCGGGGACGCTTTTCGATGCGCTGGAAGCCGTTCGCCTTGGGCCGTCCGCGGTCAACAAGCAGCCGTGGCGCGCCGTCGTATGCGGTGACACGGTACATTTTTATGAAAAGCACAACAAGGCATTGCGCTGGCGCACTTTGAACTGGCGGCCAAGGAGAGCGGGCTTTCCCCTGCGCTGACGATCGCCGACCCGGGCATTGCCGTCGAGCCGGATACGGCGTATATCGCGTCCTTCCGGGTGTAAGCCGCTGTGGAAGGGACGATCACGGTTTACCATGCCGTGAGAACGGCCGTACGATACCATTCCAAGCTCGGCGACGCCATCGCGGGCGGCGCAGGCGTCTTTGCGGTTTCCGCCGCGGAGAAACCGGCGAACGAATATCTACAACAGGAGAAACTATGAGCGAATCGTTTGACCTGCAGGCGTATCTGTCCAAGGGCATTGAGGACTTCATGAAGGATCTTTTGAAGGCGACGCTGCAGAATCCGCGGGAGAGCGCGTTCATGCTGCGCTTTGCCGCCGCCACCGCCGCCGCTTCGAGGAAGCGCAGGAAGGCTGAGGATAACGGACTGCACGTTCCTTCGTTTCTGATCGCCAGCATCACGAGCCAATGCAACCTGCATTGCGCGGGCTGCTATGCCCGCTGCAACCACGCGACCGTGGACGCCGCGCCCGTGCAGCAGCTGACGAGCGAGGAATGGCTCAAGATCTTCAGCGAAGCCGACGAGCTCGGCATCA
>CADCMN010000126.1 GCA_902802575.1 uncultured Eubacteriales bacterium | reverse complement strand
CATAGTCATGATCGCGAAATCCAGCTTATCCAGATACTCACGGTCAAAATGGGGGAAATCCTCTTCCGTAAAGGCTTCGGTCAGCTCGATCTCCCGCTCTCCCCGGCGGCAGCAGAACACCACGTGGTCGCCGTTTTTGATCTTGCCCACAGGCTCACCCTTCTCATCCACGAGGACCATGGGCTCCAAAGAGTAATCGGTCTGTCCCTGGGTATAGGCTTTCTCCACCGCCCTGGCCAGCGCCTCGCCTCCGTGAAAGCTTTTGTCAAACATACTGTCTTCCTCCTTCAACGCAGCGGCGGGAAAATTTCCAGCAGCTGTGAAAAATGCGTAATAAACCGGTCCGGCCGGTTCTCGTCGGTGACGGTCTGCGGTTTCTTGCCGGGGTACTGCACCGCCACCGTCATGCCCAGGCCTGCGGCCTTGGCACCGACAATATCCCGGTTCAGATTGTCCCCCACGTAACAGGTGCGCTTGGGGTCTGAGCCGCATTCCTCCAAAGCGTAGTAATAGATAGCGGGGTGAGGCTTTCGGATCAGACACACAGAGGACTGCTGCACACTCTTGAAATAGGGGCGCAAACCGTCACGATCCAGCCACTCATCGACCTCATGCGTGCCCACCAGATCACTGACAATGGCAAGCGTATAGCCGCGGGCGAATAGCTCCTTCACGGTTTCGATGCCGCCGTCGGTGACCACCCGCTCGCCCTTGGTGCGGCGATAGGCATAGGTCATCTCGTCCGCCGCGGCCTCCACCCGCTCCCGCGGGAAGTCATAGGCCAGCCAGCGGGTCCAGAGTTCCTTCACGGGCGCCTCGCAGTAGAAATGCAGGGCCCATTCCCGATACTTGTCATAGCGGGGCTCGATCACATTTTTATAAAACTTGATCGGGTCTTCATCGGTGCCCAGGCACCGGGTAATGCAGGCCTTGGCCTCCAGCTCATAGGCCGGATCCTTGCGGATGACCCGGAAGGTGTCCCCAAGATCCACAAATATCGTATTGATGTTCTGTTCCATCAGGTACCTCCCTGCAAAATCGGCAGCTCCAGAATATCCAGGAAGCGATGTACAATATAATCGGGACGATTGGCGTCGGTGATGATCTTTTTCTTCAGCTTTTCCGGGCTGATGAAGAGGATGTTGGCCCCGATGCCCGCCGCTATGGCGCCGGTGATGTCCCGATCCAGATTGTCAGCCACAGAGGCGCATTCGCCGGGTTCCAGGCCGAGCTGCTCACAGCCCAGCAGGTACATCCGCGGATCAGGCTTGCGCAGACCCGTCACCGGAGAAAGGATCACCGCGTCGAAATACTCGTCCAGCCCGTCGGCCTTCAGCCACTCAGGAATCTCGTACTCGCCGATGAGGTTGGAGATGATGCCAAGCTTGTAGCCCCTGGCGTGGAGGGTCTCGATGACTTCCCGTCCACCCTCCACCACATGTCGCAGGCCCTTGACCTGGCGGTACTGGAAGGTGATCTCGTGGCATATCTCCCGCACCTTCTCCTCGTCCATCTCCGGCAGGAGCCACTTGTGCCAGAGCTCGAAATCGCTGCTCTCCTTCATCTCGCCCAGGGCCCAATCCCGATAGGGCAGATAGCGCTGCTCCACCATGTCGATGAAGGCGTCTGCGTCCTCGTAGCCCGCCAATTCCGCCATGCGCCGTTTGGCCTTTTCCTGGTGCTCGGGCACGTTTTCCGCAATGCGGAGGGTGCCGCCCAGGTCAAAAAATACACCTTTGATCTTCTTCACGGTCGTCTCCTCATGCTCTGTGCGGGAACAGATCCAGCAGCTCAGGAATGGACTTGATGGTGTAGTCCGGCAGTACTGTGGGCGCCTTGCCTTCCCGGTCGGCGGTGCCGGCGTCTTCAAACAGCACCATAGCGCCGAAGTTTGCGGCCTTGGCTCCCTCCACGTCCCGAACCGGGTTATCCCCAACATAGGCGCAGTTTTCCGGGGCGCTGCCGATACAGCGAGCAGCCAGCAGGTAGATCGCCGGGTCCGGCTTGCGCAGGCGCACCTTGGACGAGAGG
>CADCMN010000125.1 GCA_902802575.1 uncultured Eubacteriales bacterium | reverse complement strand
GAGGCGGCGGGCAAGCGCTCCAACATCCTGTTTCCGATCTTTACCAACGGCACCTTCATGGACGAGCGGTATTTTGACCTGTTCGACCGCTGCCGCAACCTCGTCCCGATCATGAGCATCGAGGGCGAGCAGGCCGTGACCGACGCGCGCCGCGGCAAGGGGATCTACGACCGCCTGGTGCAGAACATGGACGAGCTGCACCGCCGGGGACTGATCTACGGCGCGTCCGTCACCGTGACGACCGAGAACATCCGGGAGGTCACCTCCGAATCGTTCCTTAAGACGCTGTCCGACCGCGGCTGCAAGGTGGTCATCTTTGTGGAGTTTGTGCCGGTCACAGAGGATAGCCAAGAGCTTGCCCCCGGCGACGCCGAGCGCGCCTATCTGCAATCGGAGCTGACGCGGCTGCGGGAACAGCACCCGGAGATGGTCTATCTGTCCTTCCCCGGCGACGAAAAGAGCTCCGGCGGCTGTGTCGCGGCAGGACGCGGCTTCTTCCACATCAATTCCCACGGCGGGGCGGAGCCCTGTCCCTTCTCCCCGTATTCGGACGTGAACGTCAGGAATACGTCTCTGAAGGACGCTCTGAATTCCAGGCTGTTCGTGACCCTGCGCGAAAACGGGCACCTGCTGGAGGATCACGCAGGCGGCTGCGTGCTGTATGAAAAGCGGGATCTGGTGGAGCGCATTTTGGCGGGAGAATCCGTCGGGTAAACCTGCCGTTCTGTTGTGACCGCGCTGTTTTGAGGAGCATATGAAACCATCCAATACAGCTAAATATCTGTCCGTCCTGCTGAAGCTGATCGTCATCCTCGCCGCAGCCGTCGGCATCTATCGCACCGCAACCGCCGGGCGGGGCTCGTTTATGGGCGGCAGCCGGGTCTTTATGTTCTTCACCATTCAATCGAATATCGCCGTCGCGCTGATCTGCGCGGTCGGCCTGTGGCTGCTTTTTAGGCATACACCGCCGAAGACGATTTGGTACATTCTCCAATTCGTGGGGACCGTATCCATCACGCTGACGGGCGTCGTGTTCGCCTTCGTGCTTGCACCGACCCTCGGTTCCCATGCGTGGAATGTGCAGAACATTCTGACCCACGTCGTCGTTCCGGTCGCGGCCGTTACCGATTTCTTTGTGACCAGCGTGTACGGAACGCTGCAGAAGCGTCATATCCCCCTCGTCACGCTGCCGCCCCTTGCCTATGCCATCTATGCAGGCATCGGGTATCTGGCCGGATGGGAGTTTTTGAAAGGCGTTCGCTATCCCTATTTCTTCCTGAACTGGGGCAGTCCCGCCGGCGCATTCGGATTTACCCGTGGTCTTCCGTTCATGGGCACCGTTTGGTGGATCCTCGCCATTTTGGTTTTTCTGCTGGGCATCGGATACGGATACTTAGCCATTTTGGATCTTTTGAAAAAGCGAATGTAATACTCTGGTACCTTGTTTTATTTTGTCGATATTTCTACCATCTCGAGCCGTCGTTCTCACGCATGTTCTCTCGAACCCCCGTATCCCGCGGGACCGCCCAATGCTGTGAAGTGTTCAAGGCGGAAGTATCATTCTGTTGTTACCCGAGATTGGCTATTCCGTTGTCAAGGTATCCCCGTTCGTGATGTAATTGATCAGCTTGTCCAAACGCATGGACTTTGCAAGGATCTTGGTTACAGCCATTGCTCTTTCCAGCGATCGATCTCCAAACGGACACCTCGCATGATGGCTGCGACTTCTTTCATATCCGCATATGAGACAGCATTGTTGGTGGTAATCGCCAGGAACAGAAAAAAACTTTCTAGGATCAAGTTGACCGGTTTGCTATGATGTGAAAAAGGAGGTGCTGACATATGACAACCGATAGAGAATGTTGTTCTCAAGAAATCTCGATATTGTCGTGTGATCTGGCGCCTTCCTGTACTGCAAGAGCCACATGAAGCGAATATCCGTCCTGCATGCTTCTTCTATGCCCCTGCTCGAATAGATCCCCTTCATATTAGCGTAAACAACGATCGAAAACATTATCTCCGGCGAGATGCTTCGCCAACGCCTCCGATACGTCCCGCGAAGCTTCCGATAGTC
>CADCMN010000124.1:800-2901 GCA_902802575.1 uncultured Eubacteriales bacterium | reverse complement strand
CCGCCGCCGGGTCAACGCCCTCGAATACGTCATGATCCCCCAGTACACCGAGGCCATCCGCACCATCCAGATGAAGCTGGACGAGAACGAGCGCGGGAATCTGTCCCGGCTCATGAAGACCAAGGAGATGCTGCAGTCCCAGGCCCAATGAACCTGACCGAACTGGTACAACAAGCGGGCTTTTCGGCAGGATATCTCCTGCCCGTGCCCCAATATGAGGAGTGGACGCGCCGCCGTGCAAGCGGCGCGTTTGCGCCGGAAGCGGACTGGATCGAGGGGGACCCGGCGGCCGCCTGGCCCTGGGCCAATGGTTTGCTGCTCCTCATATGGCCCTATGCGCCCTATGCTCCCGACACGGGCCTCTCCGGCTACTATCCCGCCTCCCACCAGAGCTACCACGCCATGATGGGCCTGAAAAAGGCCCTGGAAGCTGTTGGCGTCCGGGCGGAGCGGGCGGCGGTGCCGGTGAAGAGCCTGCTGGTGGCGTGGGGGCTCGCCGCCTGTTTGGACAGCGACATGCTCTATATGCCGGGCATCGGCACCCGGTTCGTGATCCAGGCCTTGATGGTGGCCCTGCCGGAGGATGAGCTGACCTTCACGCCCAAACAGGCCCCCTTCCAGGCCTGCATCCACTGCAAGCGCTGCCAAAGGGCCTGCCCCGGCGGCGCCATCTCGCCCCAGGGCTACGACTGGCGCAAGTGCCTCCGGGCCTACGAAGACGGGCCCCAGATGCCAGCCTGGGTCATGGAGAGGATGACCTGCCTTTTGGGCTGCGAGGTGTGCCAGGACGTTTGCCCCCTCAACCACTTTATCCAGCCCCGGCCCGTGACCGAGGAAGAAAAGGCCGCCTTCGACCTGGGCAGGCTCATCGCCGGGGACATCAAACCAGCCCTGGCCCTCATCGGCAAAAACATGAAGAAGGGGGGCAAGCTCACCGCCCAGGCGGCGGTGCTGGCGGCCAACCAAAACAGGACCGATCTGCTGCCCCTTTTGGAGGAGCAGGCCGCCCAAACGGACGGCCCCCTGAAAGATACCCTCCTTTGGGCAATTTTCAAGCTTCAACACAATTAGTTTATTGAGGTTAGCGCCATGAACGATTTTGGAATCAATGAGATGCTGGAAATGCAAGCAGCGTTGCAGGAGAAATACAAGGACTTGTGGAAACCGATCGGCCCCGAACGCGGACAGGATCAGCTGCTGTGGATGATCGGCGAGATCGGGGAAGTGATCGATATCGTCAAAAAGCATGGCGGTCAAAAGGCTTGCCAGGATCAGGAATTGCGAACCAGGCTCATTGAAGAGATGGCGGATGTTCTCATGTATTACAACGACATCCTGCTATGCTACGGAATATCGGCAGAGGAATTGAAACAAGCCTATACCGATAAATTTGAAAAAAACATGAAGCGTTGGTAAATCTGAATCTATACGATTGTGAGCAATTTCCCACTTGAAAAATGCAGACTGATAGGGTATAATGCCTCTTGCGTGCCAGACGGGGAGGTAGCGGTGCCCTGAACCCGCAATCCGCTATAGCGGGGTTTCATCCCCCGTTTGAGGCTCGGCGCTGTGGTGCCTGCCGCGCGTACGGAGCGTTGAATCGTGGGACTCGTGCAACGGAAGCCTGTGAACCGTGTCAGATCCTGACGGAAGCAGCACTAAGCGGACCCTTCCGTGTGCCGCGAGGTCTCCTGCGAGGAGCCACCGGCAACCGGTAAGACGGTAGCGACCTGTCGAGAACGGGGTGCACGCATTTGAAAAAGGATGGTCTTTCGACCATCCTTTTTCAATTCGGTTCGCTTTTGCCCTATGGTCAGTTGTTGATTTTTGAATGCACGACGGGGCTGGTCAAGTCGAGCGGCAGGAAGGTATAGCCGTTCTCCAAAGCCCAGGGGATGAAATAGTGCAGGGCGGTGATGCTGAAGATGTTTGGATCGTGCTGCAGAATGATGGTCGGACTGCCGTCCCGTTTGACGATAGAGCGCAGGACGGAATAGTAGTGGGCGATGTCGGCGGGGCTGTTCGATTGAGCGTCCCCGGCACTGGCGTTCCAGTCGAAATAGCGGTAACCCATGTCCTCCATGATCTTGGCGAGCCGGGT
>CADCMN010000124.1:0-769 GCA_902802575.1 uncultured Eubacteriales bacterium | reverse complement strand
CGCCGGGAAAGCGGAAGATGGCGGTGTACTGGCCCGTCTGCTCCCTGATGACTTCCTCTGTGGCCAAAAAGTCGGCAAAGAAAGCTTCCTCGCTGGCGTAGATCGTCTCAAATTCATGGGTGTAGGAGTGGACGCCGATGCTGTGCCCTTCCTCATAAGCTCGGCGGATCAGCTCCTGCCCGGGAGCTCTCCCCACGATGAAAAAAGTGGCCTTTACATCATACCGTTTCAACAGGTCCAGCAGGCGATCCGTAAAGGTGGCGGGCCCGTCGTCGAAGGTGAGATAGATGGTCTTGGGCGGGGGATCGATCACCTCGGGAAGCTGGACGGGCGCCACGGTGACGGTGCGGGTCGCCTGGGCCTGCTTGCCGTCGTCGTCCGCAACGGTGTAGGTGAGGGTATATTCCCCCACCAGGTAGGGGATCACGGCCCCTTCCACCGTGATGCGGTCCGTCAAATCTCCGCCCTGAGCATCCTGGGCCGTGGCGCCGGGGTCCTCAAAGGTGAACGCCGCGTTCACCGTCATGGAGGCATCCCCCTTCAGGGTGATGACCGGACCGGCGTTAGGTGCGGGGGAGGGCGGGGGCGTTTCGGCGCGGGCGGGAAGTGGACGCAGGATCAACAGCGCACAGAGAACAAGCAGAATGATTTTGCGGATCATAGCAACTTTTCTTACAGGATCCCCTTCACCGCTGCGTACACACGCTGGGCGATGGTCTCAATGGACAGCAGCGCGCCGTCCGCCATGCAGGGGATCACCTGCACGTTG
>CADCMN010000123.1 GCA_902802575.1 uncultured Eubacteriales bacterium | reverse complement strand
CTTCTATGTGATCGTGAGCGTGGCGGCCCGCTATTTCGCCTTTCTGCTGCCCCTCTGGTTCCCGAAGCCCCATCCCATGATCTTCGTGCCCATGGCCTTCGCAAGCGTATGCCTGCTGCTGTGGCTCCTCTGCTGGCGCACCGGCGGTCACTGGTTCTGGACCTTCGCCTTCCCCCTGACGGGCATCCTGGCGGTCCTGACCATAGGCGCCATTGCCCTTTACCGCTATGTACGAAAGGGGACCATCTTCATCACCGGCGGCCTGCTCCTGGCCATGGGGGGTGGCTGTTTGTTGGCGGAGCTCTTCCAGCATCTCACCTTCCATACGCCCCGGTTCACCTGGTCCCTCTATGCCTCGACGGTGTTCTTCTTCTTCGGCGGATTCCTCATCCTCGCCGGGATCATCCGGCCCCTCCGGGCTTATCTGGAGCGGAAGTTTTTCCTGTAGCGCACGGCCGAAATAATTTATCCATAAACTGTTAACAGAATTGACAAATATGGGGCGTTGTGCTATAAATAATCTATGTTTGTGCTGGGGCGCAAAAGCTTTGGCGCGGATAAATCTACCAATGTTGGAAAGGAAACCAAAGATGAAAAAGATTCTGTCCATCATGCTGGCGCTCGTCATGGTGTTCGCCCTTGTCGGCGTCGCCCAGGCGGCGGAAGAAGTGAAGGTCGCCATGATCACCGACTACGGCGACATCACCGACCAGTCCTTCAACCAGACCACCTATGAAGCCTGCAAGGCGTTCACCGATGCCAAAGGTCTGGCCTTCCAGTACTACAAGCCTGCTTCCGACTCCGATGAGGATCGTATCTCCTCCATCGAGAAGGCCATCGACGACGGCTTCAACGTGATCGTGATGCCCGGCTACGCCTTTGCGCCCGCCATCGCCAAGACCGCCCCCGACTATGAGGACGTGACCTTCATCGCGCTGGATGTCTCCGAGTACGATCTGACCAGCGCCGGTCTTGAAACGCTGCCCGCCAACATGTACAGCGCTGTGTACCAGGAAGAGCTCTGCGGCTACATGGCTGGTTATGCGGCTGTGAAGCTGGGCTACAAGAAGCTGGGCTTCCTGGGCGGCATGGCCGTGCCCGCCGTGGTCCGCTATGGCTATGGCTTCGTCCAGGGCGTGGACGCCGCTGCGGCTGAGTTGGGTCTCACCGACGTGGCCGTCAAGTATGCTTACGGCAACCAGTTCTTCGGCGATGCTGACATCACCGCCTACATGGATACCTGGTATTCCGCTGACACCGAAGTGGTCTTCGCCTGCGGCGGCGGCATCTTCACCTCCGCTGGTGAGTCCGCCAAGAAGTACGGCAAGAAGGTCATCGGCGTGGACGTGGATCAGGCTGGCACCATCGACGGTCTCTATGGTGATGGCATCACCGTGACCTCCGCCATGAAGGGCCTCGCCGCCACCGTCAACACCATGCTGGGCAAGGTCGTGGAAGGCACCTTCGAGGGTGGCAAGGTCGAGAACCTGGGCCTCGTCTCCGCGGTCCCCGAAGAGAACTACGTGCAGATCGCCGGTTCCACCCAGTTCTCCGACAGCTTCACCAAGGAAGACTATGCCGCGCTGGTGGCCAAGATGTTCGCCGGTGAAGTCTCCGTGTCCGCTGACATCGAGAAGAAGGCCCCCGATTTCGCCACCGTCATCGCCGTGGACGATCAGGGCAACATCAAATAAGCCTATCCTAAATTGATCACAGGAAAGAGCAGACCCATCGGCCTGCTCTTTTTCTTCATATTTTTGTCACAAATCGCAAAAATTGCTTTGATTTATGGTTGTCCATATAGTATACTGTTTTCATAGTGGCATGGTATGCCATGAGTCTTGAAAAAAGGAGGGCGTTCACCTTGGAAGAAGTCAAGTCCGCCGCGGCGCAGACTCCCTATGCCATAGAGATGCTGCACATCACCAAGCGGTTCCCGGGTATCATCGCCAATGACGACATCACCCTTCAGCTGAGAAAGGGCGAGATCCACGCACTCCTCGGCGAGAACGGCGCCGGCAAGAGCACGCTTATGAGCGTGCTGTTCGGCCTCTATCAGCCGGAGGAGGGCATCATCAAGAAGGATGGCAAGGAGGTCCAGATCAAGGACCCCAACGACGCAAACGATCTTGGCA
>CADCMN010000122.1 GCA_902802575.1 uncultured Eubacteriales bacterium | reverse complement strand
TCGAACCATTTCTTCATGGGTGCCTCCTCTCGCTCTTTCGGATGGGGTGGCGGATCACGGTCCGCCACTTTTCCGGCGCCGCCTTCCGGGCGTCGGACAAATAGATCTCGTGCCTGAAATCGAAGGCCACGATCATCCCTCCCTGTGAATGGGCATCCAGATGCCGCTTTCGTAGTCCGGCGACCTGGGGTCCATGGGGGCATAGACCTCCACCGTGGCCCTGCCGTCGGCGTGCAGACGCTGACCCTCCGTGGGGAACCACTCCTGCCAGAGGGCGGTGTTCAGAGCCTGCAGCGTCTCCGGAATGGGGCCCTTCGCCGTGAACACAGCCCATTCCCCGGCGGGGAAGGTATGGAGCTCCAGCCCCTCCGGCACGTCGCCGCCCCGGTAAAGGCCGGCGATCCAATAGGTGAAGCGCTCCTCCCCGTCCACGCACAGGGCGTACCCGCCGACGCCGTTGTCCAGGATGGCCCGCTCCACCGGGGTTTCCGGCGTCATGGTCTGCCACAGCCGGGCGTACTTTTGGGTGTATTCCCTGTCCCAAAACCGGGGGCACTTCTCGTACCCCTCCTCGGGCCGTATCTCGGTGTGATAGCCGATGAAGGTCAGGGCTTCCTTGTGTTCATATCGTACATTCATCTGTTTCCTCCTATAGGGCAAGTTGGCGTATTTCGTTCTGCAGCTCTTCCAGGAACCGGCCCGCCTGGGCCCCGTCCATCTGGGTGTGGTGGAACTGAAAGGACAGCGGCAGATAATAGCGAAACAGCTTCTTTCGATATCGGCCCCAGATCAAAAAGGGGTTGTTGTAGATACCGCTGTTCATGCCCACGGCCCCATCCAGCTCCGTGTCCACGATGGCCGAGGTGCCGATGACCATGCACTCCTTTGACAGGTCCCGATCCTCACAGGTCTGGGCCGCCTGAGCGGTGCAAACGAGGTATTCCCGGTTGAAAGCGATTAGATCGTCCCGGAACCGAACGTCACAGGAGCTGACGCCTCCGGTCCGATTCTTCACGATGGTGTTCACCGCCAGGGCGTCATACTGCAGGAGCTTTTGCCCCACGGGCAGGATATAGAACTCCTCAACGCCCGCGGCTGCTTTGCCGATGCACCAACAGAGGAGCATGTTGAACTTCAGTCCCCGTTTGCGGCTGAGCTTCACCAAAGGGGTCACGTCCAGGGTCTTCATAAAGGTGACCATGGGGTTGGGCGCCTCCATCCACAGCCGGAACGCCGCCGCCCGGCTGGTCTCGTTGGGGTCCATCTCTCGTACCATCAGTGGCCTCGCTTCTTCTCCTTCTTTTGCTGCTGTTTGAGCTCGAAGCGGCGCTGGGCTTCGGCCGCCCGCTCCGCTTTGGTGATCTTCTTGCGCTCCGTCTTCATCAGCTCCCGCTGGGCCTGGAGGGCCTGCTGGGATTTGGTGCCCACGCCGGTGGGCTGCATCTCCCGGGCCGCCGCCCGCTGCCGCCTTTTGGGGTTGTCCGCCTTCTCCCGGGCTTCGCGAAGCACGGGTTCGCTGAAGCGGAGCTCGCCATAATGACGGCGCACATAGTCCAGCACCTCATAGTCCCGGGGCTCGGTCCCGAAGGTCACCTTGCAGGCGCTGAGCTCGTCCCCTTCGATCCGCTCGAAGACGCCCACCCAGAAGGGCTCCTCAAAGAACACGGTCAGCCGGGCAAAGCGCTCGTCCACGGGTGTTAAAACGCCTGCCGGGGGCCGTCCTTCTTCTGCTCCGCCTGCCGCAGCCGCCGCCAGGCGATATAGCCGGTGAGGGCCTGGCAGAGACCGAAGATGAAGTAGGCGGTGGACATGAAGTTCAGCGGGAACATATAGAACTGGATGCAGATCCACAGCATCAGCGTGACGCCGAAGACGCCGCCCAATATGACCCCCAGCCGCTTTCGTTTCAGCAGCAGGACCGCGGCGGTCAGGTTGGTGAGCCCGTTGACGATCAGCAGGGCGAACCCCGAAAACAGGAAGTCCTGAAAGAGCGTCTTTGCAAAGGGCAGGACCTGAAAATAGGGCAGCATCCCGTCCATGCGGAGCGTTTTGCCGCTGGGATCCAGGATCATGCTCAATCCTCCGGCCACGGCGCCAACGCCGATGAACAGGGTCCAAAAGATCAGCCATCTTCGGGCGG
>CADCMN010000121.1 GCA_902802575.1 uncultured Eubacteriales bacterium | reverse complement strand
GCTTCCTCATCGGTCTTGGCGCTGGTGACGAACACGATGTTCATGCCGCGCACCTTGTCAACGTCGTCGTAGTTGATCTCGGGGAAGATCAGCTGCTCCCGAACGCCCATGGCGTAGTTGCCGCGGCCGTCGAAGGACTTGTCGGACACGCCGTGGAAGTCGCGGACGCGAGGCAGCACGATGTTCATGAGCTTGTCGGCGAAGTAGTACATCTTGTCGCCGCGGAGCGTCACCTTGGCGCCGATGGTCATGCCTTCACGGACTTTGAAGTTTGCGACGGACTTCTTGGCCTTGGTCACCACGGCGGCCTGGCCGGCGATGGCGGAGAGCTGAGCCACGGCGGTCTCGATGCCCTTGGGGTTATCCTTCTCGGAACCGAGACCCATGTTGATGATGATCTTGTCCAGCTTGGGGATCATCATGACGTTCTCATAGTGGAACTTCTCCTTGAGGCCGGGGACGACCGTCTCACGGTACTTCACCTTCAGGCGGGGTTCGCCGGTAAAGGGCTTGGCCGCAGCCTGGGTCTTCTTGGCCTTGGCAGGGGCTTGCTTGACTTCTTTCTTAGCCATTTAACGTTCCTCCTTCCGCCTTAGTCGATCTGCTTGCCGCACTGCTTGCACACGCGGACAGAGACCTGCTTGCCGTTCTTCTCCACGATGGCGTGGCCAACGCGGGTGGGCATCTTGCAGTTGGGGCAGACCAGCTGCACATTGGAGACGTGGATGGTGCCGGCCTGCTCGATGCGGCCGCCAGCTTCACCCTGCCGGCGAGGCTTCACATGGCGGGTGACCATGTTGCAGCCCTCGACGATGACCCGCTCCTTGGAGGGGAACGCGGTCATGATCTTGCCTTCCTTGCCAGCGTCCTTGCCGGAGATGATACGGACCCGATCGCCCTTCTTGACGTTCAGCTTGTTCATATCTCTACCTCCTTACAGAACTTCGGGTGCGAGAGAGACGATCTTCATGTAATCCTTCTCACGCAGTTCCCGAGCCACGGGCCCGAAGATACGGGTGCCGCGGGGTTGCTTGTCGTCATTGATGATGACGGCCGCATTGTCGTCGAAGCGGATGTGGCTGCCATCGGGACGGGTGGTTTCGGCGACGGTCCGCACGACCACGGCCTTGACCACGTCCTTCTTCTTTACGGTGCCGCCGGGGGTGGCGGTCTTGACGGAGGCGACGATCACATCGCCGATGCCCGCGAACTTGCGGGAGGATCCGCCCAGGACCCGGATGCACATGATCTCTTTGGCGCCGGAGTTGTCGGCTACCTTCAATCTGGTTTGAGGCTGAATCATACTTACCTCCCCTTACTTGGCCTTCTCGATGATCTCCACCACGCGCCAGCGCTTATCCTTGGAGATCGGACGAGTTTCCATGATGCGCACGGTGTCGCCGATGCCGCACTGGTTCTCCTCGTCGTGGGCCTTGAACTTACGGGTCCGGTTGACCATCTTGCCGTACAGGGGATGGCGGACCTTGGTGGAGATGGCGACGACCACCGTCTTATCCATCTTATCGCTGACAACGACGCCGGTGCGGGTCTTGCGATAACCTCTAATTACCTGTTCCATTTCTTACTTCCTCCTCACTCGGCACTGCCAGTCAGCTCGCGCTGCCGGAGAATGGTCTTGATCCGTGCGATGTCCTTCTTGCAGGCGCCGATGCGGCTGGGGTTGCTGATCTGACCGGTCACGGTCTGGAAGCGGAGGTTGAACAGCTCAGCCTTGAGGTCCTTCTCCTGCTTTTCCAGGTCAGCAACAGACATTTTTCTCAATTCTTCAGCCTTCATGCTTCTGCTCCTTCCTGAGCGACTTCCTTCTTCACGATCTTGCAGCGGATGGGCAGCTTATGCCCGGCAAGACGAAGGGCTTCCTTGGCGATGCTCTCTTCGACGCCAGCGATCTCGAACATGACGCGGCCGGGCTTGACCACGGCCACCCAGTATTCGGGGGAACCTTTGCCGGAACCCATGCGGGTCTCAGCGGGCTTTTCGGTAACGGGCTTATCCGGGAAGATCTTGATCCAGACCTGACCGCCACGCTTGGTGAAACGGGTCATGGCCACACGAGCGGCCTCGATCTGGGTGCTGGTGATCCAGGAGGGCTCCAGAGCTACCAGGCCGTATTCGCCGTAGCTGATGGTGTTGCCACGATGGGCGGTGCCCTTCATCCTGCCGCGGAACACCCTGCGGTGCTTCACTCTCTTCGGCATCAACATGGTTATCTGCCTCCTTCCTTGCGCTTGGCCTT
>CADCMN010000120.1 GCA_902802575.1 uncultured Eubacteriales bacterium | reverse complement strand
GATGGGCGGTGCCCTTCATCCTGCCGCGGAACACCCTGCGGTGCTTCACTCTCTTCGGCATCAACATGGTTATCTGCCTCCTTCCTTGCGCTTGGCCTTGCCAAGCACTTCGCCCTTGTAGATCCAAACCTTGCAGCCGATCCGGCCATAGGTGGTGTGGGCTTCCGCGAATCCGTAGTGGATGTCCGCGCGCATGGTCTGCAGGGGGATGGAACCGTCATGGTATCCTTCGCTCCGCGCGATCTCAGCGCCGCCGAGACGGCCGCCGCAGCTGAGCTTGATGCCCTTCACGCCGGGGCGCTGCATGGCGCGCTGCATAGCCTGCTTCATGGCCCGCCGGAAGCTGATGCGCTTCTCGAGCTGAGCGGCGATGTTCTCCGCCACCAGCTGGGCGTCGGCATCGGGGTCCCGGATCTCCATGATGTTCACGTTCACGGGCTTGCCGATCTCCTTGGCGATGTCGGCCTTGATGGCGTCGATCCCGGCGCCGCCCTTGCCGATGAGCATGCCCGGACGGGCGGTGTAGATGCTCACGGAGATCTTGCCGGCGGCACGATCGATCCCGATGCGGGAGATGTTGGCCGCGTAGTACTTCTTCTTCACAAACTCACGGATCTTGTGATCCTCCACGAGGAAATCCGCAAAGTCCTTTTTCGGCGCATACCAACGAGTGTTCCAGTCACGAATGACACCGATACGGAAACCGTTGGGATTAACTTTCTGACCCATGTTCTTTCCTCCTTATTTGGCCTGCTGGTCGAGAATCACCGTGAGATGGCTGGTCCGCTTCAGAATGGAAGAGGCGGAACCCCGGGCCCGGGCCCGGAAGCGCTTCAGGGTGGGACCCTGGTTGGCGAAGGCTTCGGCCACAAAGAGATCGTCACGGTTCAGCTCCAGGTTGTTCTCCGCGTTGGCGACGGCGGAGTTGAGGACCTTCAGCATGGGCGCCGCAGCTGCCTTGGGGCAGTAGGTCAGGATGGCCTGGGCCTCCTTCACGCTCTTGCCCCGGATCAAGTCCGCCACGATGGTGCACTTGCGGGTAGCGATGCGGATGTATTTTGCCGTGGCATGGGGCCGCTTGTCAGCGTGCTCATGACGATAGGCGGTTTTGGTTTTGCTTCTGGTTGCCATAACTTTCCTCCTTACTTCGCGCCAGAGGACTTCTCAGAGCCCCTGTGGCCACGGAAGGTGCGGGTGGGGGCGAACTCGCCCAGCTTGTGCCCGACCATTTCCTCGGTGACGTACACCGGAACGTGCTTTTTCCCGTCGTGGACCGCGATGGTGTGGCCGACGAACTCGGGGAAGATCGTGGAAGAACGGGACCAGGTCTTAACAACGGTCTTCTTGCCGCTCTCATTCATCGCCTGGATGCGATCATAGAGAACGTCGCTTACAAACGGTCCTTTTTTAACCGATCTGCTCATTATCCTTACTCCTCCCGTTACTTACCGCCGTTCCTGCGGCGCACGATGTACTTGTTGCTCTTGTTCTTGGTCTTCCGGGTCTTATATCCCAGCGCGGGCTTGCCCCAGGGGGTCACAGGACCGGGCCGGCCGATGGGGCTCTTGCCCTCGCCGCCGCCGTGGGGGTGGTCGTTGGGGTTCATGACGGAGCCGCGGACGGTGGGACGGATGCCCATGTGACGGGTCCGGCCGGCCTTGCCGATCATGATGTTCTGGAAGTCCACGTTGCCGACCTGGCCGATGGTCGCCCGAGCCTTCAGGGGGATCAGGCGGACCTCACCGCTGGGAAGACGAACCTGGCCGAAGCCATTCTCCTTGGCGATGAGCTGGGCCGCGTTGCCGGCGGACCGAACGAGCTGAGCGCCCTTGCCGGGGACCAGCTCCACACAGTGGATCATGGTGCCCACGGGGATGTTCTCGAGAGGCAGCGCATTGCCGACCTTGATATCGGCAGCGGCGCCGGAGAGGATCTGGTCGCCGACCTTCAGACCGAGGGGCGCGATGATGTAGCGCTTCTCGCCGTCGGCGTAGTGGATCAGGGCGATGTTGGCGGAGCGGTTGGGGTCGTACTCGATGGAGAAGACCTTGCCGGGCACGTCGTCCTTGTTGCGCTTGAAGTCCACGATGCGGTACTTGCGCTTGGCGCCGCCGCCCTGATGCCGGACGGTGATGCGGCCGGAGAAGTTCCTGCCGGCCCGCTTGCGCATATCGGTGGTCAGAGACTTTTCGGGGGTGGTGCGGGTGATCTCCTCGAAAGCGGAGACGGTCATGCCGCGCTGGCCCGGAGTGGTGGGGTT
>CADCMN010000119.1:5892-8298 GCA_902802575.1 uncultured Eubacteriales bacterium | reverse complement strand
GGCGCGTTGGACTTATACTGCACCTGCTCCCGGCCCTTGCGAACCAACTGGTTAATGGTCGGCATGAGAATTCCTCCTGATAGAATGATGAAAAAATATCTATTGCTAATTCAATCTCTCTGCAACCCAATTCGTAGAGAGTATTGTCCAATTTCAGCGGGGATACTCCCCTTCGGCTAAAAAACCGCAATAGCAGAGCATGGGTTCCCCCATACACTGCGAAAACAAATTATATCAATATGACGGCGACTTGTCAATCGAATTTTTCGCCGTTTTCCGTGATTTTTTCATCCGCATCCCGAGACGGGGCGTCCGTCTCGAAAGCGGCGGTCCCGATGCCGTAGGCAAGCCGCTTGCGCGTGAACACCGGCTGGGGATACTTCCCCTCCCCCACGGTCTCCCATCCCAGCGACAGCATCTGCCGCACCAGGGGATGATCCCTCAGATCCATATAGGTGTACCGATTGAATCGGGCTCTGAGGACGTTGGAAAGGACTTTGCTGAGCAGAAAGCACAGGCCCGCGGCCAGGAGCATCACCAGTAGCGGCAGCCCCCGCCAGACGTTCCGAAGGCTTTCGGCCACCGTCTCCCGGCTCACCAGCAGCAGCGCCGCCCCCAGGATCACAACGGTGATGATCATGGGTAGCCAGCCAAGGAGCTGGTATCGCCGCCGGCAGGCCTTGCAGCAGCCAAACTGCAGGGGGACCACGAAGCCGAAGGTCTTGCCGCGAAACAGGCTCAGTTTCTTCTGGCGTCCCCGGGGATCGTCATGGCCCATATCAAAGATGCTGTAGCTCTCCCGTTGCCCCGGGTTCTCCCCTCGGCAAAGGGTGCAACCTTCGCCGGTAAACAGGCCATGGACGCCTTCCTCCGGGAGAAGGGCGTGGAAGGTCTCCACGTCCTCCCGGATGGCGTCGCATTCGCGAACGTCCTTGCCCTCGGCGGGGCAGCCCCGGCAGGCGCGCATGTTCAGCTGAGCGCAGATATCCGTACCCCAAAGGGGGCAGTTCCTGTTGGACCGTTCCTGTTCCATGTGCGCCTCCGGTATCTGTTGTCGATCAGTTCAGCAGGGTGGAATCGCCCTTGCTCACCACGGTCACGTCCCGATACCGTTTTAGGCCGATGCCGGCCGGTATCTGCTTGCCGATGATGACGTTCTCCTTGAGGCCCACCAGCGGGTCAATGCGGCCCTTGATGGCGGCTTCGGTGAGGACCCGGGTGGTCTCCTGGAAGGAGGCGGCGGAGAGGAAGGATTCCGTGGCCAACGCCGCTTTGGTGATGCCCAGGAGCTTGCGCTTGGCGATGGCGGGCCGACCCTCGGGATTCGCCGTCAGCACGGCCTCGTTCTCCTCCTCGAAGCGGAAGATGTCGCAGAGCTCGCCGGGCAGGAGCTTGGTGTCGCCCGCGTCCTCGATCTGGACCTTCCGGAGCATCTGGCGAATGATGATCTCGATGTGCTTGTCGGAGATCTCCACGCCCTGGAGGCGGTACACGCTCTGGACCTCCTTGAGGAGGTAGGCCTGCACGCCCTTGACGCCCAATATCCGCAGGATGTCGTTGGGGTTCACGGAGCCCTCGGTCAGCTCCTGACCGGCCTCCACATGGTCCCCGTCCTTCACCTTCAGCTTGCTGCCGAAGGGGATGTGGTAATCGGCGCTCTCGCCGTCGTCGTTGGAGATGACGGCCTTGCGCTTGCCCTCGTCCAGATGCAGGGTGCCCGCGATCTCAGTGATGACCGCCAGGCCCTTGGGCTTGCGGGCTTCAAACAGCTCCTCCACGCGGGGAAGACCCTGGGTGATGTCCTCGCTGGAAGCGACGCCGCCGGTATGGAAGGTACGCATGGTGAGCTGGGTGCCCGGCTCGCCGATGGCCTGGGCGGCGATGATGCCCACGGCCTCGCCGATCTCCACATAGCCGCCGGTGGCCTGGTTGGCGCCGTAGCACTTGGCGCACACGCCGTGCTCGGCCCGGCAGGTGAAGACGCTGCGGCAGAGGACCTCTTTGATCCCGGCCTTCTCGATGGCCTCGGCCTGCTCGTAGGTGATCATGGTATCCGCCGGCACGATCTCGGCGCCGGTCTTGGGATCCACGACGGGATCGATGGTGTAGCGGCCTACCACCCGGGCGGACAGGGGCTCGATGAGCTTGCCGTCGTCCAGGATGGCCGTGAGGACCATGCCCTTGGGGGTATCGTTCCGGGAAGCGAAGCAATCCTCCTCGCGAATGATCACGTCCTGGGACACGTCCACAAGGCGGCGGGTCAGATACCCGGAGTCAGCGGTACGAAGAGCCGTGTCGGCCAAACCTTTGCGGGCGCCGTGGGAGGAGATGAAGAACTCCAACACGGACAGGCCCTCGCGGAAGTTGGCGCGGATAGGCACCTCGATGATCTGACCGGAGGGGTCG
>CADCMN010000119.1:0-5847 GCA_902802575.1 uncultured Eubacteriales bacterium | reverse complement strand
GGCGCCGTGGGAGGAGATGAAGAACTCCAACACGGACAGGCCCTCGCGGAAGTTGGCGCGGATAGGCACCTCGATGATCTGACCGGAGGGGTCGGCCATAAGGCCGCGCATGCCGGCCAGCTGACGGATCTGGGCCTTGCTGCCGCGGGCGCCGGAGTTGGCCATCATGTAGATGGGGTTGTAGGGGTCCAGGGAGTCCATCAGGGCGGAGGTAACGTCGTCCGTGGCCTTCTCCCAGATGCCGATCACGTTCTCCCGGCGCTCCTTGTTGGAGAGCAAGCCCATGTTGAACATGTTCTCCACCTCCACGACCTGCTGCTCAGCCTCGCGGACGATGGCTTTCTTCTCCTCGGGCACCCTGATATCCTGATAGCCCACGGTGATGCCGCCGCGAGTGGAGTAGGTATAGCCCAGCTTCTTGACCTTGTCCAGCACCTCGGAGGTGATGGTGGGGCCGTACTTGCGATAGCACTTGTCGATGATGTTCCCAAGATCCTTCTTGACCACCAGCCGGTCGATCTCCAGGACGAACATGTCGTCCAGGGTCTCCCGGGGCACATAGCCCAGGTCCTGGGGGATGGCGGCGTTGAAGAGCAAGCGGCCCACGGAGGTGTCGATGATCTTCTTGTAGGTCTTGCCCTGCCACTGGCGGGAGATGCGGACCCGGATCTTGGACTGGAGGGTGACTTCGCCGCACTGATAGGCCATGATGGCCTCATCCTCGGAGGCGAAGGCCTTCCCCTCGCCCTTCTGACCGTCGCGCAGCTGGGTCAGGTAGTAGCAGCCGAGGACCATGTCCTGGGTGGGGCACACCACAGGCTTGCCGTCCTGGGGCTTCAAAATGTTGTTGGCCGCCAGCATGAGGAAGCGGGCTTCCGCCTGGGCTTCCACAGACAGGGGCACGTGCACGGCCATCTGGTCGCCGTCGAAGTCGGCGTTGAAGGCGGTGCAGGCCAGGGGATGGAGCTTGATGGCCCGGCCTTCCACCAGCACCGGCTCAAAGGCCTGGATGCCCAGGCGGTGCAGGGTGGGCGCGCGGTTCAGCAGCACGGGGTGATCCTTGATGACGTCCTCGAGAACGCCCCAGACCTCGGTGGCGCTGCGCTCGACCAAGCGCTTGGCGCCCTTCACGTTCTGGGCGTAGCCCAGCTCCACCAGCTTCTTCATGACGAAGGGCTTGAAGAGCTCCAGGGCCATCTCCTTGGGCAGGCCGCACTGGCTCATCTTCAGGTCGGGACCGACCACGATGACGGAACGGCCGGAATAGTCCACGCGCTTGCCCAGCAGGTTCTGACGGAACCGGCCCTGCTTGCCGCGGAGCATATCGGACAGGGACTTCAAGGGGCGGTTGCCGGGGCCCGTGACGGGGCGGGAGCGGCGGCCGTTGTCGATGAGGGCGTCCACCGCCTCCTGCAGCATCCGCTTCTCGTTGCGGACGATGATGTCGGGTGCCCGCAGCTCCAAGAGCCGCTTCAACCGGTTGTTCCGGTTGATGACCCGGCGATACAGGTCGTTGAGATCGCTGGTGGCGAACCGGCCGCCGTCCAGCTGGACCATGGGCCGAAGATCCGGGGGGATCACCGGCAGCACGGTCAACACGATCGTTGCCGCTCTTGATGAAGGCTTCCACCACCTCGAGGCGCTTCACGGCGTTGGTGTGCTTCTGGCCGCCGGAGGTCTCGATCTCCTTGCGGAGCTGGTCGCGGAGCTCTTCGAGATTGATCTCGGCCAGGAGCTCCCGGATGGCCTCGGCGCCCATGCCGGCGCGGAAGCTCTTGGGTCCGAACTGCTCCTGATACTCCCGATACTCCCGATCGGTGAGGATCTGCTTCTTCTGCAGGGTGGTCTCACCGGGATCGATGACCACGAAAGCGGCGAAATACAGCACCTGCTCCAGGGCCTTGGGGCTCATGTCCAGAAGCATCTTCATCCGGCAGGGGATGCCCTTGAAGTACCAGATATGGCTCACCGGCACGGCGAGCTCGATATGTCCCATCCGCTCCCGGCGGACCTTGGCGCGGGTGACCTCAACGCCGCACTTCTCGCAGACGATGCCCTTATAGCGGCCCCGCTTGTAGCGGCCGCAGTGGCACTCCCAGTCCTTGGTGGGTCCGAAGATACGCTCGCAGAACAGGCCGTCCCGCTCGGGCTTCAACGTGCGGTAGTTGATGGTTTCGGGCTTCTTTACCTCGCCGTGAGACCATTCCATTATCTTCTCGGGGGAAGCAAGGCCGATCTGCAGCGCGTCAAAATCAGTGAGATTAAACATTCCTTTTCTCCTTTACCCAGCCTACCTTAGTCCAAGTCCAAATCGCCGTTGTCGATATCGTCCGTGAGATCGCCCAGCAGGTCGTCCAGACCGCCGTCGTCCCGAAGGAGCGCGCCTTCGCCGCCCTCGTCGAACTCGTCGAAGTTTTCGTCGCCGCCGAAGTCGTCTTCATCGCCGAACTCGTCCTCATCCTCGTCCTTGCCGTCCTCATCCGCCGGCAGATCGGGGATATCCTCGATGCCGGAGATGTTGATGTCCATGGGCCTGAGATCGTCCTCGTCGTCCTCGGTGATCTCGATCTCGGTCCGATCCTCCCGGAGGACCTTCACGTCGAGAGCCAGGGACTGGAGCTCCTTGATGAGGACCTTGAAGGATTCGGGGACGCCCGCCGTCTTGGCGTTGTCGCCCTTGACGATGCTCTCGTAGGTCTTCACACGGCCCACCACGTCGTCGGACTTCACGGTCAGGATCTCCTGCAGGGTGTTGGCGGCGCCGTAGGCCTCCAACGCCCACACCTCCATCTCGCCGAAGCGCTGGCCGCCGAACTGGGCCTTGCCGCCCAGAGGCTGCTGGGTGACCAGGGAGTAGGGGCCCGTGCTCCGGGCGTGGATCTTGTCGTCCACCAGGTGATGGAGCTTCAAATAGTACATATAGCCAACGGACACCCGATTCTCAAAGGGCTGTCCGGTACGCCCGTCGTAGAGGATGGTCTTGCCGTCCTCGTCGCAGCCGGCCTGGACCAGGAGCCGCTTGATGTCCTCCTCGGTGGCGCCGTCGAACACGGGGGTGGCGATGTGGATGCCCAGCTTCTTGCAGGCCATGCCCAAGTGGAGCTCCAGCACCTGTCCGATGTTCATTCGGGAAGGCACGCCCAGGGGATTCAGCACGATCTGCAGCGGCGTGCCGTCGGGCATGAATGGCATATCCTCCTCCGGCAGAATGCGTGAGATGACGCCCTTGTTGCCGTGACGGCCGGCCATCTTGTCGCCCACGGAGATCTTCCGCTTCTGGGCGATGTAGACGCGGACCATCTGGTTCACGCCGGGGCTCAGCTCGTCCTTCTTTTCGCGGGTGAAGACCTTCACGTCCACCACCACGCCGCCTTCGCCGTGAGGCACCCTCAGGGAGGTGTCACGGACGTCGCGGGCCTTTTCGCCGAAGATGGCTCTGAGCAGCCGCTCTTCCGCCGTGAGCTCCGTCTCGCCCTTGGGCGTGACCTTGCCCACCAGGATGTCCCCCGCCCGGACCTCGGCGCCGGGACGGATGATGCCGTTCTCGTCCAGCTGGCTGAGAGCGTCCTCACCGATGTTGGGGATGTCCCTCGTGATCTCTTCGGCGCCCAGCTTGGTGTCGCGGGCCTCCACCTCGTGCTCCTCGATGTGGATGGAGGTGTAGGCGTCCTCCTTCACCAGCTTCTCGCTGATAAGGACCGCGTCCTCGTAGTTGTAGCCCTCCCAGGTCATGAACCCGATGAGGATGTTCCGGCCGAGAGCGATCTCGCCGCCGTCGGTGGAGGCGCGATCTCGCCGCCGTCGGTGGAGGCGCCGTCCGCGATGACGTCGCCCTTCTTCACGACCTCGCCCTTGGTGACCACAGGCCGCTGATTGAGGCAGGTGCCCTGGTTGCTCCGCTGGAACTTGGTCATCCTGTATTCGTGGGGCACGCCCGCGGGGGTGGTGATGACCACCTTGGTGGCGGACACGTAGCTCACCACGCCGTCCTCCTTGGCCAGGACCACGATGCCGGAGTCGGCCGCGGCCTTATACTCCATGCCGGTGGCCACCACGGGGGCTTCGGGCTTGAGCAGAGGCACGGCCTGGCGCTGCATGTTGGAGCCCATGAGGGCGCGGTTGGCGTCGTCGTTCTCCAGGAAGGGGATCATGGCCGTGGCCACGGACACCAGCTGCTTGGGGGAGACGTCCAGATAGTCGATCTCGGTGTTGCGGACCTCGATGATCTGATCCAGCTTCCGGGCCACCACACGGTCCTTGGCGAACCAGTGGGTCTCGGGGTCCACAGGCTCGTTGGCCTGGGCCACGATGGCGCCGTCCTCTTCGTCGGCGGTGAGGTACACGATCTCCTCGGTGATCTGCCTGTTGGCCTTGTCCACCACCCGGTAGGGGGCCTCGATGAAGCCGTACTCGTTGATCCGGGCATAGGTGGCCAGGGAGTTGATCAAACCGATGTTGGGACCTTCGGGGGTCTCGATGGGGCACATACGGCCGTAGTGGGAGTAGTGCACGTCGCGGACCTCGAAGGTGGCGCGGTCACGGTTCAAGCCGCCGGGGCCCAGAGCCGAGAGACGCCGCTTATGGGTCAGCTCGGACAGGGGGTTGGTCTGGTCCATGAACTGGGACAGCTGGGAGGAGCCGAAGAACTCCTTGATGGCGGCGGTCACCGGGCGGATGTTGATGAGGTTGCTGGGCATGACCACGTCCATGTCCTGCAATCCCATGCGCTCCCGGACCACCCGCTCCAGGCGGGTGAGGCCCACCCGGATCTGGTTCTGCAGCAGCTCGCCCACGCTGCGGATGCGGCGGTTGCCCAGATGGTCGATATCGTCCGTCTTGCCGATGCCGTAGGAGAGGTCGATCATATAGGACACGGAGGCCACCATATCGTCGGGGACGATGTGGCGGGGGATCAGATCGTAATAGCGGTTGCGGAGGAAGTCCTTCTGTCCCTCCACGTCCTCGATGGCCTGCATCTCAGGCAGGAGCGACAGGAGCGTGGGGATGTGGACGTCCTCGTTGAGGCCGGCCTCGATGGGCGCGAAGGGCAGGAAGCCCGCGGCGGAGGCGAAGTTGTTGCCCACCACCTTCACGGCCTTGTCCTCAATCTTCACGGACACGGCGTTGACGCCGGCGTTCTGGATCTCCTCGGCTTTCTGCCTGGTGATGAACGCGCCCTCCTCCAGCAGCACCTCGCCGGTGATGGGAGAGACCACCATCTCGGCGGCGATCTGGTTCACGATGCGGGCCTTCAGGCTCAGCTTCTTATTGAACTTATACCGGCCTACCCGAGCCAGGTCGTACCGGTTGTCGAAGAACAGGCCGTTCAACAGGCTCCGGGCGCTCTCCTCCGTGGGAGGCTCGCCGGGGCGCTGCCGCTTGTAGATCTCGATAAGGCCGTCGGCCACGGAACGGGTGGGGTCCTTCTGCAGGGTGTTCTCCAGCCGCTCGTCGTCGCCCAACAGCTCCTTGATCTCGGCGTTGGTGCCATAGCCGATGGCACGCAGGAGCGAGGTGATGAACACCTTGCGCTGCCGGTCGATCTTCACGTAGAGGATGCCGTTGCTGTCGGTTTCGTATTCCAGCCAGGCGCCCCGATTGGGGATGACCTGGGCGGCGTAGAGCTGGTTGCCCCACTTGTCGGTGCTCACGGAATAGTAAGCGCCCGGGGACCGGACCAGCTGGCTCACGATGACCCGCTCGGCGCCGTTGATGATGAAGGTGCCCTGGGGGGTCATGAGCGGGAAGTCGCCCATAAACACTTCCTGCTGCTTCACTTCGCCGGTCTCCTTGTTGATGAGACGGACGGTGACCCGCAGGGGTGCGGCGTAGTTCACGTCGTTTTCC
>CADCMN010000118.1 GCA_902802575.1 uncultured Eubacteriales bacterium | reverse complement strand
CCGTTTCCCTGCCCATGAAGGAGGTACAAGTGGATGAATAGCCCCATGATCCTGGTCATCGAGGACGACGCGCCCGTGCGGAACCTGATCGTCACCACCCTGAAGACCCACGACTATCGGTATCTCACCGCCAAAAACGGGGCTGAGGCCATCCTCATGGCCGCTTCCCATAACCCGGACGTGCTGTTCCTCGATCTGGGGCTGCCGGACATGGACGGGATCGACGTGATTCGCCAGGTCCGGACCTGGTCCAACCTGCCCATCATCGTCATCAGCGCCCGGAGCGACGACGGGGACAAGATCGAAGCGTTGGATGCCGGCGCTGATGACTATCTCACCAAGCCCTTCTCCGTGGAGGAGCTGCTGGCACGGCTGCGAGTCACCCTCCGGCGGCTGTCGCTTATGAGCAGCGAGACCGGTGCGGACAGATCCGTCTATACCAACGGACAGCTTCGGATCGACTACTTCGCCGGCTGCGCATATCTGGGCGACGAGGAGCTGAAGCTGACGCCCATGGAATACAAAATTCTCTGCTTGCTGGCAAGGAACACCGGCAAAGTGCTGACCCATACCTTCATCACCCAGAACATCTACGGCCGGAACTGGGACAGCGACATCGCTTCCCTTCGGGTGTTCATGACTACCCTGCGCAAGAAGATCGAACCTGATTCCGAATCCCCCAAGTATATCCAGACCCATATCGGCATCGGCTATAGAATGTTGAAGATCGATTAGCTTTTCGAAGCGTTTGCTGGAACATGGCCGTTCGCTGCTAAATCAGTTATCTCTACTCGTACCATGGCCCCTTTTCGAGGGGCCTTTTTTTGTGAGCAGCGAGACCCGAAAAACGCCTGTATATGGGCATTTTTTGTAACTCTATCCGAGTCCCGCCACCCAACTTGCTCCAACAATCGTCCCCTTTATCGCCCACTTTCCGTCCTTTTGATCCTGCTCGCTCCCTACTGTCATTTTCACCTTTTCAGCATTTTTGACCCCCGATTTTGCACGGTATACCGTCATTTTCCGGGCCTTCGGAGGTCTTTTAAGGGGGCCAATAAATCCGTTGCGTCCGACGTAGTGGAGGCCACCGAAAATGGTCTGATTTTTGCCTATTTCTCTGGGAAAAATGGCAAAATCGCGTTGGCTGACGCCACCTTCGAGGAATAGTCCAAATGGGTGTAAATATTGCTGGTCGTGGCGATATCGCTGTGTCCCAACCACTCCTGGATGTCCTTGAGAGCGACGCCGTTGGCGTAAAGCAAACTGGCGCAGCTGTGCCTGAGATCGTGGAAACGGATGTGCCGCAGACCGTGCTTCTCCAGAAAAGCCGGAAAGGCCTGGGAGAGATAGTTTGGCTTCATGAGCTCGCCCATCTCGTTCACATACACATAGTCCAGATACTCCTGGCAGTAACAGTTGCCGCAGATCCGGCGATTCGCCTCCTGCTTGTCCCGGATGGCCAGGAGCAGCTCCTCAAAGGGTCCCACCAGCGGCAGCGTCCGATGGGAGGACTTGGTCTTGGTCCGATCCTTGCCCACCAGTGTGATTTTGCCGTCCACTTTCACCTGGGAGACCGTGTGGGAGATGGTGATGGTCTTTCTGGTGAAGTCGATGGCGCTCCACTTGAGGCCGCAGGCTTCGCTTCGCCGGAGCCCGTAGAACGCCGCCAGGATCACGCCCAGCTCCAGATTGGTCCCCTTGACCTTCTCAAACAGCACCTCCAGCTCCTCCCCGTTGTAGGGATGGGCCTGATACCGTTCTTTCCGGGGTCGCTGCACCCGATCCGCCGGATTGTTGTCCAGGAGCCCGGTGCGAAAGGCGTATTGGAGAGCCTTACGCAGGTTGGCGTGGCGGTGGATGACCGTGTTGGGACTCACCTTGCATACGTCCAGCTCGTAGGTGTAATAGTCCTGGATCTGCTTGGGCGTCAGCTCCTGCAGCAACAGCTTCGGATACCGCTTGTTGAAGTAGGGGATGATCCGATTGAGGATCGTTCGCTCGTAGCTGTCGTAGGTGGTCATCTCCACGCTGGTCCGCATCATCTTCAGCCACTCCTTCAGGTATTCCGTGAGCCGCATCTGATCCGGCATGATCTTCATGCCGCTGCGGATGGCCAGGCGACGGCATTTCAGTTCCTCCTCCTTTTGGTGCCGAGCCCGCTGCAACAGGTCCTCGGCCCGTTTCTTGTTGCCCTTGACGGGCAGTCCCGTGGACTGAGACGGCGTCCTTCGATTGCCGTACTCGTCCGTATAGCTCAGGACGATATAGTAGATACCGCCCTTTTCTCTCAGATGTCCTGCTACCATTTTTTCTCCTTTCCTTGTAGCGTGTATTCATCTGCCATTGACACGGACAGGATACCACCCGCCCGTGCCAATGACAAATGTACGGGAACCTACGAAACGGATTTTTGGAGGCC
>CADCMN010000117.1 GCA_902802575.1 uncultured Eubacteriales bacterium | reverse complement strand
AGAAACTTGCAGAACTCGTCGGGATCGCCCTTCTCGCCGCACATCTCGGCGATCTTCCGCCGGGCTTCCGCCTCAAAAGCTGCGTCCCGCTCCACCAATCGAAGCGTGCCGCCCAGGTCGTAAAAGATGGCGTCAAATTCTCTCTCTGTTCCCATGGTTTGCCTCCTGCTCATTTATGCTTGTTCATTCAGCGGCGGGAAGATGTCCAGCAGCTCGGAAATGCGGGTGATGGTGTAGTCCGGATGGAGGATGATCTCCTGAGGCTCGTTCTTGATGGTGTCCGGTTCGTCGATGCGGATCATGGTGGCGAACCCCGCCTTGCGGGTGCCTTCCACGTCCCGGATGGGGTTGTCCCCCACATAGGCGCACTGGCCAGGCTCCTTGCCGATGGCCCGGCAGGCCAGGAAGTAAATGGCCGGGTCGGGCTTGCGGATGCGGACCTTGGAGGAGAGGATGACGGCCTTGAAGTAGTGTGCCACGCCGTCCGCTATCATCCAGTCGGGGATCTCCGTCTCCGTGATTGTGTTGGCGATGATGCCCAAGGTATAGCCTCTCCGGTCCAGCTCGATGATGGTGGACTTCACATCGTCCCGGGGCACCCGGCGGCCGTCATGATCCCGCCAGAGCCGGGTGAGCCGCCCCGCGTGGGCGCAGACCCGCTCGGAGTCGTAGTCCGGCAGCAGATGCTGGCTCCACAGCTCCATCTCCCCGGCGTCGATGAGGGTCTTTTTCACCTCGCTCCGGTATTTTTTCCAGCGCTTCTCCAGTTTTTCAAAGAAAACGTCGTGGGGTTCCGTGGCGCCGACCAGCTCCATCAGCTCCTTTTCCGCCGCGTCGGAAAACGCTTTGTCCGGAATGACGATGCGCAGGGTGTTGCCCACATCGAAGAAGATCGTGTCCGTCATTTGCTCAGCCTCCTCATGCATGTTATATTGTGCAGGGTCCTTACCCGTTTATCTGAGAAAGAAGGGGGACCAATTCATTCAGCTCCCGGATAACATAGTCTGCCCGAGGCGCATCCAGTCCCTGAAAAGCCGCGTCTCGATGAGCGATGGCGGGGTTGTCGATGCGCACGCACAGGCCGAGCCCCGCGTTCCGGGAACCCAGCACGTCCCGGGAGATGGTGTCCCCCACGTACCCGGTCTCGGCCGCAGTGACATCCAATTCCTTCAAGGCGATCTCGAAAATCCGCGGATCGGGCTTGCGGATGCCCACGCTGCTGGACATGACGATGCATTCCATCAGTTCCAGAATACCATACTGCCGCAGAACAAAGGGCACCAGCGTCGTGGAAATGATGTTGGATACGATGCCCAAGCGAATGCCCTGAGCGTGAAGCGCCATCATGGTCTCCCTTAGATATGGTCTGGGGGAATTAATGACCCGTTCGTGATCGTACAGGAAACTCAGCTCTTCCGCGAAGGGAGCGATACGCTCTGCCGGGATGTGCAATTCTTTCAAATAGTACTGGCTCCAGATCACGCTTTGGGGCAGTTCGATGAGATTTTTTTCTCCAAAATGTTTGTATTCTTCGCCGTTTACCGCCAGCATGGCGTCAAGAGCATTCGGCGTGACGTCCAGGGAGACGCCATGCTCCGACAGGACCGAAAGGAGATGCTCACAGAAATGATAGCGAGATGCCTCAGTCCGCTTCACCGTGTGGAGCGTCCCGCCCAGATCGAACAAAAGTGTTGTGATCCTCCGGTTTTGCATGCTTCTCCCTCAAAACGCAAACGTTTACGCTATCTGTATTGTAATACAGGGGTTTTGATTTGTCAATATGAAAACAGATGGGGAAGAAGAACTTTTTTCTCCTGTCTTCCCCTGTTTTTTCCGCCGTCTTTTCTGCCTGGTTCACACATTGTGAGTATATTTTTGTATTATCCGTTGACATTCCTCTCCGGGTATCGTACAATAACGGAAACGTTTACAATAACGCTTTTCTTTTATTTTTTCGTTCGGAGGTCCTGTTTATGCCTACCGTCACTCTGAAGGATGTGGCCAAGGTAGCCGGCGTATCCTATGCCACCGTCTCCCGCGCCATCTCTGGCAGTCCCGAGATCAGCGAAGAGACCCGCCGACGCATCCTGAAGCTGTGCAAGGAGATGGGGTATACCCCTAACTCTGTGGCTCGTTCCATGGTCAAAAGGCATACCGATATCATGGGACTCATCGTCCCAAGTCTCAACAACCCCTTTATGAGCGAGCTCACGGCCCACCTGGAGATATATGCTCGTACCAGGGGCTATAATTTGATGGTCTGCAACTCCTCTTACGATTACGACCTGGAGAAGGAGGTCTTCTCCCTTCTGGTCGGCCGCCAGGTGGATGGGATCATCATGATCCCCGTGGGGCACGAATCCTATGAGCCCTTGAACGCCCTGACCAGCCAGGTACCTACGGTGTTCATCAGCGAGAACATGAAGGATTATCCTGAGAACTATGTTTCGGTGGATAATCATCGGGGCATGCAGATCGC
>CADCMN010000116.1 GCA_902802575.1 uncultured Eubacteriales bacterium | reverse complement strand
CTGGGGCGTGTAGTCCTTGCCGTCGATGTGGACCTTGCGGTTGCTGCCCATGTCCCGCTTGATGGAAGCCACGGTGCGGGTGGGGTTGGTGATGGCCTGGCGCTTGGCGATGGTGCCTACGAGGCGCTCGCCGTCCTTGAACGCCACCACGGAAGGCGTGGTGCGCGCGCCCTCGCTGTTGGGGATTACGACCGGTTCACCGCCCTCCAGGACGGAGACGCAGGAATTGGTTGTGCCTAAATCAATACCGATGATCTTACCCATAGTTTTCTTTTCCTCCTGATAATGGTATAGTCTATGCTTTTTCAGCCTTGCCTTGTCTTATGCAGCGCGGCTGTTTTTTCTTTACTCGGAAACCTTGACCATGCTGTGCCGCAGGATCTTGTCTCCCATCCTGTACCCCTTTTGGAGCACCGCCAGGATCGTTTCGCTCTCCACGCCATCGGCCGCTTCGGAAAGGACGGCGTTGTGGAGGTTGGGATCGAACTTGCCCTCCGCTTCAATCTCGGCAAGGCCCAGTTTCTTGAGCTCGTCGGTGTACTTGCGGTAGACCAGCTTCACGCCCTCCACCCAGGCTTCATCCGCCTTATCGGCGTTCAGGATGATCCTGTCGAAGTCATCCAACGAGGGCAGCAGCTCCATGACCGCATCCCGCTTGCCGTTTTCATAGCTCTCGGCCCGGACGCTGTTGTTCCGACGGCGATAGTTCTCAAAGTCCGCCTGATTCCGCTGCAGCAAGCGAACGGTGTCGTCCAGCTCCTGCTGTTTCTTGGCCAGCTCCTCCTGAGCCTTCTTCAGCTCTTCCTGGGCCTTCTTCAGCTCCTCGCCGGCCGCCGACGTCTCTTCCGGCGTTTCCACGGGGACCTGCTCCGCCTTCTCTTCGGTCTTCTTCTTGTTCTTCGACATCAGTCTTCCTCCAATAAGTTCGTTAAGATACTGCCTAAGCTCTTACTCATGTAGTCCAGCACGGAGACCACCTTGCCGTAGGGCATCCGGGTGGGACCGATGACGCCCATGGTCCCCACCGGCATGGTGCCGATGCGATAGGTGGCGGTGACCAGACTGCAATCGCTGAAGATGTCCTGGCCCAGCTCGCTCCCGATCTTCACGCTGATCTCAAAAGGACCGGCGTTCTTCAGCAGCCGATACATGGAATCCTTCTTCTCCACCGCCGCCAGCAGCTGCCGCGCCCGGTCGATGTCCGAATAGGCGGGATAGTCCAGCATATTGTTGGTGCCGGAGAGGGCGATCCGGTGGGCGTTGGCCCCCGGGGCGGTCTCCATGGTGTCCACCAGGTCCGTGAGGAAGGTGCCGCGGTCCAGCAGCTCCGCCCCCAGTTCCTTGGACATCCTTTCCCCCACCTCCGTCATGCGGCAGTTGTAGTACCGCTGGGAGATCATGCGGGAGATGCGATCGAGTTCGTCCGCCCCCATGTCGGCCGGTATCCGGATCACGGAATCCCGGGCGACGCCCGCGTCCGTGACCACCACCACCAAAGCATATCCTTCGGCCAGGGGCACCAGCTGCAGATGCCGCAGCCGGTTGGCGCTGCTCTCGGGCATCATGACCAGGGCGGTGTAATGGGTGATGTTGGAGAGCACGCTGGCGGTCTCCCGCATGACGGCGTCCAACCCCTTCACCTTGTTCTGACAATAGGCCGACATGACTTTCACCTCGGCCTCGGTCAGGTTGGACCGCTGGCGGAGGTGTGAGGCTGCTCCAGATACCCCAGGTCCTCCAGATCCGCCATCTCGTTGCGGATAGTGGCTGAGGAGAGCTTAAAGGAGGGGTTCTGGCTCAGAACCTTGCTGCCCACCGGGGCGCCGGAGAGGATGTACTCATCCACGATGGCCCGGAGGATTCGCAGCTTTCTCGGATTCAGGTCCATACCGTTTCCTCCTTTCTTTAGCACTCCATTCCCATGAGTGCTAATCACTGTACAGAATGTACCACCATTATTACCCAATGTCAAGCAAATGACCGGCTCACAATGTGAAATGAAGGTGAATTCAAAACAACAAAAAACGCCCCCGAGGGGGCGAACGCTTTCGGCAGGATGACGGTCTCTATGCAAAGTCATTCCTCAGCCTGTCGCAGAAGGCGGCGGGGTCGTCGCGGTCGCTGTCGTAGGTATAGTCATAGACGCCGCCGTCGAAACAGCCGTGCTTCCTTTCCAGCATCAGAGCCACCGGCGCGGGCAGATTCCCCCGCATGCGGGCTTTAAAACGCTCCTTGATGGTCTCGATATCCGCTTTGACCAGGATGCGGACAGCCCCCTCGGGCAGGAGCTTCGCCTGATCCTGTTCGGAGATGACGTAGAGGACGGCGTCCCCCGTCAGGGCCTCCTTCAGCTTTTTCCTGAACAGGGCCGCCGCCATGCTCTCCGACTTGGCGAGGCGCAGATAGTCCTTGCCAGTGACGATCTCGCCGCCCAGGCGCTGTTGTATCTCCGCCGCCAGAGTGGATTTGCCGGTGCAGTTCTCTCCGATGATTCCGATGACCATGGTCATTCCTCCTTCCGTTTATCCAGTCGATACGATTTGAAACCTTTTTTCTCGCCATACCGCGTGAAGCCCAGTTTTTCCAGCACATGCTGACTTCGGCGGTTCTTCGCCACCGTATCGGCCAAAATGCGGTCCATACCCAATGTGTCAAAAGCATACGCGATGGCCAGCCGTTCCGCCTGGGTGCCATACCCTTTGTTTTTGACTGTGTCGCTTTGCAGATGGATGCTGAGCTCACAGGTCTTTTCCTTTTGTTCGATGTGCTTTAGCGCCACTTCCCCGATCACCCTGTCCCCCAGCAGCGCGGCAAAGGCGCGCCGATCCCGCTGCGCCTCGTTCCTGTCGAACAGGGCGTCCACCCGCTTCGGATCATAGCCGCCGTCCTTCGCCCGTTCATAGAGGGATAGATCCAGAAAGATGTCCGGATCATAGACGAAACCCCTGAAGAGCTCATGCATATATGCCCGCGTCATGGGCGATAGCCGGATATCCATAGGCTTTACCTAAAGTAGCACAATGCGGTGTTGAGATGGTCCATGCCCGGCTCGGTCAGGGCGTAGCGGGCATAGTCGTCCGCCCACCAGCCGTTCGATTGCACGTTCAGCCAGGCGTCCGGGAAGGCCTTCTCCATGGGTGTGCCGAAGCGATCCAGAAAGGCCTGCCGGGAGATGCCCTTGACCTTCCGAAGGCCCAGCATAATGACCTCGAACATCTCCTCCCTGCGGTCGATGTGCAGGGTCTCGGCGGTGGGGAGCTTCCCCCGCCGGAGCTTGCGCAGGTATTCGGGGATGCTTTCCGTGTTGGACCATCTAAGCCACTCCCCCTGCCCTTGGGCGGAGGAATGGGCGGCCGCGCCGAAGCCCAGGTAGGGAATATCGTCCCAGTAGATCAGATTGTGGCGGCACTCATAGCCGGGCTTGGCGAAGTTGGACACCTCATAGCGCCGGTAGCCTTGCTGCTTCAGAAAGGCCATGCCCGCGTCCTCCATGTCCGCCACCGCATCCTCGTCGGGGAGCTTCGTCTCCCCTGCCCGCACCTGCCGAAACAGGGGCGTGCCCTCCTCCAGGATCAGGGCATAGGCGGAGATATGCTCCGGCCCCAGATCGCAGACCTTTTGGAGGGTATCCAGATAGTCCTCCTGGGTCTGGCCGGGCAGGCCGTGCATCAGATCCACGTTGATATTCTCAAAGCCCGCGTCCCGGGCGGCGCGATAGGCGGCTAAGAACTGGTCGTAGGTGTGGATGCGGCCCACGACCTGCAACAGCCGGTCATTGGCGGACTGAAGGCCCAGGGACAGGCGGTTGACCCCGGCGGCGCGGAGCTTCACGAAGTCGGCATAGGCCGCCGTGCCTGGGTTGCATTCCACGGTGATCTCCGCGTCGGAGCGGACCTCGTAGGTGCGGCGGACGGTGTCGAGGATACGGACCAGATCGTCCGCGGGCAGGACCGTGGGGGTGCCGCCCCCAAAGAAAACGGAAGGGACCGGCCCCTCATAGGGCAGCCGATCCCGGCTTAGCTCGATTTCCCGGCACAGGGCGTCGGGGTATTGCTCCGCGGTCAGATCGCGGGGCACGGAACAGAAGTCGCAGTAGGCGCACTTCTTCACGCAATAGGGGATGTGGACGTAGACGCCGGTCATCCGTTGATCCTCAGCACGCTCATGAAGGCGTCGCTGGGCACGGACACGGTGCCCACCTGGCGC
>CADCMN010000115.1 GCA_902802575.1 uncultured Eubacteriales bacterium | reverse complement strand
GTCTTAGTATAAAACAGGGTCCCTACAAAAAAAGCCTCCCGTGCGGGAGGCTTTTTGGGAAACTTGGATCAATCGTCCTTTTCGAAGATCAGGTCCATGCCCATCATGGACAGGGTCAGGACCGTGCCGTCGTACTTCAACGTATACATCTCCACGCCCAGGGCCACAAGCCTCAGGGTGCTCTCGTCCTTGATAGTCAGCCGATACCCCATGGGCGCGGCGCCCTTGGTGTACATGGCAGCCGTTCCGTTTTTGTTCACGATGATGGTCGTATCCATGTCCAGCTGATCCGGATCGAACTCCATGCCTTGCACGGTGCACTTGGCCAGCTCCCAGGTGCCGATCAGCTCTTCCGGCAGCTGAACGGCAGTGTTGTTCAGCTCCCAGATCTTGACGCCGACCAGGGCCTCCACCTCTTTGATCGGAGCAAATTCCACCACCGTTCCGTTCAGATCCATCAGGATGTGGTCGCCCTCCCGGGTGTAGGGGGCGGGATCATCGTCGTCTTCCGCGAAGAAGGTGGTTTCGTTCCAGCGGATGTTGCCGCTCATCTCCTCGCTGCCGAACTGAACGTAGCCGGTGCCGTCCGACCGCAGCTTGAGATAGTAATACTCATCGGCCTCCTCCTCCGTGATGGCGAGCCATTCCACCAGATCTATGGTCTGCTCGCCCATCCGCAGCATATAGCCGCTATACTCCCGATCCACCTCGGTATGCTGTACCAGGG
Source organism: uncultured Eubacteriales bacterium (assembly GCA_902802575.1). Taxonomy (GTDB): domain Bacteria; phylum Bacillota; class Clostridia; order Christensenellales; family CAG-138; genus RUG472. The sequence goes on along the minus strand of CADCMN010000115.1, from coordinate 1,813 downwards.
TGTGGATGTCCGGCAGGGGATCATCCTTGACCCGCTGGAGGAAGAGCTTCATGGTGCTGTTGGGGTCTGACACCGTGATGATGTCCGTTTCCGGGTCATAGGCGCTGGGAAGGGGCTCATCCCCTTCGAAGATATACAGAGCATCCTCACCGTTCGCCCGATAGGCATAGTACGCCTCTTCCCATTCGCTGCCGTGAAGATTGACGGCATAGATGATGCCGCTGGGCAAAAAGCTCATATATATGCGTTGCCCCGCCTCTGCGCTGGAAATAAAGGTGCCGTCCTCCTCGCAGCCCGTGATCTCCCACAGGCCCACATACTTGCTGGCGGCTTCCTCGGCACGGGCATAGTTCTTCCCACCGATGGCGAACAGGGACAGGGCCATCAGCAGAGCGAGGGTCAGGGTGAGCAAGCGTTTCATGGGGTTCCTCCTTTGCTGCCGCGTTTCTTCCGTGCTGCAGTCTGCTTTCAAAGCCACTAGAATAAAAACACCGGGATTTGGTCCCGGTGTTTTATGCGTTTTGCTTACTTGCGCAGGAAGGCGGGGATGTCCAGCTTGTTGGCGGGACGGTTGGTGTACTCCCGGCGGATATCCTGCTCGGTGAAGGTGCTCTCCTTCTTCACCTCGGGCTCGGGGGCAGGGATGTCGTCATCCTTCAGCTGGGCGTAGGGCCGGGCGGAGAAGGCGTTCTCCGCAGAGGCGGGCACAGCCTGGGGCGCGCTGTAGGGCTGGGGCACGCTGTAGGCCCGGGGACCCGTGGGGGCGGCGGGACGGCTGCCGAACACCAGGGGCTGGTCCTTGGCTTTGGCCACCTCGGCCTTGTCGAAGCCCGTGGCGATGACCGTGATGCGCAGGGCGTCGCCCATGCTCTCGTCGATGTCCGCGCCGAAGATGATGTTGGCGTCGGGATCGGCGGACTGCTGGATGAGCTCCGCGGCTTCGTTGACCTCCAGCAGGCTCAGATCGGGACCGCCGGTGATGTTGATGAGGATGCCCTTGGCGCCGTCGATGCTGGTCTCCAGCAGGGGGCTCTCCACGGCCTGCTTGGCCGCTTCGCTGGCCCGCTTCTCGCCGCAGGCGGTGCCGATGCCCATGTGGGCCATGCCCTTCTCCTTCATGATGGTCTTCACATCGGCGAAGTCCAGGTTGATCATGGCGGGCACGGCGATGAGGTCGGAGATGCCCTGGATGCCCTGGCGCAGCACGTCGTCGGCGACGCGAAGCGCATCGGGCAGGGAGGCCTTGCCTACGAGGGCGATGAGCTTGTCGTTGGGGATGGTGATGAGGGTGTCCACGGCGGGCTTCAGGTTCTCGATGCCCGCTTCGGCGTTGCGCATGCGGACCCGGCCCTCAAAGGTGAAGGGCTTGGTGACCACGCCCACGGTGAGGATGCCCATCTCCTTGGCGCACTGGGCCACGATGGGCGCCGCGCCGGTGCCGGTGCCGCCGCCCATACCGGCGGTGATGAACACCATGTCCGCACCCCGCAGGGCTTCCTGAATGAGATCCCGGCTCTCGTCGGCTGCCTTGCGGCCGATCTCCGGGTCAGCGCCCGCACCGAGGCCCTTGGTCAGCTTCTCGCCGATCTGGATCTTGTTGTCGCCCTTGTTCATGGCCAGGGCCTGCTTATCCGTGTTCACGGCGATGAACTCCACGCCCTGGAGCCCGTACTGGACCATGCGGTTCACCGCGTTGCAGCCTGCGCCGCCCACGCCGATGACCTTGATCTGGGCAAAGGATGCGCCCTCGAAATCCTGTTCAAACATCTTGAGTCCCCCTTAGTTATTTCATGAAAAAGTTTTTTATCTTCTG
>CADCMN010000114.1 GCA_902802575.1 uncultured Eubacteriales bacterium | reverse complement strand
GCCTTCCTGACCATGGAACGATCTATGCTGGAATGTTCGGCACTCCGAAACAAAAGCGGCCAGGATGCTTTTTTTACGCTCAATCCTTTGGCACGTTTATGCACGAGCGTGACCGTCACGAACATCATGCGCTGGTCACGGGTGGTAAGGTCATCCAGAAACTCTTTGGACTCCTTTCGCTGCTGCTCCAGATCGTAGGGGACAACGGCGGAAAAGTTGTTGTTCTGGTTCTGCTTCCGCTGCCAGTTCGTGATGTTAGTCTCCGTACCAAGCAGGCGCGTTTCGACCTCTTTCACGGCTTCATCCGTCGGAACGGGGATGATATCAATCGATAGCATCAGGTTCCGGTTGAAGAACCGCGAGTATACGGTCAGGATCATGACGAACGACAGGACCGTGATCAGCAGTGCGCCGATCAAAGAGACGATCCACAAGGGAATGCTTCTGTGCTTGTGAAAGGGAAGGCGAAATCTGATCCCGGTCCATGATTTCCTGCACGATTTCCTGATCGGCTTCATCCAGATAAGAGACTTCAACAGCGGGATTGAATGCCAAGCGGCCATCGTCAACAGCCTCTTGCAGGGCAGGAATCAGGTTTGTTAGGCGGATATACCGGTGAACCGTATTTCTGCTATCACCTGCATCCTCGCCAATTATTTCGAGTGTTTGCCTCCCTTGAAAATTCATCCCAACTTGGGATGAATTCTTTGATGGCCGACCAGGTTATTCTAATCCAGATCCAGTCATAAGAATGAGTTGGGAATCATCGCCGTTTATGGGAAGGAGACCATCTCCAGAGGAGTTTATCCTGTGGTGTACAGCGCAGATAAGGGACCATGAAAATGGTCAATAATACACCATCTGTTCAATGAGTTTCTAAAAAAATGTAGTAAAATGTAGTAAATCCCTGTTCTCCAACCGAAAAGCCGCAAGAAGAGCACTGCATATGGCAATCGTTTATGCGTTTTTACTCTAGGTTTTTTTCCTCGTGTGTAGTAAAGCTGAAAGAGAAGAGAGCAAAAAGAAAAGTCCCGAAAACATAGTGTTTTCGGGACTTTTGGCGTCCCCGGCGCGATTCGAACGCGCGGCGTTCCGCTTAGGAGGCGGACCCTCTATCCTGCTGAGGTACGGGGACTTATTAAGTTTTATGCACTCTCCGCGGAACCCTAGGTATGAATCTTAGGAGGCGGACGCTCTATCCTGCTGAGCTACAGAGACTTATGCAATTGTAGGGACCCCTCATTTCCAACTACTGTCGAGTCTTAGGAGGCGGACGCTCTATCCTGCTGAGCTACGGAGAGGGATGCGGTCGAAGGGACCGCGAGAGTGATTATACCAGATTTGAGCGGTTTGTCAATCGGTCAAAGGAGCTTGCGGGTCTGGGCATAGACGTTGCCGCTGCCCACGGTGATGACCAGGTCGCCGGGCTTGGCGTTCTCGTCGAGCCAGGCGCGGATCTCCTCGAAGGTGGGGAGGTAAAGGGCGTTGCCCGTGGAATCGTTGATGCCCTTCACCATGTCCCGGGCGTGGACGATGCCGGTGTCTACCTCCCGGCCGGGGTAGATGTCGGGGACCAGGACCTTGTCGGCGCGGCCGAAGCAGGTCACGTTCTCGCAGAACAGGGTCCGGGCCCGGGTGTAGCTGTTGCATTGGAACACGCAGTAGAGGGCCCTATGAGGCACCCGGCTGGCGGCCTCCAGCGTGGCGGCGATCTCGTTGGGATGGTGGCCGTAGTCGTGGAAGATGCGGACGCCGTTGCGCTCGCCCATGAACTCGAACCGGCGCTTGGTGTTGCGGAACCGATCCAGGGCCCTGGCCATGCTGTCGAACCCGGCGCCGAAGACGCTGGCCACGGCGCAGGCGGCCATGGCGTTGATGACGTTGTGGGTGCCGGGCACGTGGAGGGTGATCCGGCCCAGGGTGTTCCCCTCATGGACCAGGTCGAAAGAGGCGCAGCCCAAGCTGTCGAATGCCACGTTGGCCGCGTGCCAGTCGCCCTCAGCAAGGCCGTAGGTCACGGGCTCACGATCCAGCAAAGGCAGCAGCCGCTGGACCTTCTCGTCGTCCCGGCAGACGATGATCTTCCCCTCGGGGGGCACCAGGGCGCAGAATTGGGCGAAGGTCTCGATGATCTCCTGCTGATCCTTATAACAGTCCAGATGGTCGTTGTCGATGTTGTTCACCAGGGCCACGGTGGGCACCAGGGTGAGGAAGCTCCTGACGTACTCGCAGGCTTCGGTGATGAACAGGTCCCCGTCCCCCACCTTCACGCCGCCGCCCAAGAGGTCCACGAAGCCGCCCACGTGGACCGTGGCGTCCAGCTTCGCCTCCTCGTTGATATAGGCCAGCATGGAGGTGATGGTGGTCTTGCCGTGGCAGCCGGAGATGGCCGCCACATGGGGATACCGGGCCGAGATCTGCCCCAGGGCCACGCTCCGCTCCATCTCGGGGATGCCGTGCTCCCGGGCGTAGGCCCGCTCCGGGTTGTCGGGCTTGATGGCGGCGGAATAGATGACCAGCTCCGCCCCCTCCACCTGCTC
>CADCMN010000113.1 GCA_902802575.1 uncultured Eubacteriales bacterium | reverse complement strand
GCTTTTCGCACGTTTCATTGCATGGCGGACGCCGGCAGCGTGGTCGTCGCGCCTGACGGCAGCCTGTACCCCTGTGAGCATTGCCCGCCGGGGAGTCGGCTTGGGGACATCTGGCACGGCGTCACCGACGAGGCAGCAAGGCGTGAGTTTTGCCGGGTGGACAGGACGCGGGAGAAGTGCAAGACCTGTTCCTTCCTGCCGGACTGCACCAGCTTTGCCGCCTGTCCCGTGCAGGATACCCATTGCCGGGAGGTGCATGAAATGATGGCGATCGACGCGTTGAGGCGCATGGTGGACCGCCAGGAAAGCGAGATCGGGGGCGAGGACGGCCCCATCTGTTAAGGAGAATTATATGAAGCTGAAGGATAGTTTTATTGTTCAGGACATTGAGGACACCCAATTTCTCGTCCCCCTGGTCGGGGAAGCCTTCCAGGGCATTGTGCGCAGCAATGGGACCGCGGCCTTCATCGTGGACTGCTTGAAGCAGGAGACCACGGAGGAAGGAATCGTGGACGCCATGTGCGCCGAGTACAACGCGCCGCGGGAGGTCATCGCCGCCGACGTGGCGGAGATCCTGGAAAAATTGCGGAGCATTCACGCTTTGGAGGAATAAGCCGTCCGATCGCATTTGACCTTCGCCGGGTGGGGGCTCTTGACCGCGCAGCGGTCAAACATCACTGGCGGCAGCCAACATCACTTGGCTGCACGGCCATGCATCACTGTGCCGACCGGCACAACATCACTTTGGGGCTGTTTCGAGAAGAAACAGCCCCAATATCATACTTGCAGCAGTTGCCGCAGTTCCTCCATGGTTTTTACCTGACTCAGGGCTTTTTTCAGGCCCGAGGCTCCCCGGCGGCCGGTGAAGTAGAGGGGGAGGTGCTTTCTGAGCTCCACTATGCCGTGGTCCCCCTTGGCGGCGAGCTCCAACGCTCCGTGGCGGAGGATGCGTTCGTTCAGCTCCGGCCCCTCCGGCGGGGCGAAATCTGTTCCGTTCAGGGCGGCCCGTATCTCGGAGAACACCCAGGGCCGGCCCAGGGCCCCCCGGCCGATCATGAGCCCGTCGCAGCTCGTCTCCTCCAGCATGCGGCGGGCGGAGGGCCCGTCCACCACGTCCCCGTTTCCCACCACGGGGATGGATACGGCATGCTTCACGGCCTCGATCTCGTTCCAGTCGGCGCTGCCGCTGTATTGCTGCACGCGGGTCCGGGGATGGAGGGTGAGGAAGGACGCTCCCGCCGCTTCCGCCATCCGGGCAAAGTCCGCGGATACGATGTGCCCCTCGTCCCAGCCGGAGCGGAACTTCACGCTGACAGGCAAAGTCGTGTGCCGTACCACCGCGGAGATCACCTTTTCCGCCAGAGGCAGGTCCAGCAGCAGGGCACTGCCGTCCCCGTTCCCGGCGATCTTTCGGGCCGGGCAGCCGCAGTTGATGTCCAGGCAAAAGAGGCTGTCTCCCAGCTCCTCCGTGACCACCCGAGCCGCCACGCCCATGGAGAGGGGGTCGCTGCCGAAGAGCTGCACGCCCAATGGCCCCTCCTCGGGGCCGGGCCGGCACAGCAGCCGGGTCTTCTCGTTGGCATGCAAAAGTCCCTTGGCGGAGATCATCTCCGTAAAGGCCAAATCACAGCCTTCCTCATGACACAGGCGGCGAAAGACCGCGTCGGAATACCCGGCCATGGGGGCCAGGAGCAAGGGACGCTGTTGAAAGAAGGAGGAAACGGTCATAAGAAGGGGGTGGGCGTGACGATGGAGACCCGGGGCGTGAGCGCCGGAGACACCGTGGGCGTGGCCATGGGCAGGGGGGAGCGCTCCGGATCGTAAGTGGGCAAGGGATCGATCTTCGGGTCCACCGTCAAGGTGGCGATGGCGCTGATGCGCCAGCTGCCCTTCACCTTGCTGGCGGTCAGCCGATAGCGGATGGGCGTCCAGGGCGGCGGAGCGCTGTCCGGGTCCACGGCGTTGGAGTTGGCTGTGCCCACGATATGGTCCGCCTGTTCCAGCACGTCTACGGTCAGATCTCCCTGCCAGGGCCATACCCGGATGCGGGAGAAGTCCAACATATAATTATAGGAAGAAACGGTGTAGGGCTGATAGGTGGCGTCATACAGACGCCCGTCGGCAGCGACGCACTCGGCGGTGAAATAGTTGTCCAGCTCCTCCCGGGGCCCGTCCTGCAGGATGCATTCGATGCGCAGGGCCATGCCCTCGTTGACCAGGATATAGAGGTTGGCGAGGCGGGCGCAGAAGACGAAGGAAAGCACGCAAAGCGTCACCCCGAGAAAGACGAGGGCGATGGTGCGAGCGATGTATAAAGACGAGCGGCTGAAGAAGCGAAGCCGCTCCGCGTGCTCACGAAGTTTTTTGATTTTTTGCGGCGATCTTTCCGGCATAAGTCCTCCCAGGTGGACTCATCATAGCATAATAAGGCCGTATTTTCAATGAAAATAATGTGTCTGGGATGTGTCAAAAAAACTGAAATTTTTTTTGAAAAAGGGTATTGAAAGGGGTCGGAGGTATACTGTCAAAGCTGTCGCGGGAAACGAGCGGCGACGCGAGGGACGCGGGGCAGCGAAAGCACCTTGAAAACTATATAGCGAAACAACAAACAAGCCAAGTTGATTCTTAGTAATTGAGAGACAACAGCGCGAAAAGCGAAACGACCAAGCGAAGTAAAAGAACCAGACAACGAGAGATCGTTGTAATAGATTGAACTCAAGAGTTTGATCCTGGCTCAGGACGAACGCTGGCGGCGTGCCTAACACATGCAAGTCGAACGGAGTAAGATTTTCGGATTTTACTTAGTGGCGAACGGGTGAGTAACGCGTGAACAACCTGCCTTTCTGAGGGGGATAACACCTGGAAACAAGTGCTAATACCGCATAAGACCACAGAGCCGCATGACTCAGGGGTCAAAGGAGTGATCCGCAGGAAGAGGGGTTCGCGTCCCATTAGCTAGTTGGCGGGGCAACGGCCCACCAAGGCGACGATGGGTAGCCGAGCTGAGAGGCTGATCGGCCACACTGGAACTG
>CADCMN010000112.1 GCA_902802575.1 uncultured Eubacteriales bacterium | reverse complement strand
GAGCTCTATGAGATGGCCAAGAAGGAAGGCGGCACCGTCACCATCTACGCCACCACCGCCGATGCGGACACCGCCCGCAAGTACATCCGGGACAAGTACCCCGATATCAAGTTCGAATACATCTCCTGCGACACCAATACGGTCATGCAGAAGATCGGCATGGAGGCTCAAAGCGGCACCCCCATGGCCGACGTGCTCATGGTGAAGGACGCTTCCGGCGAGGTATACAACGAGTACGTGCTGTGGGATCTGGTCAAGATCTATTATCCCGCCGACGTGTGCGCCCACATCAAGGACGACATGCTGCGGTTCGGCCTGCCCCTCTATTCCACCTTCAATCCCTGGTTCTACAACACCCGCATGTTCGACAAGGTGCCCATCGAGAGCTGGTGGGACATCGTGGCGGGATACGACGAGGAGACCCAGTCCTACAAGGACGCCGGCGGGAAGAACACCCAGTACTGGACCATCTTCTCCAAGGACATTACCGCGCCTTCCTACGCCGCCCTGTGGGCCCAGCTCATCTCGGACAGCGACAAGCTTCTGGAGCAGTATAAGAAGCAGTACGGCAAGGATCTGACCTTCACCTATCACGATCATCTGCAGAACACCCCGGGCCTAATGGAGCTCCCCGAGAACAACGCAGGCGTGGAACTGTTCTGGCGGTTCTCCCAGATGACCATCACCCCCCTTGCCGACGGCGACGCGGTGGTGGAAGCAGTCCACGAATCCGTCAACGGGCCTACGTTGGGCCTTTGCTCCGCCTCCAAGCTGGACAACTCCAACGAATCGGGCATGGACATCGCCTGGGTCACGGGCCTTACGCCCTACACCGCCCAGGACGCGGCGGCCTATTCCTACGTGGTCAGCGGCTGCGACAACCCGGCGGGCGCCCGGCTGTTCATCAAGTTCATGATGGGCGGGGACGATGGCCAAAGCGGCTGCTACAATGTGTTCGACAAGCTGGGCCATTGGTCCGTGCGGGACGACGTGACGTACAAGAAGTCCGGCATCACCTATGAGGAGGTCAACCTCACCGCTCCGGATTTCGAGCATATCTATCAGAATTATCCCAACGTGAAGGCGTATTGGACGCTGTGGAACAGCACCCGGTAAAAACGGCGAGTTCCTGACCTGTGCGTCCTGTGAAAGCGTTTTTCTTTCGCAGGACGCCGACCCATATATAGCATGGCAATGAAGCGATCAAAATTCGACCGGAAACTGGACGGCTTTTTTCGGGGCCTGTTCTTCGAAGAGAACGGGAAACCGAAGAGTGCGAGCCTGCTGTATTCCTTTTTGATGGCGATCCTGTTCATCCTTGTTTATGGAGCCTGCTATCTGTTGCTGCTGGGTCCCCTGGAAAAAGCCTTTTCGGGGGCCAGCGTTGTGATACGGAACCTGGTGGAGTACGTGGTGCCTGCTCTGTCTGGCAGCGCCGTTTGCCTTCTTTTCACCCTTCTCCCGGGGGAGAAGAGGGGCCTGGCGGCGGGAGCGTATCTGTGGATGGCCGCCCTGCTCATAGCCGTGATGCTTTTCGAGCTGCTGCTCATTGACTGGTCCGACGCCCGAACGGAGTACGGCCTGTTCATGGCTGTGGTGAACCTGCCGGGCATCGCCTCCGTGCTGACGGGCGGCGTCCCGGCCCTGCTCCTGTATCGGCGGGAACGAAAGGCCCGGGCTGAAAGGGAAAAGGTCAGGGAGCGTCCCTCCTGGTATCAGAGCTGAGCTATGCTGGAAGTATTCTTTTGCAACGTGGGCGACGGGGACGCCGTGCTGGTCCGGGAACGCGGGGAGGACGGACGGGACTACGCCGTGCTGGTGGACGCCGGACGGCCCTTCGTGGAATCCCGGGACGGGTCTTTGCGCAAGGACGCTCTGGAGTATCTGCTGGATCGGCAGGTGACGCACCTCGATCGGATGATCCTGACCCACCCCCATATCGACCATGTGGGCGGGGCTGCCAGGATCGTGCGGGCCATCCGGGTGGACCGGCTCCAGATGCTGACGGTACCCCCGGAGGACGCTCGCTTCGTCCCTCGATCCTTTATCTCCACCAAAAAGCCGCCCAACGGCCTTCGACAGATGCTGAACATCCTCAAGGAGCTCTGTGAGGCGGCCCAGGAACGGGGCACGGCGGTGGAGACCATCCAAGCCGGGGAACAGGCCCTGACCGACAGATTGACCATGACGGTCTACTATCCCCGGGCGGAGATCGTTGACCGGCAGAAACAGGTGTTCGACGCCCTCTACCGGGGCGATGCGGTGGAGGAGGGTCTGTGCACCCAGGTGGCCAAGGAGCGGAATCTGTCCAGCCTGATGCTGCGGTTCGCCTACGGTCACCGGAGCGTGCTGATCACCGGCGATCGGTACGCGGCGGACTGGGAAGGGGAGGCCATCCCCCCTTGCGACATCCTCAAGCTCCCCCATCACGGGGACAGGAAGTCCATGACGCCGGGGCTCCTCAATAAGCTTTCCCCCTGGTGTGCTGTGGTCTCCTGTGAGAACGACCCCAACGCCAAAAAGGAGCGGCCCGACGAGGAGATCATGACCATGTTTCTGGAACGACTACCCCTGGTGCTCTGCACCGAGAACCGGCCCATGGCCGCCCTGGCGGAAAGCACTACCAACGGCATCCGCTTCGACATCCAGCCGGACGGCGCCGTGACCTGCCGCCGGGAATGAAGGGATCCACTCTTTGTCTTTTTCGGCAAAGTGAGATAACACAAAAACAAACAGGAGGCACACCATGAAAAAGCTACTTTCTCTCGTTCTCGTCCTGCTGATGATCCTGGGGATCGTCGCCTGCGGAACGACCAAGCCCGCTGAAACCCCAGCCCCCGTCGCTACCCAGGCGCCGGCTGCGGAGAAGCCCGCCGAACAGCCCACCGAGGCCCCCAAAGAGCCGGAAGCGCCGAAGGCGACCTATGTAGCCCTGGGTTTGAACATCAAGAATAAGACCGGCGTCACCATCGACGAGGTGTACATCTACCCCGCGGGCGGCGACAAAGGCAACAGCGTGGTGGCCCCCGGCTGGCAGGATAAGGACGCGGACAAGGCCAACTATGAGAAGAACATCTACATCGTCCGGGAAGCCGGCGCGGCCCAGGAGCTGCTGGTGGTCTTCGCGGACGGCACCGAGGCCAAGAAGGACCTTGGAGAGCTGAAGATGTACACCAAGATCTCCATGAAGGACGGCGTCGATCCGGCCGCCTGGGAGGTGGAGCTGGAGGACAAGGCCGAGGACAAGGCGGCCATGGATGCTGCGGTAGCCGTAGGCAAGACTGCCGACAACGTCTATCCCGGATACGAGCTCCTCGCCATCGAGCTGAAGAACAAGACCAGCAAGAACATCGTGGACTTCCGCTTCTATGAGGAAGGCGGCGATCCCAACGCCTACAACAACAT
>CADCMN010000111.1 GCA_902802575.1 uncultured Eubacteriales bacterium | reverse complement strand
TGGTTATAGCACTGGGTGATCAGCTCCCGCATCTGGGAGAGGGTGTTCTCCCGGCCGTTCGTCATATGCATGGTGATGTAGGGGATCTCCGCCCAGACCACGATGCCGTTCTCGTCGCACAGGTCGTAGAAGGCCTGGGCGTGCTGGTAGTGTGCAAGACGCACGGTGTTGGCGCCGATCTCCCGGATCACGGCCATGTCTGCAACGTGGTCCTCATAGGCGAGGGCGTTGCCCTTGCCCTTCCTGTCCTGGTGGCGGCTCACGCCCCGGAGGGGATAAAGGCGGCCGTTCAGCAAGAAGCCCTGTTGCGGGTCGAAATCGAAGATGCGGCAGCCGAAACGGGCGCTGACCTCATCCCCGGAAGGGAGCTTAGCCGACGCAGTGTAGAGATAGGGGTCGAATACACCGTCCCACAGGCGGACGTTTTCGATGGTGAACACGGCGGTGTTCTCCACGGTCTTCGTCTCTCCGTTCACGGTGATGTCCACAGTCTCGGCATTATGCCAGGTCTCCACGGTGACGACGGCTCGTTTTTTACCAAGATCCACCACGGGCGTCACCTTGATCCCCGGTGTGCCGTCCTTTACAAGCTCGAAATGCTCCCGGGGCACGGACACGATGTTCACGTCCCGATAGAGGCCGCCGTAAAAGGTGAAGTCCGCCTTCTGGGGGTAGACGCGGTCGCTGTCGCCGTTGTCCACGGAAATGGCCAGGGTGCCGGGATGGGGCAGCTCCACCCGGAAGGCGGAATAGCCGCCCTCGTGCCGGGCGAGCAGCGCCCCGTCCAGATAGACCTCGGCCGTGTGGTTGGCCCCGTTGATCTCCAGGAAGTTAGCTTCCCCGGACAGCTCCTCGGGCCGTATTTCCCGCACGTACCAACACTTGCCCCGGTGGTAGTCGTTGCCCCCGTCCTGGCCGTCCAGGGCGTTCCAGGTGTGGGGCAGGGTCACCTCTTCCCCTTGCCGGGCGTAGGCCATGGCCGTCTCTACAGGAATGGCGGCCTTCAGAAACCGCCATCCCTTTGTCAGTGTAACGCTCTTACGCATGTGCGTCTTCCTTATTCAGCCGCGAGCTCAGCTTTGGCTTCGGCCTTCTTCTCAGCAATCCGCTTCTGGACCTCCACCATCTCAGCTTTGTCCAGCTTGCAGGGCTTCATTGCGATGAGCGTAATGATCCATCCTATGATCGGCAGAACATACATCAGCGCCAGGGTCATCCAGAACACGCTCGGCGTCAGCGGATCGGTGGGCTGCGGCACGGTGTTGGTATAACCGATCAGAGCTATACAGCCGGTAGCAAGGACGGCGCCGAAGGAGGAGATGATCTTGTCGATAAGGCTGTAGGTACCGCTGACTACAGCAGGAATATAGCGTCCGCTTCGGTCGAGCTCATAATCGATCACATCTGCCATGAACGAGGTGGCGGATGTGGTGACGCACATCTGCGTTCCACGGCAGAGGAAGGTGATGAGCACATACCCGATCATGGGCAGGCTTCCCATAGCGGCGATGGCCGCAGTGTTATTGCGGATCAGGACAAAGAAGAGGATCATGAGCACGGAGGTGCCGATGCAGGCCCAGGTCCAATCGACGATGGCCTTTTTGCTGCCGTGCTTGCCGGCATACCGGGCACCGAACACAGCGAAGATGATGGAGGGGAACATGCCGATGGCGGAGAGAATGGTGCCGAGACCCACATTCCCGATCACGATGCCGTAGAGCATGGTGGTGATGATAGCCTGTCCCGCCACCAGCTGGGCGATTTTATCACTGGCCTGAGCTGCGATGTAGCTCTGCAGAGGCTTGTTGTGGGACAGCACGTCAATCATATCCTTGAGCTTCAGGTGCTCATGCTTGCCGATGCCCGAGAAGTTTTCCGGTTTATCAAAGGCGGAAACGCCGATGCAGGTGAGGAGAACGCCCAGACCGGACAATCCAACGACCATAAACACTGCCATGGACAGGTACGCCTGGTTGTATTCGCCGCCGGCGGCTTTCAGTATCACGTTGCTCAGCACGATGGACAAGGCCATAGGCACGACATAATTGAAGGCTGTCAGCCAAACGCCGATCTTCGGCCGCTGTTTGGGATCGTTCGACATGAGCGCCGGAATGGTCTGTCCCGTCATGTTCACCAGCGTATACCCGATGATGTAAACCACATAAGACAGGGCAAAGGTCGCCACGCCCAGCCCCTTGCTGGAGAACAGATGGAACATGCCCAGCAATCCGAAACTTTGGATCAACCAGCCCACGATCAGCAGGATACGGATCTTGCCGAAGCGGGTGTTCACCCTGTCGTACACGAAAGCCAGAAGGGAGTCGGTCACAGCATCCAGGATCCGGGTGCCCATGATGATGACGCCAATGATGGCAGTGGAGATGCCGAAGCCGATGCTGGCTGCGTAGCTCGCCTGCTGGATGAGGATATATACCGCCATGTTAGACAGTGCTGAGCACGCATACAGGATGATCTGCCAAAGCTTTGCCCGGCGATACTGGACGCCGTCGATAGGTTCGAGGACTTGGGGATTCTTTTTCATAGTGCTGCTCCTTGCTGTTTTTTCGCGGGCTTGGACCTGCCGCCCGCCTTACGATCCCATTGTAGGCCGGCGCACGGAAGGCGTAAAGCCAA
>CADCMN010000110.1 GCA_902802575.1 uncultured Eubacteriales bacterium | reverse complement strand
CCAGACCATCGGCCGGGCCGCCCGGAACGCGGAGGCCCGGGTGCTGCTGTACGCGGACACCGTGACCCCCTCCATGCAGCGGGCCATGGACGAGACCGAGCGCCGGCGGAAGAAGCAGATGGCCTACAACGCCGAGCACGGCATCACGCCCCGGACCATGCGCAAGGAGGTCAGCGCCCTCTTGGGCATCAGCCATCGGGCGGAGGCGGGCGAGACCGCCTATTCGGAGCAGGAGAAGGCCGCTCGGATCGAGATATTGAAGGAGCAGATGCAGCAGGCGGCCCGGGAGCTGGAATTCGAGGAGGCGGCCAAGCTCCGGGACGAGATCAAGAAGCTCATGGGCGAGGCCGTCACCGCCTCCAAGGCCGTCCGGCCCGGCATGGTGGGGTCCGCCAAGAAAAGCCGGGGCCGGTCCAGAAAGTAACCCCCGCCCCCTTGATATTTTCTTTCCGAATAAGTATAATAGCAGTTAGGGCAAAAGCCCATAACGTAAGAAAAAGGAGAAGAAACATGAAGAAAGTTCTTGCACTTGTGTTGGCTCTCATCATGGTGCTGGCCATCGTCGCCTGCGGACAGAAGCCCGCGGAGACCGAAAAGCCCGCCGAGACCAAGACTGAGGAGAAGAAGGATTACTCCGGCTATACCATCCGGATCTATTCCAACTCCAACTCCGCCGAGCGTGTGACCTGGCTGGTCGAGAAGGCCAAGGAAGCCGGCTTCACCATCAGCTTGGACACCAACGAAGTCTATTCCGGCGACACCGCCGCCATCCAGGCCGCCAACGAGAACAAAGACGGCGATTTGATCTTCGGTCTGAACGAGACCCGCTGGGGCCAGCTGGTCAACGGTCAGTATGAGAACCTGAAGATCATGGACTGGACGCCTGCCTGGGCTGAGGAAGTCGGCGCTTTCAAGTATGACGGCAAAGCCTACGGCATTGTCATCCAGAACGTCCTGATGCTCTATCGGAACGACGAGCTGGGCACCAACGGCCAGGAGCTCCATTTCGACCACTGGGCCGACGTGATGGACAGCGGCTACACCTGGTACCGTCAGAACAAGGTCGGCGGCACCACCAACGCCAACATCAACTCCGCCATGCTCTATCCCTTCGCTGATCCCACCTCTCCCGCCGGCGGCATCTCCGTGGACGGCTGGAAGAAGCTGTGGAAGTTCTGCGCCGAGGGCAAGTTCGGCGGCGACGACTGGAAGTACGGCTTCGATCCCTTGAACCGGGGCGACGTGGCCGTTACCGAGTTCTACTCCTCCTCCCTGTACGGCTCCATCGATACCGCGACCGGCGATCATCCTCTGAAGGGCACCATGAATCCTGAGAACTGGGCTCTGGTGGACATCAAGGACGGCACCTACTACATCGCCGAGTACCTCGGCATCCTCGACAAGGCCGACCGTACCGCCGAGCAGACCGAGGCTGTGAAGGCCTTCGCCGAGTGGTTCGGTTCCTCCAAGGTCCAGGCTGCCTGGGGCGAAGAGTTCGACTCCTTCCCCTGCAACACCGTGGCCGCCGCTGAGCTCTATCCCAACGGCATTCCCGCCATCTACCAGATCCCCAACTTTGCGCTGAACAAGGTGGAGGGCACGGAGATGACTTACGCCGAGTATGTGGCCGCCCACAGCGCTGAGTGGACCAACATCATGACCAACCTGGGCTTCTACTGGAAGGATGCCAACGCCGCACCCGCCGAGCCCGCTTGGGACACCCTGGACTGGGCCACGCTGACCCAGAAGAAGGCTGAGTAAACCAAATAAGACCATTCGGATATGGCGAGTCGACACCGGCTCGCCATATCCCTTTTCAAAACGCACCAAAGAGGAAGGGGAACAGGGACCATGATCAAGCTCAATGACATCGTTGTTAAATTCGGCGACTTTACCGCCCTGCATGACATCAACGTCCACGTGAAAGAGGGCGAATTCTTTACCTTTTTGGGACCGTCCGGCTGCGGCAAGACCACCACGCTCAGGACCATCACGGGCTTCATCGAACCCGTTTCCGGCAGCGTGTTCGTCAAGGGACGGGACATCACCCATGTGCCCATCGAGGACCGCAACATCGGCATCGTGTTCCAGAGTTACGCTCTGTTCCCCACCATGACGGTCTATGACAACATCGCTTTCGGCCTGAAGGTGAAGAAGGTCAAGAAAGCAGAGATCGACAAGCGCGTCCGGGAGATCGCCCGGAAGGTGGACCTTTCCGACGAGCAGCTCCAGAAGGCCGTGTCCCAGCTCTCCGGCGGCCAGCAGCAGCGCGTGGCCATCGCCCGCGCCCTGGTCACCAACCCGGCCATCATCTGCATGGACGAGCCTCTTTCCAACCTGGACGCCAAGCTGAGGGTCCAGCTTCGCAACGAGCTCAAGAAGATGCAGAAGGATTTCGGCATCACCACCATCTACGTGACCCACGACCAGGAGGAAGCCCTGACCCTGTCCGATAGGATCGCCGTGTTCAACAAGGGCTTCATCGAGCAGATCGGCACGCCCAACGAGGTCTACAACTTCTCCAAGACCGAGTTCGTCTGCAACTTCATCGGCGACATCAACCGTCTTGGCGACGGCGTGCTCCGGGAGCTGGTGAAGGCCGGAGCGGATGTGGATCTCAAGAAGCACAACTATATCCG
>CADCMN010000109.1 GCA_902802575.1 uncultured Eubacteriales bacterium | reverse complement strand
CCGGGAGCGCACCAAGGGCACCAACCACGCTGTGGTGGAGAAGCTCTTCCGTGAGCTGGCCCCCAAGTACGACGGCCGCATCCAGGAAGGCAAGAAGGGCGGTTACACCCGCATGTACAAGCTGGGCGTCCGCCGCGGCGACGCCGCCCCCATGGTGGTGCTGGAGCTGGTCTAACAGACCGCACAACGCAACGCATAAAGGACCTGCCATACGGCAGGTCCTTATTCTATTGAATCAATAGGCTTATGATGCTATACTGCGAATGACAATACAAGGAGGACAGGAGCATGTACCGGTGGTCGACAATCAGAGATAAGCTGGAAAACGAATATTTGGCTGACTCACTTAAGGGCCGAGTGCGGTATTTCGCGACATCATATCGGGAGAGTCACGACGGGGACAAGGGGCGAGCAGCCATCTATTTGGATGGGAAACCTGTCGTTGTGGGCAGCACCTTCGAGCCCGGTTCATCTTTGTATGGTTTCAGATATGCCAATGACTATCTCGGCCTTTCCGACACAGACCTGAAAAACGGATGGTTCGATCAGTATGATTTATACCTTTCCTTTCAGGAATTTGACAACCAGAGCATCGAAGCGAGTCTGCACAGCAAAAACCAATTGGTCCGCATCTTCGCCATCCTGGATCGCCGCGTGGGCAAGCGGACACTGTGCAAGCTGAGAGAAACCATCGAAACCGAGCCGGAAGTGTTCCGCTGCTTCTATGCCATCCGCATGGACGCGGAGGGATTGGATGCATAATGGATACGAATATGCAAAAAGGAGCCGCATATGCGGCTCCTTATCTTTACCCTAAAACGTGTGATTATCCTAAAAAATATCGCTGCGGGACAACTCACAGAGAAAATGACGTGGCGCAGTGGGGTCCTCGGGATAGAGCCAGTAACTAAAGCGTTCCGACCCGATTTCCAGCAGTCGGTCGATCTCCTTCCTGGTAAGCAAAATCACCTGCAGACAGATGGCGGTTTTGAACAAACCCAGCTTGCACCGCATCACAGCGGGGTCAGAAATGAGCTGCGGCATCTCCAAATACGCACCGGTCATCTCCTCGCCGCTCTCGATGGCCCATTCCATGCTGTGTCCATAGGAAACAAAGCAGTGATTGTTGGCCGGGTACATGGCGACTTCCATCAGGTACCGCATATAGCGGTCCAGCACCGCTTTGTCCTTCAGATCTTCCTTCGGATCGATGAACATAATGTACTCGTTCCGATCTCCCAGCGCTTTCTTCGGCGCCGGCATCCTATAATCGCTGGCCCCCATAGTCACCAGCTTCCAATAGGGATAAGCCTCGTTGGGTTCATAAATCAGGGTGTCGATGTGAGGATCTGTCATCACCACCGGATGGAGGACATATTCGTTCTTCTGATGGAAAAACGTATCGAAGTGCTTGGTCAGTTTATCCATTTCCCGAGACTTCATTTGCTGTATCCCCTCTTAGCTCTGCACCAGATACTCTGAGATGAAGGCGTCCAGGTCCCCGTCCATGACGGCCTGGATGTTGCCGTTCTCCACGCCGGTCCGGTGGTCCTTGACGAGGGTGTAGGGCTGGAAGACGTAGGAGCGGATCTGGCTGCCCCATTCGATCTTCTTCATAACGCCCTTCAATTCAGCCATCTGAGCCTCCCGCTCCCGCTCCTGCAGCTCCAGCAGGCGGCCCTTCAAAATGCGCATGGCCATCTCCTTGTTCTGCAGCTGGCTCCGCTCGTTCTGGCACTGGACCACGATGCCCGTGGGGATGTGGGTGATGCGGATGGCGGAGGAGACCTTGTTCACGTTCTGGCCGCCGGCGCCGCCGGAGCGGTAGGTGTCCACTCTCAGGTCCTCGGGGTCGATCTTGATGTCGTTGCTGTCGTCGTCGAAGATGGGCGTCACGTCCAGGGAGGAGAAGGAGGTGTGCCGCCGGGCGTTGGCGTCGAAGGGGGAGATGCGCACCAGCCGATGCACGCCCTTCTCGGCCTTCAGATACCCGTAGGCGTTCTCTCCGTCCACCTCGAAGGTGACGGACTTGATGCCCGCGTCGTCGCCCATGAGGAGGTCGATCTCCTTCACGGACCAGCCCCGGCGTTCGCAGTAGCGGCTGTACATCCGATAGAGCATCTCCGTCCAGTCCTGGGCCTCGGTGCCGCCGGCCCCCGCATGGAGGCTCAACACGCAATTATAGGCGTCGTAGGGCCCTTTGAGGAGCATTTCAAGGCGCAGGGCGGAGACCTTCTTTTCGAGCTCGTCCAGCTCCGACTTGATCTCCTCGATGATGCTCTCGTCGTCCTCCTCCTCGGCCATTTCGATGAGGGTCTGGATGTCCTCACGATTGCCGTTGAGCTTGTCGAGGCGCTCCAGCTTGTTCTTAATGCTCTTCACCCGCTGGGTCACCTTGTTGGCGGCGTCCACGTCGTTCCAGAAGTCGGCGGCGCCCATCTGGTCCTCCAGCCCATCGTCTTACTCTCCCTCAATTATTTCGCGTTCCTGCCGCAGCAGTTCTTGTACTTCTTTCCGCTGCCGCAGGGGCAGGGATCGTTCCGGCCGATCTTTTCAGAGGCCAGCTTCTTCTTGGGGGCGTTCCCCTCGGGGGCGGGGGTGTTCACAGGCTTAGCCACCTGCTGCCGCACCACGGGCGCTTTGCGCACCGCCACTCGCAGAAGGCCCTTCACAGCCTCCTCCCGGATCTGGGCCACCATGGTGTCAAACATCTCGAAGCCCTCGTTGGTGTAGGCTACCACCGGGTCCTTCTGGGCGTAGGCCCTTAGCCCGATGCCCTGCCGCAGCTGATCCATGGCGTCGATGTGGTCCATCCAGTGGGTGTCCACGGTCCGCAGGAGCACCACCCGCTCCACCTCGTGCAGGTCGATGCCCGCCTCCTTCAGCTCCGCTTCCTTGGCCTCCAGCTGCCTGTCGATGAAATCGCGGCACACATGATGCAAATCGTCGTGGGAGGGTCGCTTCTTATCGAATCCGGCGAAGATGTCCGTCGGCGCCGCAGCGCACAGGTCGCAGATCTCCTTGCTGACCAAAGAGAGGTTCCAGTCACTGTCATGGCTCTCCCTGGGGCAGTAGGCGTTGACGATGCTCTCGATGGAATCGTCGATCATATCGTCGATCATGCCCAGGAAGCTGTCGTGCATATCCATGCCCATGAGCACCTGGCGGCGCTGGCCGTAGATGATCTCCCGCTGCTTGTTCATCACGTCGTCATACCGCAGCACGTTCTTTCGAGTGTCGAAGTTGGTCATCTCCACCCGCTTCTGGGCGCTCTCGATCTGCTTGGTGATAAGGCCGCTTTCAATGGGCAGCTCGTCCCCGGGGTTCAGCCGGGCCATGATGCCTTCCATCCGATCCGCCCCGAACCGGCGCATGAGCTCGTCCTGCAGCGACACATAGAACCGGGTGCTGCCCGGGTCCCCTTGACGGCCGGCCCGGCCCCGGAGCTGATTGTCGATGCGCCGGCTCTCGTGGCGCTCGGTGCCGATGATGTGGAGGCCTCCCAGAGCCACCACCTGCTCGTGCTCCCGATCGGTCTCCGCCTTGAAGGCGTCGTAATACTCCTTATACTTTCTGCGAGCGTCCAGGATCGCCTCATCCTCGGTCTCGGCATGGCCTGTGGCTTCCTCGATGAGGTCGTCCTCCAGGCCGTCCCGCATGAGGGCCTGCCGGGCCAGAAAGTCCGGGTTGCCGCCCAGCAGGATATCCGTGCCGCGGCCGGCCATGTTGGTGGCGATGGTCACGGCGTTGAGCTTGCCGGCCTGGGCCACGATCTGGGCCTCCTTGGCGTGATACTTGGCGTTCAGCACCTGGTGGGGGATGCCCGCCCGGCTCAGCTTTTCGGACAGATATTCGCTC
>CADCMN010000108.1 GCA_902802575.1 uncultured Eubacteriales bacterium | reverse complement strand
GATGACGGAATCCTGGGAGAAATACTTGACGCCGCAGCCGATGTCGCCGCTCCACTCGTCCACCATGGCGTCGGGGGCGGCGTCCACGGGCACGAAGGCCAGCTCGTTGAGCCAGCCGGTGATGCGGCCTTCCCTGTCCACGAAGCCCACGGCCTCGCTGGTGCCCATGGCGATGCCCAAAACGTTCGGCTCGCCCAGGCTCAGCATGCCGGCCAGGGCGGACACGTCGCCGTCGTTGGCCACCTCGAAGGGGATATCCCCGAAGGTGTCTCGAACAGGTCCTTGGGGATCTGCAGGAACAGGGAGGCGTTCATGGTGCGGTTGTTGATGTAGATGCCGGCGGAGGACACGCCCACGGCGTCCACCCGGGGCATGTGCTCGGCGGCGCTCTTCAATGCAGCCACGATGCCGTCGTAGTGATACTGGGGATCGGCGTTGGTCTTGGGGAACCAGACCACCTCCTCGTCGTAGACGCTCTGCCCGTCCACCACGGCGCTGACCTTCCGATCGCTGCCGCCGGCGTCGAAGCCGATCCGGCAGCCCTCCAGATGTCCGCCGATGGCCTGGGGTGCGTCCTTCTCCTCCGGCAGCTCGTCCGCATAGACCACCTCGAAGGGGCGCTCATAGACGTTGGCCATGAAATGGAAGTCGAAGTCGCGGCTGCCGCCGTCGGCAAAGGCGGCCTGGAGATACTCATACATGGCCCGATCCCCGGACACGTAGACCTTAAAGCCCCCCTTCATCCACAGCAGGGTCTTCACCAGCCGATCCAGATAGTATGTATCCGCCGCCGCCTGGTCCGGCGTTCCATGGATGAAGGTATCGACCCGGGCGATCTGCCCGTCGGCCCGCTCCACGGCAATGCCCAAAGGCTTTTTGGCGGTGGCAAGAAACGCCCGGTTGAACAGTCCGATGGGGATGAACCCGGGATCCAGCTTGGGAATGTTGGTGATAGGGATGGGGATGCCGTACAGCTCCATGGCGATTCCTCCTGTTTTTTTTCATCATATCGAAAACAGCTCCTTTTGACAAGGCATCTTGCGCAAAAAATAAGCCTATGATACTGGATAAACTGTCCCAGGCCAGGGCCTATCGGGGCATCCATCCCCGGCTGGACGCCGCGCTGGACCGGCTCAACGAGGCCTTCCTCGCCACCGTGGGCCCTGAAACCATGCAGCTCGAAGGAGACAAGCTGTACGTCACCCGCTTCACCTACGACACCCTGCCCCTGGAGGACACCTTCTTCGAGGCCCACAAGCGGTATTTGGACATCCATCTCATGATGGAGAGGGAGGAGCGGGTGGACATCGCCTCGCCCCAAGGGTTGACCCTGTTCGAGCATCAGGGCGACTTCTATGCTTATCAGGGCGAAGCGGAGCAAAGCCTCGTGCTGCGACCGGGCTCCTTCCTGGTGGTGTTCCCGGAGGACGCCCATCGCATCAAGATCCAGGTGAACGGGCCCGAAACGGTGTCCAAAGTGGTGTTCAAAGTGCTGGTGTACGAAGAGTAAAGGAGAATCATCTAAATGAAGGACATTCAGAAGTATCAGGGCGTATTCCCCGCGTTTTACGCCTGCTATGACCAAAATGGCGAGATCGACCCGGCGGCGGTTCGCAAGCTCACGGAGTTTCTGATCCAAAAGGGCGTCAAGGGCGTCTATGTGGGCGGCTCCTCCGGAGAGTGCATCTACCAAAGCGTGCCGGAGCGCAAGCTCCTGCTGGAGAACGTGATGGAAGCGGCCCAGGGCCGGCTCACCGTCATCGCCCATGTGGCCTGCAACAACACCCGGGACAGCCAGGAGCTGGCGCGCCATGCGGAAATCCTGGGCGTGGACGCCATCGCGTCCATCCCGCCCATCTACTTCAGGCTCCCGGAGCATGCCATCGCCAAGTACTGGAACGATATCAGCGCCGCCGCGCCCCACACGGACTTCATCATCTACAACATTCCGCAGCTGGCCGGCGTGGCGCTGACCATCCCCCTGCTGAAGGAGATGCTGAAGAACCCCAACGTGATCGGAGTCAAGAACTCCTCCATGCCCGTCCAGGACATTCAGATGTTCAAGGATGAGGGCACGAGGAACGGCCGCCCCTTCGTGGTGTTCAACGGTCCCGACGAGCAGATCATCTCCGGCCTCATGATGGGAGCCGACGGTGGCATAGGCGGCACCTACGGGGCCATGCCGGAGCTGATCGTGAAGCTGTTCGAGCTGTTTTATGCAGGCAAGCGTGAGGAAGCCCGGGCCCTTCAGTACGACGTGGACAACATCATCTATGCCCTTTGTGCCGGCAAGTGCAACATGTACGCTTCCATCAAGGAGGTGCTGCGGCGTCGGGAGGGCTTGGATCTGGGCGGCGTGCGTCCGCCTCTGGCGGCCTACACGGCGGCTGACGACGGGGCTATCGCCCATGCTGTTTCCCTGATCGACCAGGCGGTCAAGCGCTGGGTCGGCTGAACCAATCCACATCCTAAGGTTGAGGCGTACTACTCCACCACGATAGGCGTCTCGCCTGAAAAAAAGGAGGAAATGAGCCCAGGCTCGGGCTGCGGCAGTGTGGAGACCTGTCGTAATGCGGCTGAACACCGCGAGGGCGCCTCTTGCGGAGGCAGGGCGCTTAGAGCAAAAGCAAATGGCAACTGTACAACTCAAGAACATCAAGAAGGTCTATCCCTACATCAGCGGCGAACAGAAGAAGTCCAAGAAGAAGGCGGACGATCAGCCCCAAAAGAAGATCAACCTGCAGATCACCGACGAGGGCGTGGTCGCCGTCCAGCAGTTCAGCCTGGACATCGCCGACAAGGAGTTCATCGTGCTGGTCGGCCCCTCCGGCTGCGGCAAGTCCACGACCCTGCGCATGGTCGCCGGTCTTGAGGAGATTACCGACGGCGAGCTGCTCATCGACGGCAAGCTGGTGAACGACATCCCGCCCAAGGATCGGGACATCGCCATGGTCTTCCAGAACTACGCCCTGTACCCCCATATGACCGTATATGAG
>CADCMN010000107.1 GCA_902802575.1 uncultured Eubacteriales bacterium | reverse complement strand
TCCTTCGCCTATGTGAAGCGGAACATCCCCCAGGTCACCGTGGAACAGCGGGAGCGTGCGCTGCAAAGCACCCACTACAACGAGTTCGCTTTCCCCGCGGGCATGCTCACCGTGGACATGCTCTCCGACTCCGGCACCACCGCCATGACCGATCTGCAGTGGAGCGCCCTCATGCTGGGCGACGAGAGCTACGGTCGGAACAAGGGCTACTACGTGCTCCTGGACGCCATGCGGGACGTGTTCGAGCGGGGCGACGCGCAAAAGCGCACCCTGGATCTGATCCGCACGGGCTGCGAGGACATCGAAAAGCTCATGGACGAGCTGTATCTCGTGGAATACGAGGGCGGCCTCTTCAACGGCGGTGCGGCCCAGATGGAGCGGCCTAACACCTTCCTGGTGCCCCAGGGCCGGTGCGCGGAGAGTTTGCTCTTCTCCATCGTGTCCAAGATCCTCAACGACAGGCACCCGGGCAAGAGCTTCACCATCCCCAGCAACGGCCACTTTGACACCACCGAGGGGAACATCAAGCAGATGGGCTCCATCCCCCGGAACCTGTACGACAAGGATCTGCTCTGGGAAGTGCCCCAGGGCGGCGCCTATGAAAAGAACCCGTTCAAGGGGAACATGGATCTGGTCAAGCTCCAGCAGATGATCGACGAGCTGGGGCCCGAGAACATCCCCATGGTCTACACCACCATCACCAACAACACGGTCTGCGGCCAGCCCGTGTCCATGGCCAACATCCGCGCGGTGGCCGAGATCGCTCACAAATACGAGATCCCCTACATGCTGGACGCGGCCCGCTGGGCGGAGAACTGCTACTTCATCAAGGTCAACGAGCCCGGGTATGAGAACAAGTCCATCTTCGAGATCGCCCGGGAGCTCTTCTCCTACTGCGACGGCTTCACCGCGTCCCTGAAGAAGGACGGCCACGCCAACATGGGCGGCGTCTGCGCCTTTAGGGACAAGGGCTACTTCTGGAAGAAGTTCTCCGACTTCAACCCCGACGGCACCGTGAAGACCGACGTGGGCATCCTTTTGAAGGTGAAGCAGATCTCCTCCTACGGCAACGACTCCTATGGCGGCATGTCCGGCCGGGACATCATGGCCCTGGCCGCCGGCCTCTATGAGTGCGGAAGGTTCGAGTATCTGGACGAGCGGGTGAAGCAGTGCGAATATCTGGCCCAGGGCTTCTACAAGGCGGGGCTGCCCGTGGTGCTGCCTGCCGGCGGCCACGGCGTGTACCTCAATATGGACAAGTTCTTCGACGGCAAGCGGGGCCACGACAGCTTCGCCGGGGAGGGGTTCTCGTTGGAGCTCATCCGCCGCTACGGCATCCGGGTCTCGGAGCTGGGCGACTACTCCATGGAGTATGATCTCAAGACCCCCGAGCAGCAGGCGGAGGTGTGCAACGTGGTCCGCTTCGCCGTGAACCGTAGCCAGCTTAGCCAGGAGCACCTGGACTACGTGATCGCCGCGGTCACCGCCCTCTACCGGGATCGGGAGTCCATCCCCAACATGCGGATCGTCATGGGCCACAATCTGCCCATGCGCCACTTCCACGCCTTCCTGGAGCCCTACCCGGCGGAGTGAGAAAACTTCTTTTGCCGCTTTTTCTCTTTATATAAGAGAGAAAAAGCGGCGGAAAAAGAGAAACGTATTCGGGATAATGGGGATAGGTTCGCAAGCCGTATTTCCCGGATAAAGTTCTTTTGGATGCACCTTTTTTTTTCGAAGAAAAGGTGCGTGCTTTGTTTACATCCTCTTCCCATCCATGGTATACTTATTTGTTACTTCACCTGGGAGGTGCAAACCATGAAAAACTATGACGTCATCATCGTGGGCGGCGGCCCCGGCGGCATCTACTCCGCCTATGAGCTCAAAAAGCTGGCGCCTCAAATGCGGGTGGCCGTGTTTGAGCAGGGGCATTCGCTGGAGAAGCGGCGCTGCCCCATCGACGGGGAGAAGATCAAGAGCTGCATCCGCTGCAAGACCTGTTCCATCATGTCCGGCTTCGGCGGCGCGGGCGCCTTTTCCGACGGCAAATACAACATCACCAACGACTTCGGCGGCACCCTCTACGAGCACATCGGCAAGCGGGAAGCCCTGGAGCTCATGCGGTACGTGGATTCCGTGAACATGGCCTACGGCGGCGAGGGGACCCGTCTCTACTCCACCGCCGGCACCCGCTTCAAGAAGCTGTGCATCGAGAACAAGCTGAACCTGCTGGACGCCTCCGTCCGGCACCTGGGAACGGACATCAACTACGTGGTGCTGAAGAACCTCTTTGACCATCTGAAGGACACCGTGGACTTCTTCTTCGACACGCCGGTGAACGACGTGACCGTGGAGGAGAGCGGCTACGCCGTCTGCACCGAGAAGGGGGACTACACCTGCGACCGGCTCATCATCTCCGTAGGCCGCAGCGGCAGCAAGTGGATGGAGGAGATCTGCAAGCGCCTGGACATCCCCACCCACAGCAACCGGGTGGACCTGGGCGTTCGGGTGGAGCTGCCCGCGGTGGTGTTCTCCCATCTCACCGACGAGCTCTACGAGAGCAAGATCGTGTACCGGACGGAGAAGTTCGAGGACAACGTCCGCACCTTCTGCATGAACCCCAACGGCATCGTGGTCACCGAGAACACCAACGGCATCGTCACCGTCAACGGCCACAGCTACGAGCGGGAGGACATGCACACGGAGAACACCAACTTCGCGCTCCTGGTCTCCA
>CADCMN010000106.1 GCA_902802575.1 uncultured Eubacteriales bacterium | reverse complement strand
CTGATCACCCCCATCGCCATGGAGGAAGGTCTCCGGTTCGCTATCCGCGAGGGCGGCCGCACCGTCGCCTCCGGCGTCGTGTCCAAGGTCATCGAGTAAGAAATCAAAAAAGAGAGAGTCGCGCAGCGGCTCTCTTTTTTTGTGTCCGCGCCGCGGGGGATTTCGGGTTCCGCCTGTAACCCTGTTTACGAAGGCAAAGCGGCGGGCGGATAAACATTGACGAAAACATGGCTATGGGTATATAGTTACAATGAGCAAGGGAAAGGAATGGGGCAGGCATGATGGAAAAGGACCAGTTTATCGAAACCAAGCCGGGCATTTCGACGGACGAAGCGCCGGTAACAGAAGTCTCGACATCGGAAGCGCCGAAGGCAGTCGAAGCACAGGCTTTTGAGGCGACGCATGCGGCGGGGGAGACCAAGGTGAGCACGCTGAAGGAATTTGCAGCTTTCCCCGCAAATAAAACGGCCAGGGGCCTGATCCTGGCGGCGGCGATTTGTTGTTATATCAGCGCCGGCGTCACCGTCATATTGGGAGCATCGTCCTATCCGCCGATGCTGCTGGATGCGGCCATCCTCCTGGGGCTGGGCCTGTGGGTCCATGTTAGCAAGACCCTGGCCAGCGCCGTGGTGCTGCTGGTCTACGCAGGGATAAACACCCTGATCATGCTGGCTATGACGCAGAGTGCCGGTGGCTGGCTGATCCTGGCGGGCGGGATATTGGCCGTCGTGGGTGCCAACATGCTGAACAAGGACTGGAAGGCATATCAGGCACAGTGATTCTTTCGACGTATGGCCGCCCTGCTGCGGGCGGTTTTTTCATGCGTTTCTTTGTGAAACCTGCCACGGAGCTATGGCATGGCGGGATGGGACGTGGTATACTCTCTACAAAGGAAAAGGAGGGCGGACTATGGAAACGACAGGCGGGATCATTCTACTTATTATAATAGCGGGCGGGGCGCTGGTGGCCCTGCGGTACGTGGCCCGCGCCGCCCTTCGGGTGGGGAATCTGGCTTCCGTTCTGTCCGGGATCATCAAAAAGGCGGATTTTGAGGCGGAGACTACGCCCAAGTCCCTGTCCTCGGCGGAGCCGCTGCTCCTGGACAGGATCAAGCGGGACTTCCCCGAATACAATCCCGAGCTTATCCGTCAGCGGGTCATGAAGGATACCCGCATGTTCTACGAAAGCGCTCAGGCGGGCAAGTGTCTCTATTCCGACGGCATCTCGGACCAGCTCAAAGAGCGGCTCCCCAGCTTCCTGCCCCCGGACGTGGCGGGGGACATCCGGGTCCACAAGGTCGCCTTGGCCGCCTATGACGACGCCTCCGAGGATCGGGTGCTGACCTTCCAGGCCGCAGCCTCCTTCCGGGACCGGTCGGGCGTCACCCGGCAGCGGCGGCTGATCCTCAAATACCTGGCCGCCTGGTCCACGGACACCATGACCGGCGTCAAGCGTTCAAACTGCCCCAACTGCGGCGCCCCCGTGCCCATCGTGGGTTCCAAGGTCTGCCGGTACTGCGGCTCCGCCCTGAAGGTCTGGGCCGGCACGGGATGGCTGCTGACGGATCTCAGGGAGGATTGAAGTTTTTTTCTTCCGCACTTTTTCTCTTTCTGCAAAGAGAAAAAAGTGCCGAAAAGAGAAACTCGTATGGGGTAATGGGAACGGTACAGAGCAGCGTATCCTACCTGAAGTTCTTTCGGATGCACCCTTTCTTTCAAGAAAGGGTGCGTGTTTTTTTCTGTTTCTTATTTGAACAATCGGTAAAATCGCACGGAAAGGCAGGCGAAGGGGCCACAAGGTGTGGTATACTGGCCTGTAAGATTTGGGAGGAAATGCACAAGATATGGAATCCAACTACACCGTTTCCAATATAACGGTCATGGAGGGCCTGGATGCAGTCAGGATGCGTCCCGGCATGTATATAGGCACCACGGGCCCCAAGGGGCTCCACCATCTCTTATGGGAGATCGTGGACAATGCCATCGACGAGGCGGCCAACGGCTACGCCAACGAGATCAGCGTCACCCTCAACAAGGACGGTTCCGCCACGGTCTTCGACAACGGCCGGGGCATCCCCGTCGGCATCCACGAGAAGCTGGGCGTGTCCGGTGTAGAGGTGGTCTTCACCCAGCTCCATGCGGGCGGCAAGTTCGGCTACGACTCCTACGGCTACTCCGGCGGCCTCCACGGCGTGGGCGCCTCGGTGGTGAACGCCCTCTCCCGGTGGGTCATCGTGGAGGTGTTCACTCAGAACCGGTCCTATAAACAGGAGTTCGAGAGCGCCGAGGGCCCGGACGGGAAGATCGTTTCCGGGCGGCCCAAGTACCCGCTGACCGAGACGGGCCGGACCCGCAAGCAGGGGTCCCTCATCACCTTTCTGCCCGACGATCGGGTCTTCGAGACCGTGGAGTGGAGCTATGACGTCATCATGCGGCGGCTGCGGGAGCTGGCGTACCTCAACCGGGGCGTGAAGCTCACGTTGGCGGACGAGCGCCCCGGCAAGAAGGGCCGGAAGGACGAGTTCTGCTTCGAAGGGGGCCTGTCCGACTTCGTCCGGTATCTCAACAGCGAGAGCACGCCCCTCTACGACACGCGGCCATCCAGCACAACGACGGCTACAACGAGAACCTGTTCTCCTACGTGAACAACATCCCCACCTCCGAGGGCGGCACCCACGAGACCGGCTTCAAGGCAGCCTTCACCAAGTGCATGAACGACTACTGCCGCCGGACCGGCCTCTTGAAGGACAAGGACGCTTCCCTGGCGGGCGAGGATTTCCGCGAGGGTTTGACCGTGGTCCTGTCCGTGAAGATGCGGAACATCCAGTTCGAGGGCCAGACCAAGACCAAGCTGGGCAACACCGAGGCCCGGCCCGCCGTGGAGGCGGTGGTGACCCAGGAGCTCAGCAAGTACCTGGAGGATCTGAAGAACGCCTCTACCGGCAACATCATCGCCGACAAGGCCATCAAGGCCAGCAAGGCCCGGGCCGCCGCCCGCAAGGCCAAGGAGAACGCCCGGGAGAAGAACAAGCTGGAGAACGCGCC
>CADCMN010000105.1 GCA_902802575.1 uncultured Eubacteriales bacterium | reverse complement strand
CGGGGAGACCCGCACGAAGGCGGTGCCCGTGCCCACGCTCACCAGCAGGCAGTTATGGACCCGGGCGTTCTGCTTGGCGCCCCGGGCCAGGGCCGTGAATTCCTCCACCTTTACGGTGGGCAGGCCCATCACGTTCCCTTCGATATAGGAGGCGCCCACACCGGTGAGAGCGATCCGGTCCACATGGCCCGGGTTCATCCGGCGGATGGCGTCTTCCAAAGGCTCGTCCTTTTCAGCCATGAGGGTCTTGACGCATTTGCGGCCTTTCATCAGGGCCAGTTTGGTGGCGGAGGCACCCAGATCTACGCCCATCACTGCGTCCCGGGGCTGGAGGGCAAAGTAGACCGCGGGGACGATGATGACCGCCGCCAGCAGCTCCACGATGCCGTTGAGGGCGGCGAGACTGGCCACGATGCTCTGCAGCACGGTGTACACGCCCGCCGTTTCATAGCCCTGAACGCCATGGACCTTGCAGTAGATGGTCATGGCGGAGAGCACCAGCACGGTGTTGGTCAGCGTCCCGCCGATGGCCGAGATCATGATGGAGGGGGTCGGCGCCACGTGGGTCCGCTTCAGCCACCCGAACAGGAGCCCGGCCACAGCGCCCACGCACACCCGGGGCAGGAAGGCCACGAACACGTTGGCGAAGCCGAAGGGCTTCAGGCAGCGCAGGATGCAGGTCAGGCCCCACACGCCGCCCACCAGGGCGCCGTATTTCCAGCCCAGCAGCACGCCGGCCAGGATGGTGACGATGTGCAGCGTGGTGATCTCCAGCACGCCGCCGATGCTGATATAGCCGGTGTAGGGCACTACCGTCATGACCACCACCAGAGCGCAGAGGATGGATGCCAGGATCATGTTCCGCAAAGAAGAACGAGTACGCATGATAGACAGACAATCTCCTTATCATAAAATACACTTCATTATAACAAATAGAAGAAATAATGCAACCGGAACCGTGAAAAATAACGGAGGGGACCTTTTAGGGAGGACGGCCTTGACAGGGAAACCCGCCTCAAGTATGCTGGTGCCGTAAAAAACAGTACGGATCGGAGGAAGGATATGCCGGCAGATCGGATCAAAGCGCTGAATAAAGCGAAGCCCTGCTCAGAGGCCCTGGCTCATCCCGGCTGGGAGGAGCTCTTGGCCCTGTTGGCCCTCTATGGGGTGGAGGATGCGGCAGAGGCGGGCCTTATGGACACCTCCCACGACGGGAAGGACGTCCGCTGGAACTACATCCTCGACAAAAAGTACGTGCTGCGGCTCACCAACGCCCCGGAGATGACCGAGGCGCGGCTGGACGATTTGAATCGCCTCATCGCCCGCTACAACGCCTTCGGTCTTCGCTGCCCTGCCTTCCTCCGGGGGAAGGACGGGCGGTTCTTCCATAGCTGGGGCCGGCTGACGGTCTATCTGTCGGAATACGTGGATCTGCCCGTTGCCGGGGAGACAGACCTCACCGAGGCGGAGCAGGACGCGCTCAGGGAGGAGGTGGTCCTGTCCTTGGCCCGGTTCATGGCCCGATACCGGGACGTGGACCTGATCCCCACCATGGGCATGTATAGCCTCTTCGATCTTTGCCCATATGACGCGCCCCTGGGCGTGGACGAGAAGCAGCAGAACATGGATACCGTCTGCGCCGCCCTGCGCAAGTGGGACGCGGAGAGCCTGGCACAAAAGCTGGCGGCCAGGAACGGGGAAGTCCGCGGTCGGCTCCTGCAGATCTTTAGATCCCTGCCCCGCTGCGTCACCCAGGGGGACGAAAACTTTACCAACGTGCTTCTGGACGATGCGCACCATATGGCGGGCCTCATCGACTTCAACCTGGCGGGCACCGACGTGTGCGTGAACCTGATCGCCAACAACGCGGATTTCAATCTGGACGTCATGAACGATCAGCCCTGGGACGATCCCGCCGCCGTTCTGGAAAAAGCTCTGGCCAGCTATCGCAAAAACGCGGCCATGCTGTTGGCCGTCTATCCGGCCTCGCAGGCGGAGCGGGCCGCCCTTGCGGACTACGCCTGGATCGCCCTGGCGTCCCAGTGGCCCTATGCCTGCGCCTTCACGGACAGGCTGGAGAAGGAGGCGTGCCGTGCCTCCACGCTGGCCCTGCTCTCGCTGATCGCGGAGCTGGATATGGACCGACTGGCCGTATGCGCGGGGCGCCCGTGATCTGTCGGCAGTAAAAGGTATAGGACCTTTCCGACCGTGGCAAAATAGGCAAAAAGCACGGAGGAGGTCCTTTTTTCCATGCAGCTATCGCGCAAGCAGATCATATTGATATCTATCGTCAGCGGGGTCGTCCTGCTGTTGACGGTGGCGGCCGCGCTGATCCTCAGCCCCCGAGAGGGGGATGTGCCGCCCGAGTCGAACCCCGCTCCGGCGGAAACGGTTTCACCCACCGCCACGCCAATCGCCTCGCCCACGCCGCCCCCCACAGCGTTTCGGCTGCCCCTGGTCCCCCGGTGGGACACGCCCCAGCCGGGGGAGACGCCCTCAGGGCCGGTCGGCGCCTTCGTACCCCAGCGCGGGTCTTCGCCGGACGCGGCGCTGCCCGAGGGGACGGCGCTTCCCTGGGTGGGCGCCTATGACGCCCATACCCGGGACATTCTGGCGGTCGCCCTTCAGGACGGAAGGGCGGCCGCTTTGCTGTTGCTGCGGCTGGATCAGGAGGGGTTGATCCTGGCGGCCCTGCCTACGGACGTGGTCGATCCATCGGGCCGTCCGCTGGACGAAGCGCCGCTTCCGGGCGAGGATCTGGCGGCCCAGGGAGCCCAGGCCGTGACGCTGGTGGAGGTGCTGACGGGCCGGCACTATGGGGCCTGGATGGCGCTGGACCTGTCCTGCGTGCCGGCGGTGCTGGAAGTCACCGGTCCCTTGGGGGGACAGGGGGCTCAGGCCCTGGCGGGGGATGGATTGCAGCGGGCGCAGGGCGTTTTGTCCCTGATGACGGGGGCGACGGCCTACATCCAGCAGGCGTCGCTGCTGAAGCTTCCGGCGCTCAAACGGGCGGTGGGGGACGCCTTTTCCTCGAACCTGTCCCCACGGGAGCTGTGGAGCCTGTTTTGGACCGTGCGCAACGGAATCTCGACCCGAGGGCTTCTGGTGCCCACGGATGGCCGGCAGGCGGATCTTTCCGCGTTGCAAAAATTTTTTAGGGAAAGCAGTTGACAGATGTCCTCCCGTCATATATAATGACCCTTGCATGAAAAAACCGCGTGGGGGAGCATAGCTCAGCTGGGAGAGCACTTGCCTTACAAGCAAGGGGTCACAGGTTCGAGCCCTGTTGTTCCCACCAGATATTCGGCCCGGTAGTACAGTTGGTTAGTACGCCCCTCCGGGTCGCCAATGTGCCTCGGTAGCTCAGTTGGTAGAGCAAGGGACTGAAAATCCCTGTGTCGGTGGTTCAAGTCCACTCTGAGGCACCATTTTTATTGCGGGAATAGCTCATTTGGTAGAGCGCAGCCTTGCCAAGGCTGAGGTGGCGGGTTCGAGCCCCGTTTCCCGCTCCATCGGCGCCATAGCCAAGCGGTAAGGCACGGGTCTGCAAAACCCTCACCCCCGGTTCGATTCCGGGTGGCGCCTCCAAAACAAGCCCCAAAAACCTTAGTGTTTTGGGGCTTTTTTCTATCTTGACTTATACTCGTTTGCTGATTTGGGAGCAAAATGGGAGCAGCTCGAAAAACCGTATTTTTGCTGTTTCCCGTGCTGCTCCCAAACTGCTCCCAAAAACTGCTCCCAAGATGAGGATGCAAAAATCAAACTGTTTGCCCGAACAAGCTTCGCATCAAAGCATCACTTGCCTGCCTCTTGCTCTTTTCCAGCACATGCGCGTACTGCCGCAGCATAAAGCCCGGATCGGAGTGTCCGACAAATTCCTGCACTGTTCTTGGATTCTCGCCTGCATCCAACATATAGGTGACGACCGTATGGCGGAGATCATGCAAACGCATCCCTTCGAGACCGACTTTCTTTGCCGCATAGTGGAAGTGATGCGAACAAAGATTCGGCGTCAGCATCTGACCCATATCATTGATGCACAGATACGGAACATCGACGCCAAGCTCCTTATGTAGCTACAAAAGAGACACGTTATAACAATATGTAGTGGTTGACACTTTGAAACGGCAATTCGTGTATATGTCGCCTGAGTTGAACACTTCGGCCGTTGCAAACTGAACAGTGTCGTCGCTTAAGGCTACATATGAAGAGATTCAGGAAAAAGTACGGATTCCATGTGACACACCTGAATATCGCGAAGACAAAGAGGAAATGCGGAATCATTGAGCGGCAGAATTACAATCTGCCGAAGAGTGAGGACAGCCGGTCATCGGGGACGCTGAAGGCAAAGGAAGATGTGATCATAGAGGTGTTAAGACTTTTCAGATGATTTAAAGCGAATAAAGCTATATGAAGAGGGAGCAGATCTCATACAGCATGGTCTGCTCCTTTTCTTTATGATTCTATCTGAACACGCTTCCGGAATTTGTCCGGCGTGATTCCGTACATTTCTTTAAAGCTGCGGATAAACTGGCGGGTATCTTTATAGCCTATCTCTTCGCAGATGTGATCGAGTTTCCACTTTCTTGTTTTCAGCAGCTCCGCGGCTTTTCGAAGCTTAAAATCCTTGACGGTTTCTGAGAAGGACCGTCCGGCCTGCTCCTGAAACATACGGCTCAAATAAGACTCATTGTAATGGAATTCTGCTGCAAGCTCATGGAGCGTAACCGTGCGATAGTGATTGTACATATAATTGACCATATCGAGTATCCGCTGATCCCGTAAAGCAATGCTGTAGAGCGGCTGCATCGTGTCCATATATCTCTGAAGAATATAAGTGATCAGACTAGCCGCAGTCGATTCCATCAGCTCTATCTGATAAGGCATTCCAAGACTTTGCTGCTCGTACAGAAAGAGCAGCATACTTTCGGCGGCAGGGTCCTTTCCGCATTGAAAGCTGATCGGGTAGACCATGGAGGGAAGATGCGGAATACTCATCTTTATGAAGTGACTTAGCCGGATCTTCATGGTAAGACACAGTGAGTCGCCGACGGCAATGAGCTGGTGTCTGGTCGGAACTGGGATGAGAATAAAGCTGCCTTCTTGCTGGATTACCTCGTTTTCACCGACGCGATGAATACAACTGCCCCGGAGCACATAAGCGCATTCGATAAACTCATGGGAGTGGGTAGGTATTTCAATATAGCGGAGCAGTTTTTCTATGGCAACATTTATGCCAGGCGGCATGAAGGCCTCTTCCGTCAGGCCGGTATTGCCGTATCTCTCATGGAAGGAAGCAACGATCTGCCCTTGCTCCCGAAGAGCAGGCGGGTCGTTGATGGTTTCCAGGGTGTGCCGGTCTGTTCCGTGCATCATCAGATATAGATACTGACCGTGACGAAGCAGGGTCCCTGTTCGGCGGAAGGAATCCAGTGCTGCCTTCTCATACGGATTCAATCGGGACAGCTCCCGAATCAGATGATTATAGTTTGCCAAGATGACCCTCCGATTTACGCAGATTAGCTTCAGGTACTTCTGATGGTGAGTTTATTATAACTTCCTGAAAAGTAAAAAACAACCTATTAATAATGTAAAATAGAGGCATTTTTTTATTTTAC
>CADCMN010000104.1 GCA_902802575.1 uncultured Eubacteriales bacterium | reverse complement strand
ACGGGCAGCATTTCCGGCACCGTCCGCACGGAGAAGGTGTTCTACGCCAAGTCCTCCACCGGGTCGGTCAAGGTCCCCGACACCGCCGCCGGCGGCCGCTGCGAAGCCCAGACCTCCACCGGTTCCATTCGGTTGAGTATTAGTGGAAAGTGAATTTTATCTGTGCCGCTTTTTTCTCTTCTGTAGAGAAAATTTGTCAAGGGTTGTTTCAAAAAAAACCATGTATGCAAGAAAGAAGGTCGCTGGGAAGGCGGCCTTCTTGATTTCATCGATACGGATCGTCGGTTTTAATCTGTCGGACTGAGGTACGCGCTATTGTCTGTTGTTCTTTTTGTAGACAAAACCATAATAAAAACTAATTCTGGGCGGCCATCTTGTCACGCTTGGAATTGATGAAAAATAGCACTAAATCCATGGACACCATCAAGATGTCCGCGATATAGAACCAGACAGAATAGCTTAGCGTCCCCGTCTGATGGTAGGTATAGAACTTGCCGAACAGGCCGATGAAATACCCGATCAGCACCAAGACCTGAAAAACCACGCTCTTGCCCTTGGCGGTCTTCGTTTTCAGAGCCTTGGCGATATTGAACGGCCAAGAGCACCCGAACAAAACCAGCATGGTGATCTCACAGAATTGAGGTATGGACATGGTTATATTTCCTCCTTACAAAAACAACCGGCGGGCGAGTCGCGGCTCCTTTACAGCCCCATCTCCTGCTTGACCTCGCCGAAGCACTTCACGGCGAAGTCCAGGTCCGCCTTGGTGTGACCGGCGGAGATCTGGGTGCGGATGCGGGCCTTGCCCATGGGCACCACGGGGTAGCAGAAGCCGGTCACATACACGCCTTTCGTGAGCATCCGGCGGGCGAACTCCTGGGCCACCTTGGCGTCGTAGAGCATGATGGGCACGATGGGGTGTTCCCCGGGCAGCAGGTCGAAGCCCAGCTTGGAGAGCTCGGCGCGGAAGTAGTTGGCGTTCTCGTGGACCCGGTCCCGGAGCTCCGTGGACGCTTCCAGCATGTCGAGGGTCTTGATGCTGGCGGCGCAGATGGCGGGGGCGAGGGCGTTGCTGAAGAGGTAGGGGCGGGACTTCTGCCGAAGCAGGTCCACGATCTCCTTCCGGGCCGCGGTGTAGCCGCCGGAGGCGCCGCCCAGGGCCTTGCCGAAGGTGCCGGTGATGATGTCCACCCGGCCCATGACCCCGCAGTATTCGCTGGTGCCCCGGCCGTGCTCGCCCATGAAGCCCACGGCGTGGGAGTCGTCCACCATGACGAGAGCGTCGTACTGCTCGGCGAGGTCGCAGATGCCCTTGAGATTGGCGATATAGCCGTCCATGGAGAACACGCCGTCGGTGGCGACGAGCTTGATCCGGCAGTCCTTGGCCTCCTCCAGCTTGGCGTGGAGGTCCTCCATATTGTTGTTCTTGTAGCGGAACCGCTTCGCCTTGCAGAGGCGGATGCCGTCGATGATGGAGGCGTGGTTCAGCTCGTCGGAGATGATGGCGTCCTCGGGCCCCAGCAGGGTCTCGAAGAGGCCCCCGTTGGCGTCGAAGCAGGAGGAGTAGAGGATGGCGTCCTCCATGCCCACGAACTTGGCGATCCTCGCTTCCAGCTGCTTGTGGATGTCCTGGGTGCCGCAGATGAAGCGGACGGAGGAGAGGCCGAAGCCCCACTCGTCGTAGGAGGCCTTGGCGGCGGCGATGAGATCCGGGTTGTCGGAGAGGCCCAGATAGTTGTTGGCGCACATGTTCACCACGCCCTTGGCGAGGGTGGTGTCGATGCGGGAGCGCTGGGGGGTGACGATGATCCGCTCGTCCTTGTAGGTGCCCGCTTCCCGGATGGCGGAAAGCTCGTTCTGATAGAATTCGTATGCCTTCTTCATATATAGCCTCCTGTTGTATTGATTCTATTCTCTTTGTGATAGTTTGAAATGCTCACCGGGTTGCGCATAGCGCGGTGCAGCCGCGCGTACGCCAGCGACTGAGGAGGAACGCGCGGCTTCTGATATGTCAAAGTCAGCGACATGTGCGGTGACTTTGACTCCTTGCAAGGCCCGCCGCCCGGTACGCGCAGCGTATAGGCGGGACCCGGAAGCGCAGCAAAGGCGGAGCCTCAGTCCGATGAAATCGCAGATTTCATCGGACTGAAGTCGTCCAGTCAAAGACGACCTTGCCGGAATTGCCGGAGTGCATGGCCGCGAAGCCCTTTTCAAAGTCGGTGTAGTGGAACCGGTGGGTGATGACCGGCGTGAGGTCCAGGCCGCCCTGGACCATGTAGCTCATCTGGTGCCAGTTGTCCATCTTCCTGCCGTAGATGCCCTGGAGCGTCAGGCCCTTGCCGATGATTAGGTTCATATCCAGGTTGATGGGGCCGTTGCCCAGGCCCAGCAGGGAGATCTTGCCGCCGTTGCGCATGACGGAGAGCATCTGCTTGAGCGCCGCGCCGCTGCCGGACATCTCCAGGCCCACGTCGAAGCCCTCCACCAGGCCCTGCTCATGCATGACCTCCACAAGGTCCGTCTTGCCGATGTTCACCGCCGCGTCAGCGCCCATCTTCCTTGCGAGGTCCAGCCGATACTCGTTCATGTCCGTGATGACCACCCGGCGGGCGCCCGCGTACTTGCAGATGCCCACGGCGATGACGCCGATGGGGCCAGCGCCGGTGATGAGCACGTCCTCCCCCACCAGGTTGAACATGAGGGCCGTGTGGGTGGCGTTGCCGAAGGCGTCGAAGAAGGAGACCACGTCCTCGTCCAGC
>CADCMN010000103.1 GCA_902802575.1 uncultured Eubacteriales bacterium | reverse complement strand
CCATTCGCCAGGGGTCGCTGAATTTGCACTCTAACCCTTTGGGGAGGGGGATGGTACAATCGAAGCACAGCGAAGGAGGAAGGAACATGGCAAAGTACAAAGCACTTTTGATCGACGACAACACCCAGTTCACGGAGAGCGTGAAGGGGTATCTGCTGAGTCAGGACCGGTTTTCGGAGGTGGACACGGCCCAGGACGGCCGGGAGGCCCTGAAGAAGCTTCGGGAGAAGACCTACGACGTGATGACGCTGGACCTCATCATGCCCAACGCGGACGGGCTGGCGGTCTTGGAGCAGCTGTCGGTGCTGCCCCTGGACCCGGCGCCGGCGGTGGTGGTGATCTCCGCGTTGAAGAACGAGGCCATGGTCCGCCGCTGCTGTGCCCTGGGCGCCCGATACTATATGGTGAAGCCCGTGGACCCGGACACCATTTCAAAACGCTTGCTGGAGACGCTGGAAGGAGAGCCGGTGAAAGGGGGCGTCATGCCCTACGCCCCCACCCACCGGTCCTTCGAGGAGAAGGTGACGGCCATCTTCCTGGTGGCGGGGATCCCGGCCCATATCAAGGGCTACCACTACCTTCGGGAGGGGATCCGCCTGGTGTACAACGACCCGGATCTCATCAACCGGATCACCAAGGAGCTGTACCCGGGCATCGCCAAGCGGTTCGACACCTCCCCCAGCAAGGTGGAGCGGGCCATCCGTCACGCCATCGAGGTGGCCTGGACCCGGGGCAAGATCGAGAACCTCAACGCCCTCTTCGGCTACAACATCTACGGCAAGAACGACAAACCCACCAATGGCGAATTCATCGCCCTGGTGGCGGACAAGCTCCTGATGGAGGAGCAGGGGAAGAAAGCGGGATAAAATAAGGTTTTGATAGAAAGCTTTGCGACTTTTCTTGTAAGAAAAGTCGCCCAAAAGAACTTTGATTGGGAAGTATGGCTAACGGTCACATTGCCGGCATCCCATTTGTGCTTTTCTTTTTCCGCCGCTTTTTCTTTTCACTGAAAAGAAAAAGCGGCAAATACCCCCTCAAACTCCAAGCTTGCAGGACAGCTCCCCTGGTCCTGCAGGGTGCCCCAACCTCATGATCCGCGGAAGGCTGCCGGATCGGTCCAGAGCCCATGGGACCGACGGCAGCTTTTCGCACGCTGTCGATTGCAACAGGGGATGTTGTATGGTATGCTGTCCGTAGCCGGACGATCTGGCGACGGAAAGGAGCACAGGGAACATGAGGAAAGCGATCGCGTTGGTATTGGCGCTGATCCTGATGTGGGCACCGGCAGGGTACACCAGTGGGGAGCAGTCCCTCACCGCCCTGTTCCGCGAGGAGCCTAATTACAAGGATGCCGTCATATTTTTGGGCGAGCCCGATGAGGAGCAGTCCAGCGCTCGGGAAGCATATGTCGCCTATGAAAAGCACCTGTTCTGCGGCCTGGCGGGGACGCTGGCCCTGTGGTTCAAGGCGGGCAGCGAATCGGCTCGGGCAGCTGACTATGGGCTGGACCACGCCCGGTGGAGCGCCCAGGGCAGCGAAGCCGAGATACAGCAGGCGGCCGCCGAGATCACGGCAGAGTTCGACAGGACGTTCGGCGCCCACAAAACGGATGACGAGGGGCTGATCTGGCGAAACGAAAATCGGGTGAAGATCATCGTCTACGCAACGAAGGACGCCATAGAGATAGCCTTCGGCTGCGGCATACCGCAGAAGCTGACGGCTTTTTTCGACAAAGGATTGACCTATGAGCAGATCGTTGAGCTGCTGGGAAAGCCGGACCGGGAGGCACACACCGACACCATAGACCGTGTGGGGTACAACCAATTTGTGTATTACGGTTTGAAAGGAAAGTTGCGGCTGGATTTCGTATCCAATCGTCAGGGCGACCAAATCATACGGACCGTTTCCAAAGCAGAATGGATCTATGGGGACGAGAATGATAGGCGTCTTTTCACCGGCAGCGAGCGGCAGGCGGCAGAGGATGTCTGGGATCGGATCATAGAGGAGTATGGACAACTGTTCGGCGCCCATGAAGAAGAGCATGAAAGCGATGGGGACTTTTACTACTGGTCCGCGGAGCGTATCGAAATAGGGTTGATGAACACCATGCTGTACGTGATCTTCGCCGTCGACTGATATGAATGCCCCATGCAGGAAGCGGCACGGCTGCTCCCTGACAGCGCGGGCAGGAAACGACGGCGGGGCTATGGGCTCAACAGAGGGTCCATAGCCCGTTCTGTATGGATCGAAAGCGGAGGAAGCGGCTCCGAAATATGCGGCCTGCAGGAGCCCTTTCCCCGACTTGCAGAACCGGCCCGTCTGCCGACCTCCGATGGACGATCCTGTCGTTTTGGGGCCGATGGACCCCGCGGCGGCCCTTTTAGCCTTTTCCACGGCCTTATCCACAGCAAAAAAGCACGAAAATCCCGGGCATGGTGGATAAGGCGGTGGACAATGTGGATAATTTTCCGGGTTCGGCTGTGGATAAACGGGTCCCAGGGGGGTCAAAAGCGAAATCACGACAGATGGGCATTTTTGGCGGGGGCCCCTGCGGCGCGTTGACAGGGGACGATCCGTGGGGTACAATGGCGACAACGGACGAGCCTGCAGGATGCGGCGGGAGGAGCGGCAAAATGGAACAGACATTCGGATATTTCGGCACCATGGGCGCCATCGCCCTGTTCCTGCTGGCCCTCTTCTGCCTGGATCGGCTCTGCTGCCGGCGGCCCGCGGCGGAGCGGCCCTGGCCCCGGCGGGAGGGGACGGTGGGCCTGCTGCTGTTTTTCGTGAGCTTTTTGGTCCTGTTCCTGCTCAACGACCATGGCTTCGTCTTCTATAATAACTA
>CADCMN010000102.1 GCA_902802575.1 uncultured Eubacteriales bacterium | reverse complement strand
TTCGTTTGTTATCTCACCGGCACGATCTCGATCCAGTAGCCGTCCGGGTCCTCGATGAAGTAGATGCCCATCTTGGGATTCTCG
Source organism: uncultured Eubacteriales bacterium (assembly GCA_902802575.1). Lineage (GTDB taxonomy): Bacteria > Bacillota > Clostridia > Christensenellales > CAG-138 > RUG472. Next base: position 2,770 of record CADCMN010000102.1, on the reverse strand, counting down.
TAGCAGATGATCCCCATCTGCTGGTGTTTAGCGTGGACGGCGTCATAGTCCGGGGTGCGGAAGGCCAGGTGGAACTCCCCCGCCCCCAGGTCGTAGGGGTCCTTCCGGTCCCTGAGCTCCGTCAGCTCCAGGGAGAAGGGCGAGCCTGCCTCGTCCTGAAGGAAGACGATCCAATAGGACCCGTCCGCCGCCCGCTTTTCCCGCAGGGGCGTGAGGTTCAGGGTTTCCTTGTAGAAGGCCAGACTGCGCTGCATATCGAGGACGTTGAAGTTGAAATGATTGAAGGTCAGCATGGTTTCTCCTCCTTGGCGATGGTGTATAGATAGGCGCTCTTTTCGCGCCCGATCCGACGGATGGCGCCCATGTGGCAGAGCACGCCGGCGGCGGCACTGCCTTGGCCGGCGGGCAGACCCAGAGCCTTGGCCAGCTCCTTTGCCGTGAACGCCGTTGGCAGATCCGGCGGCACCAGGGCGGCGTAGTCCTCTGCCGTCTTCAGCCGGACCGTTCCCAGAAACCGGGTGGGCGCGAACTCCAGGGGCGTCACGGGACGGTGCTTTTGACCCGTCAGCTTCCTGAGCTGCTCCCCCTCCAGCCGGATGAGCAGGAAGGACAGGTTGGGGTCCCGCAGCAGGGGCTTGAGATAGGCGAGATCCGGCAGCAGGTCCGCCGGCTTCCCCCGCTTGGGGCTCTTGCGGCGGTCCGTCAGCTCCCCGGTCTCCGGGTCCATGGTCAACAGCCATTTTATCTCGACGACAGGGACCGCCACGGTCACGGGATAATAGGGCAGCAGAGCCGTGAGCTTGGGCTTCAGCTTATGGAGGTTCCGGGTCTGGATCTCGAAGACGCCGTGTGCATTCAGCACGTCGGCCACATAAGCGCCCAGCTTCACCTCGTGGCGGGACAAATCCGGCTCGATCATGCGCTTTAGCACCGCATGGAGGGTCTTCTCCCCCAACGTGCCCACGCCCTGCTCCGCCCGGCCCACCTCCGCCACCGCCCGGCAGGCCGCAGCAAAGCTCATCTCATCCATGACCCAGTTCGTTTCCATAACAAGAGTATAGCGCAAATGGGCAAAAGAGTAAAGAAAAGCAGGGAAATGTTCTCCCTGCTTTTTGAGTTCACTCGTATTGTTTTATGAGAAGATCATTGGCCGCTTTGAACGGTCAAAGTATACGCGTAGGGGAGCATTTCAATGTCGGAATAGAACTTGTTGGAAAAACCATCGTCAAATCCAAAAGTCAGTGTTAAGGTCTTGAAGTTTTTTGCCAAACTCTCAGGCACCTCAGCAAAAATGTACAGCGGGCATTCAACCAAAGGCGCTACTTTCAAGCCTTTACAAAGCTCCCAATCCTTTATTTCATACTCGTATCCATCGACGACCATTTTACCCGTAAAGCACGGGTTGAAATCGCTTTTGCTCGTATTCTGTATCGTGCCGATCAGGCAGATGACCTTTAAGCTTTTATCGGTCGCATATGAATATGTCGTCCCTTTATAGCGTTCCTTCAGCCCATCTTTGACTGACAATTCATTCAGCTGAAACTCAACAAAATCAGTTTTAATCGTCTCTCCCAAAGATAATTGTTTCGGCTCGAATTTATTCACCGTGAACACGTTTTCCGCACCGTTCTCTGTGGAAAGCAGGATAGTGTATTGATAGGGATTATCCTCTGCCTTTTCAGATCTGCTCTGCAGCGACTCATTAAACATGATTGTCGCAGAACAAGTCTCTACACTTTCTGCGATATCTGCGGGAACTCTAACGAACACATAGAGCATTACTTCTTCAAGGGGTGCGATCGCAGTATTAAAGCTGTTCTTATGATAACCATTTACCGAAGCAGTATAAGAACTTTTGTTGATCATAAGAGTTGCCGTGATGTTTTTCAGATTGATCTCGCTCTGGCTTAGATTCTTTGCTGTTCCATGAATACAAACGTACTTCTCTCCATCGGCGGTGTTCAAATAGGAGCCAACGCTCGATCGTTCGGACAAGACAGGAAGCTCTTTCATTGCTTCTGCCGTATTCAATGTGAATTCCATAAAATCCAGTTTGACCGTTTCTCCCGCGCGAAGCGAAACGGGTTCAGGAGTCGGCTCCGGCGTTGGTTCCATAGTGGGCTTCGGCGTAGCAGACGCTTCTGTTTTTTCAGGCTCGCTCGCTTTGACTTCCGTCGCGCTCATTGGTTTGCTTCCGCCGCAAGCTACGGTAAAAACCGCCATGAGTAATGCCAAAAGGATGGAAACTGCTCTTTTCATATAAATACCCTCTCTATTTTGCCAACTGATTACCGCCTGCTCCGTCTGCTGCTACGCGGGTCATTATTGACGCCTTGCTGCAGCATCGGTTCACGCACGAGTGCATATTATCATAATGAAAGCAAGTTTTGCCGTCTCCCTCAAAAAAACCGCGTCCAGCCCGCTAACAGGGTTTCCCCAAAATGAACAGCGGCGCGGGAGCTCCCGCGCCGCTGTGTGTCGATTAGGTGAGGTTATTGTCAGGCTATCAGACGATGCCCTGAGCCATCATGGCGTCGGCCACCTTGCGGAAGCCCGCGATGTTGGCGCCGGCCACCAGGTTGTAGCCAAGGCCGCATTCCTCGGCCGCTTCCACGGAGGCGTTGTAGATGTTGTCCATGATGTTGTGGAGCTGTGCGTCCACTTCCTCGGCCTTCCAGCTGAGGCGCTCGGAGTTCTGGCTCATCTCCAGGCCGCTGACGGACACGCCGCCCGCGTTGACCGCCTTGGAGGGGGCCACGGTGAGGCCCTG
>CADCMN010000101.1 GCA_902802575.1 uncultured Eubacteriales bacterium | reverse complement strand
AACATCCTCGTGCGTCAGCGGGGCACCCACTTCCATCCCGGCGTCAACGTTGGGATCGGCAAGGACGATACCCTGTTTGCCAAGATCGACGGCGTGGTCCGCTTCGAGACCCGTCATCTGGGGAAGAAGACCGTTAGCGTCTACGCTGCGGAAGAGTAAGAGAATCACAGCATAAAAGCAGGAGGCAAGGGCTTCCTGCTTTTTTTTGTTGGCCAAAGGAAGGCGGGCGATTCGTGAATCGCCCCTACGGTTCTATGCCCACAGCGCAGCTATATCATTCAGGGTATCGTCCTCCGTGCCCCTTTTGTCATCCTGGGGATCGAGCGCACGGAAAAAGCTCCGGTGGAGCTTTTTCAGCGAGATCGGGCGAAGCCCATGGGCGCCGCAGGCGAAGCGGAAGGATCTCGGAGCGGTGATGGGTGTGGCGAGCTGCTTTTCCCCGCCGCAAGCTTCTGCGTTCAGAGGTCCTTCGGCAAGCTCAGGATGACAAGTTTTTTCGCTTGAGCAAAAACGAAAACGGGAGGGGTGCGCAGCCGAGTGCTGTCGGCGGCAGATGCAGCGAGGCGAAGTACGGGTAAAACAAGAAGAAAGCAGACGAAGAGGTACTCTGTAAAGAGTGTTTTTAAGCCAAAAGCCTTCCCCTTGACGAGAAGGCTCTTTTTTGAAGAGCGCACTTACTCACCACCATGCGGCTGTGAAACGTGCGATTGCGGATGAAAAGAAACCTTCCGAGAAGGAACTGTTTCCCGGAAGGTTCAAATCCGGTTCATTCCGGCAAACCGAAATTTGCCGATCTGCCTTTTACAGCTTTTTACAGGTGTATCCGCCGTAGCTTATCATGCCTTCTTCGAATTTGAACACGACCGAATACCACAGTTTGACTCCGAACTCGTCATGAACCTTGCGAAAAGCTCGCCGTCCTTCATGAAGACTTCGTCGATGAAGAGATCGTCGTCCGGCTTTTCGTATTTGCCGCAGAAGACTTCCCAGCACGACTTGTCCGGATCCTTCTCCGCGATCTCCTCTATCGCCATCACGGGCTCCGGCTCGCTGCCGCAGGCTATCGCGTGCAGCCCGGGCACCAGCGTTTTCATAGCCCGTCCGTCGATCTGATCGCGGCAGGAGAGCTTTATTATCACCTTGTCCTCATCGATAAAACGCTCGAACCACAGCGAATATCCCGGCCAGCCTCCCGAATGTGCGACAATGAGCCCGTGCTCGGGATCATTCGTTATATCCCAGCCGTAGCCGTAGCGCGAGGGGCCTATCAGGTCGTCATCCACTCCGTACTCTCCGTTGTTCAGCACCGTCGGCGTATACATCTCAGCCTGCTCTTCAAGGGTGACGACCGAACCCTCCCGCAGCACATGGTCCCAGCGGAACAGATCGAAGATGTTGGAGTGTACGAGCCCGTCGCCGTTCACGCCGTCCAGCGGGACGACGCCGTTATTATCCTTGTCCGGTGAATCATCGGGCAGGGTATAGCGGCCGTCCTCATACACCATGCCGAGAGCGAGGTTCGGCACGGTGATACCGTCCTTTCTGCGGTGATATACCTTTGTCGAGGTCATGCCCGCGGGGATGAATATGTTCTGCTCGAGAAATTTCTCAAAAGGCATACCGGAGACCTTCTCAATGATCTGTGCAAGAACGCAGTAACCGGTGTTGCTGTACTCCCATTTTTCGCCCGGTGCGAATTCCGCCTTCTCGCCGCTCTCTTTGAGGAACCGGATCATGATATCGTTGCCGGGGATCGTTCCTTCCGCCGTCGCTGTCTCTGTGATCCAATCCTCGTAATCGGGCAGACCGCCCGTGTGCGTCAGAAGATGGCGGATCGTAATGCCCGGAAAGGGAACCTCCGGGAAGAACTTTGTGATCTCGTCGTCCAGAGAGAGGAGCCCGCGCCGCTTAAGAAGCATTACCGCCGACGCAGTGAACTGCTTGGTGACGGAGGCAAGGTCGAATACCATGTCCTCGCTTGCCGGAACTTACGATCTCTCCTTTTTCTGCGTACAGCCAGGTCCCGGTAAATCCGGCTTTCTCGTGTGCATCGCGAACGAGTTTTTCGATCATAGTTTTCTTATCCATATTGCCTCCGTCAAACTTCGATTTGTTTTTTAGATTCTATCATAAATGCCGGCACAACGCAATGAAAACGCACAGCCATGCAAAATCAGCTGTGCTTTTGAAAATCCCCTTGCCAGAATACCTCAGAATGCCGGCTTTCTTCTGTACTTTGTCCCTGGATCAAGTCCCTCCCCTACGGTATGTATGATCGTCATGCAGCGATCAGGCTGCGGAGGTGTACTCCCCGTTCTCCGTGATCTCCACCGCCTGTTCTCCCCGCTCCAGGGTGAGGCCAATGAGGGCTAGGGCCTCCGTGCGCGCTTCGCCCATCAGGGCCTCCACCCGGATCTGCAGGCCCTCCTTCGTCGGGGTCAGGGTGAACAGATAGGCGTCCGCGGCCTCCAGATCGCCGAACCAGCCGGGCCCGATCTGGGTCGCGTCCATGACCAGCCGCCCGTCCCCCAGGACCAGCGCGATCTGCGTCAGCCCCAGCTTCTGCCACTCGGCCAGGTCCTGGACTGTCAGCGTCAGGCTGACCCCGCCTTCGGCGGCCTCCGGCGTCAGGGTCAGCAGCATATTCCCGCCGGACCGGGTCACGGCGGAGGCGTAGGACAGCTCCGTCCCCGCCTCGTCCAGCAGCAGGCCCGGCACCCGGTTTTCATCCCGGTAGTTGTCCCGCCAGCTGTGGCCTTTGCAGCGGTCGCATCGGTAATAGATCCGCAATATGTCGCGGTCCGTCTCCCGGTACTCGTGGCCCAGGGCCGGGACCGGCTCCTGCTCCACCTTTTCGGTGCAGCGGGTGCAGTGCTTCCCTTCCGTCAACCCCGGCTCCGTGCAGGTGGCGGGCACAGCGGGGCCCGTGACCCAATCGTGGCCGGCGGAGATCGCCGAATAGGCTGCGTCCTTCGCCCCGCAGCGGCTGCATGCCTTGTGGGCGGTGTAGCCCGGCTCCGTGCAGGTGGCGTCCTTGGCCGGAACGTCCACAGAGAAGTCGTGGTCCTTGGTTTTCTGGCGTCCGCAGGCGCAGGTACCGATGCAGGTGCTGTCCCTGTTATCCTTCCAATTGTCGAAACTGTGGGATTCCCTTCTATAGGCATATCCGCCTCTCGAACAAACACGGCAGACAAGACTATGGAATCCTGGTGTACTATTGTCGTACCAATCCAAATGATGTGCTTCCGCTTCCGTGGCGCCGCAGCCGTTCCGCTGGAATGTCCGGTGATGATACGTACCGTCACCAACGCCTTCCCAGCGATAATTCCAGGCGCTCCAATCGTGGCCCAGGGCGGGGGCGGTGATCGGGTTCACGATCTCATTGGAATTGTTCGTATACCTGCCGCAGCGCCGGCAGAGGTAGAGGTAGCCGTCATAATCGAGCCCCGCTCCGTGCAGGTGGGCTGGGTGTGGACGTTAAAACCTATGTTTTTATCGTCATGGCATACATGATTGCAGACGGAACACCAGCAGTTTTCGTCCGGAGTATGAGCCTCCGCTTCTTCATACCCGCAGTTATCGCAGCACCATAGATGTACAGTTGGGCTGGCGACCCATACAACCCGTAAAAGACTGTCGCAGTTAGGGCAGGGCCTTTCCTCGGCCTTCGCCGCCCGCACCGGCGTCAGGACCATGACCATCATCAGCAATAGCACCAGGGCAAAAACTCGTTTCGTGTTCATAGGGCCTCCTCCTTTTCGATCGTGGGAAAATGATATACTATACAAGAATTTCATACCATGCCCCGGCCCCCCTGAAAAGCCACCAAAATGGGTTTTTCGCCCAAAAGAGGTGTTTCGAGGCGCAGGGAACTTGTGTTTTTTTGGTAAAAATCCCGGGCGGCGAATTGCCAAGGCGGAGGGGCTTTGATATACTGAACAAAAACGGATATGAGGTGACATATGGAAGAGACCGTTCGCAAATTCAAAGAACATCTGCGGAAGATGGACGCCTACAACCACGCCTTCGGCGTCCTCAACTACGACTCCGAGACGGCCATGCCCAAGGGCGGCTCCGAGCATCTCGGCATGACCTACGCGGTCCTCAGCGAAGAGATGTACAAGCTCACCACCAGCCCGGAGCTGAAGGGGTGGGTGAAGGAGATATTGGCCCACAAGGAGGACGTGGACTACGTGACCCGCCGGGAGGCCGAGGAGCTCTTCGAGGACATGGAGCGGACCGAGAAGATCCCTATGGAGGAGTACGTGGCCTATCAGGTGGCCCAGAACGCCGCCTCCCACGCCTGGCACACCGCCAAGGTGACCAACGACTTCGCTTTGTTCGCGCCCCATCTCGAAACGCTGGTGAACTACTCCCGGAAGTTTGCCGGATACTGGGACAGCGAGAAGGCCCCCTACGACGTGCTCCTCGACATGTTCGAGAAGGGGCTCACCATGGCGACGCTGGATGAGTTCTTCGCCCTCCTTCGCCAGGAGCTGCTGCCTGTGGTGGAGGCTGTGGTGAAGAAGGGGCCCGTGGTGGACGATTCCTTCCTCAGCGCCCGGTTCCCCCTGGCCAAGCAGCGCCGGCTCTCCGACCGGCTCATGGAGGTCATGACCATCGACAGGGACCACTGCAACATCGGCGAGGTGGAGCACCCCTTCACCACCAACTTCTCCAAGGACGACGTGCGCATCACCACCCATTACCACGAGAAGGCCTTCGCCTCCAGCATGTACTCCGTGATCCACGAGGGGGGCCACGCCCTCTACGAGCTGAACATCGGGGACGACATCAAGTATTCCCCCCTGGGCGGCGGGGCCAGCATGAGCATCCACGAGTCCCAGAGCCGATTCTATGAGAACATCATCGGCCGCAGCGAAGCCTTCCTCACCTACATCCTGCCCGATATCCGGAAGCTGGGGCCCAAGGC
>CADCMN010000100.1 GCA_902802575.1 uncultured Eubacteriales bacterium | reverse complement strand
AAGCACGTGGATAACGGCGCCGACACCTACATGGTTGGATGGGCCCGGCGCTCGGAATCCGTGTCCTCCACTCAGGATGTGAATGGATGGGCGGGGAATTTAGCGGTGCAGAAGCTTCTCCAGAACCCGGATGGCACGCTGTACCTCGCTCCCGTGGACGCTGTGATCGCCCAGCACACCGCCCGCCGTCAGCTCCTTGTGGACAGTATGGAGACTGAGATCGCCGCCGGTTCCGCCTATAACTACGCCGATTTGTTCACGGCCTACGAAAGCTATGTCCTCACCGGCACGCTGAAGTTTGAGAAGACCGGCAGCTTCGGCCTGGCCTTCGACTACAACGGCCGTCAGGAAAAATATAAGACCATCGTGCTGGACCCCGCCAAGGGCACGCTGTCCCTTCAATTCAACGAGGGCAGCACCCTCATCACCGAGACAGCGGTCCAGCTGGAGGCGGGGAAGGAATATACCTTCACCTACATCCAGGAGGGTTCCGTGGGCGTCTTCTATTTGGACGGCCTGGCTGCCCTGACGGTCCGGCTCTACGGCGTGTCCGGCAAACCCGTGAAGCTGTTCGCCGAAAACAACACCGTCACGTTCTCTGCTCTCAAACAATATACCCGATAAGGAAAGGAGCGCCTCATGCGACGGCTGCTGGACATCAACAATCCCATCATGTGGTTCCTGACGGCGATGTTCGACCTTATGGCCTTCAGCGTGCTATGGGTGGTGTTCTCGCTGCCCATCTTCACCATGGGGGCCGCCTCCACGGCTCTGTACAGCGCCGCATACCACCACGTCCGTAAGGGAGAGGACTATCTCTGGAACAGCTTTTTCTCCGCCTTCAAAGAGAACTTCAAACGGTCCACCCTCACCTGGCTGGTGGCGCTGGCCATCCTTGGGTTCCTTGGCGCGGACGCCCTGCTGCTCAGGAGTTTGATCCTGCAGGGGTATTCCTTCGGCTGGTTCTATGGCGTCACGCTGGCCCTTGTGGTGCTGGCCCTCACCTGGACGGTGTATCTCGCCGCCTATGCGGCCCGGTTCAACGGCACCGTGAAAGAGGTGCTGCGGTATAGTTTTATGCTGCTCAGGGCCCATCCCGTCAAGATGTTGTGCGTGATGGTCCTGGTGATGGGCGGCATGGCTCTTGCCCTGACACTGCCCGCCATGGTGGTCTTCATTCCCGCCACGGTGTACTGGGGCGCCACGTTCCCCATCGAATGGACGTTCCTCAAACACATGCGGCCCGAGGACAAGGCGCGGATAGAAAAGGAGAAGTTTGAATGAACCAGAAACTGTTGTTCGCAAGAGCCTATGAGCGGGAGGCGTCCCGGCAAATACCTGAGATGGCTCGACCCAAGTTCCATCTTTCCCCCTGCACGGGCTGGATGAACGATCCCAACGGGTTCTCCTTCTACAAGGGGGAGTATCATCTGTTCTATCAGTACAATCCCTATGACACCTGCTGGGACACCATGCACTGGGGCCACGCCGTCAGCGGCGATCTGCTGAGCTGGCGGTATCTGCCGGCGGCCATGGCGCCCAATGAGTGGTATGATGCTGACGGATGCTGGTCCGGCAGCGCCATGGAGATGCCGGACGGGCGGCAGCTTTTGATGTACACCGGCAATCGCCGGGAGGGCGGGGCTACCCGGGAAAACCTGCAGGTTCAATGCCTGGCCCTGGGGGATGGGATAGATTATGAAAAGTATGCCGGCAACCCCGTGCTCACCGCGGCCGATCTGCCCGATGAATGCAGCCCCTACGATTTCAGAGACCCCAGCATCTGGCGGGAATCGGACGGAACCTACCGGGCCATCGTCGGCACCTGCACCAAGGAGCGGCTGGGAAAGCTTCTGCTGTTTTCCAGCGAGGACGGGCTTCGTTGGCGCTTTGAAAGCGTCTTTGCGGAGAACGACGGCCGCCTGGGCCTGATGTGGGAGTGCCCCGATTTCTTTATGCTGGACGGGAAGGCCGTGCTGCTCGTCAGCCCTCAGGACATGCTGCCCCAGGACTTCGAGTATCACAACGGAAACGGCACCGTGGCCTTCATCGGTCATCTGGAGGACGACGGCAAGCGGTTTGTTCCCGAAACGGACCACGCCGTGGACTACGGCATCGACTTCTATGCCCCCACCACCATTCTGACCCCCGACGGGCGGCGGGTGATGATCGGCTGGATGCAGAACTGGGACGCCTGCCAAAACGCGGGCCGGAAGGATCTGCTGTGGTATGGCCAGATGAGCCTGCCCCGGGAGCTGTTCCTTCGCAGCGGGCGACTGTACCAGCGGCCCATCCGAGAGCTGGAGGAGCATCGGAGCCGCCGGGTGTCCTATGAAAACGTCCGGGTGGATGGCGAATTGCGCCTTCCCGGCGTCGAGGGTCGCATGGTGGACATGGAGATCACCATTCGCCCCGACCCGGGATGTGTCTATCATAAGTTTGAGATACGATTCATGGAGGACGAGCGGTTCTTCACCAAGCTCAGCTATCGCCCCCATGAATCCATCCTGCGGATCGACCGCAAGTTCTCCGGTTCCCGCCGTGCCTATATCCATCAGCGCCGGGCGCTGGTGCCCAATCGGGGCGGCGAGCTGAAACTGCGGATGATCCTGGACCGCTACAGCGTGGAGGTGTTCCTCAACGACGGCGAACAGACCGTCACTGCCACGGTCCTCACCGACCTTTCCGCCACCGGGATATCCTTCTTTGCAGAGGGTCAGGTGGAGATGGACATCGATAAATACGATCTGTTTCAGGAGGTGTCCCGTGAAAAAGTATGACGTCGTGGCTCTGGGTGAGCTTTTGATCGATTTCACCGAAAGCGGACTGAGCGAGCAGGGGAATCCCCTATGGGAAGCCAACCCCGGCGGCGCTCCCTGCAACGTGCTGGCCATGCTGAACAAGCTGGACAGGCGGACCGCTTTCATAGGCAAGGTGGGAAACGACGTTTACGGCCGTCAGCTG
>CADCMN010000099.1 GCA_902802575.1 uncultured Eubacteriales bacterium | reverse complement strand
GTACAAGATCGAGGGCGAGGACCTGTACCTCATCGGCACCAGCGAGCACTCCATGATCGGCAAGTTCATCGACTCCTTCCTGGAGGAGGACAGCCTCCCTCAGCGGCTCACCAGCTACAGCCCCTGCTTCCGCAAGGAGGTGGGCGCCCACGGCATCGAGGAGCGGGGCGTGTACCGCATCCATCAGTTTGAGAAGCAGGAGATGATCATCGTCTGCAAGCCCGAGGACAGCCCCAGGATGTTCGACGAGCTCTGGAAGAACACGGTGGACTTCTTCCGCTCGTTGGAGATCCCCGTCAGGACCCTCGAGTGCTGCTCCGGCGATTTGGCCGATCTGAAGGTCAAGAGCCTGGACGTGGAGGCCTGGTCCCCCCGGCAGCAGAAGTACTTCGAGGTAGGCAGCTGCTCCAATCTGGGCGACGCCCAGGCCCGCCGCCTCGGCATCCGCATCAAGAACAAGCAGAAGGGCAACTACTTCGCCCATACCCTGAACAACACCGTGGTGGCGCCGCCCCGGATGCTGATCGCGTTCCTGGAGAACCATCTGCAGGCCGACGGCAGCGTGACCATCCCCCAGGTTTTGCGGCCCTACATGGGCGGCAAGGATCACCTGGGTTGAGGTTTTTTGCCAAGGGGCTGTCTCCTGAGGGGGACGGCCTCTTTTTTGCGCCATGGGGCGTTTTGGGTTGACGGGCAGATGGTTTCAAGATATGATACTGACAAAAGACGCATCGTGAAAGGAGACGAATATGCTCCGATCCCAGGTTTCAGAAAGCGCATGGACCCTGTCGGTGGGCGGTCTGCCCTTCGTTTCTCATGCCCCTGGTGCGCCCTTTGCGGTGGCGCTGCGCCGGGAGAAGACCTATGAGAGCGACCGGGGCACGGTGAAGGAACACGTGGTGGAGGCCGAGCGCATCCCCCTCGCCGACGTGGCGGAGACGGCGGAGGGCGTGATCCTCTCCGGCGGCGGTCACGCCTTGCGGGTGGAGGTCGTCCCCTGCGACGGCGGCGCGGAGCTCCTGTTCACCGGCGAAGGGGGCTGGGCCTATGCCTTCGCCCTGGCCGCCCTGGATGGGGAGGCCGTCTTCGGCGGCGGCGAGCAGTACCGGCAGACCAATTTGCGGGGGGAGCAGGTGGTGAACTTCGTCTCCGAGCACATCAAGGCCGCCACCATTTTGGAGAAGGCCCTGCTGCCCCGCTTCCTGTATAAGGAGAAGCCCCATTCCGCCATCGGCAGCTACGCGCCCATGCCCGTCTTCGTCACGGACAAGGGGCGGCTCTTCCTCTTTGACACCGAGGCCGACGGGGTCTCCCGGTTTTTGGACGACGGGTATACCTTCACTTTCGACAGCTGCCCCCGGAAGCTGACGCTGCTCAGGGGGGAGAGCTATGAAGCCCTGGCCCTTCGTTTAGCTGACCGCATCCCCAACCGGCAGTACATTCCCCCATGGTGCCGGGAGGGCATGATTCTCTCCATCCAGGGGGGCACCGACGCCATCCTCACCAAGACCTTTGCCATGCTGGACGCGGGGGCGAAGATCTCCGGCGTGTGGAGCCAGGACTGGTCCGGGGAGAATCGGACCGTCATGGGCAAGCAGGTCTGGTGGAACTGGGAGGCAGACGAGAAGCTCTATCCCGATCTCAGGGGGGCCATTCAAAAGCTCAACGCCCGGGGCGTCCGGTTCCTGGGCTACATCAACCCCTATCTCGTGAAGGACAGCCGCCTGTACACCTATTGCAAGGAGCAGAAGCTCCTCATCACCAAGGCCGACGGCTCGATCTATCATATCAAGTCCACCACCTTCGACGCGGGCATGCTGGATCTTACGGACCCGGTGGCGGTAGCCTTCATCAAGGATACCCTCATCAAAAAGAATATGCTGGATCTGGGCATGTCCGGCTGGATGGCGGACTTCGGCGAATACCTGCCCGTGGACGCGGTCTTACACGACGGGGACCCCAAGAAGCTCCACAACCTGTGGCCCGTCCTCTGGGCCAAGGTGAATCGGGAGGCCGTGGAGGAGTACGGGGCCAAAGACGTGATGTTCTTCATGCGCAGCGGGTATTTGGGCGTCCAGACCTACGCCCCGGTGATGTGGAACGGGGACCAGCACACGGACGTGACCCGGGACTACGGCATGCCCTGCGTCATGCCCGCCAGCTTCTCGTTGGGCTTCTCCGGGGTGCCCATGGTCCATTGCGACATCGGCGGCTTCTTCTCCTTCGGGAAGCTGAAGCGGGACGACGAGCTCTTCATCCGCTGGATGGAGATGGGAGCCTTCTCCCTCCTCATGCGGAGCCACGAGTCCATCCGCCCCTGGGCCAACAGACAGTTCGACGCCCCGGCGGTGACGCCCCACACGGTCCGGCTCACCAATATCCACGTGGCCCTGAAACCCTATATCGACCGGTGCATCGAGGACGCCCAGAAGGGCATCCCCGCCCTAAGGCCCGACTTCTACAAGGCCATGGACTACGGCGCGAGCCGGGATATGTACAGCTACTTCCTGGGGCCGGACCTCTTCGTCTGCCCCGTGATCGAGCGACACGCGAAGACGCGGCAGGCGCATCTGCCCGCGGGGGAGTGGGTCCACTTCTGGACCGGGAAGCCCTATTCGGGCGGCCAAAGCTATACCGTGGCCGCGCCTCTCGGCCAGCTGCCGGTGTTCTACCGGAAGGACAGCCCCTACTCGGAACTGTTCCGCAAGGCAGCGGATAACAAATAAAAGCGGAGGGAAACAAAATGGAATCCTACATCTCCCGTACCAGCGGCATCCGAATGAAGGACAAGATTGGCTACGCCTTCGGCGACCTGGCTTCCTGCCTGGTCTTCGGCCTGACCCAGAGCGTCCTCAACAAGTTCTATACGGACGTGTTGGAGATCAGCGTGCTGAACGTCATGATCATGACCATCATCGCCCGGATCTGGGACGCGGTGAACGATCCCATCTGGGGCCGGCTCATCGACGGGGCCAAGCTCCACGGCGACGGTCGGTATCGGCATTGGATCCGAATCTTCGCCCTGCCGGTGGCTCTCGCCGCCGTGCTCATGTTCCTGGACGTGCGGGGCTTTGACATGGGCGGCCGCATCGCCTGGATCTACGTGACCTACATCCTCTTCGGCATGCTCTACACCTGCATCAACATCCCCTACGGGTC
>CADCMN010000098.1 GCA_902802575.1 uncultured Eubacteriales bacterium | reverse complement strand
AGCTCGATCTCCTTGGCGATGGTCACGCCGTCGTTGGTGATGAGGGGCGCGCCGAACTTCTTCTCCAGGACCACGTTGCGGCCCTTGGGCCCCAGGGTGATCTTCACGGTGTCGGCCAGCTGATTGAGGCCGCTTTCCAGCGCTTTGCGGGCGTCTTCGCCGTATTTCAACTGCTTTGCCATAGCTGTTTATTCCTCCTTATTTCACGATGGCCAAAATATCGTTCTGCTTGAGGATGACGAATTCCTCGTTGTCCAGCTTCACTTCGGTGCCGGCGTACTTGCTGTACACCACCCGATCGCCGGTCTTGACCTGCATGGCGACTTCCTTGCCGTCCACCATACCGCCGGGGCCCACGGCGATGACCTCCGCGAACTACCTGCTTCACGACCACACGGTCCATCAAAGGTTTCAGTTGCATGATTTCCATTGCCTCCTGTTGAATATTTAGCACTCAACTATCCTGAGTGCTAATTCCTGACGCCTATTATATCACCGATTTTATCCCTGTCAAGCAAACCATATGCCGCCAAATGCAACATCATTGTGAAATCAAAAGAGGAGGGCTCACCTCCTCTCTGTGGTCGATATCTCTGAAAGGGCAAGTCTGCCCCGCAGGTCAGTTCAGCAAGGATCCTATGGTTTTGTTATAGTCCCTCTCGATCCGGACGACCTTCTCCCCCGCCGCCCGGAAGCCTTCAGCATACTTTCTGTTCTCCGTTTTTAAGAGGTCCGCGGTGCAGTATGAATCGTCCAGACGTCTTTCGACGTCGCACGCATGATCCCTTATCTCATCAAGGTGGGCGTCGATATATTCGTCCGTCATGGCCAGGCAGAGAAAGCGGAGGGAGGACAGATACGCTTCGGTGAACTCCTTTCGCCAGTCGAAGGGCACGTAGCAGCCCTCCACGATGAGGTTCTGCCGGTTCTCGATGGCGGTCTTGATGATCTCCCGCACGATGGGCCAAAGGTATGCCGTCAGCTCGTCGTCATCCTCCGGCGTGAGCTTCGTCTGTCCGCTGCGGATCAGGCCCATCTTCAGATGGTCCATGGACAGATACGGATACCCGTACCGTTCCAGCAGCCGTTGGGCCAGTACCGTCTTCCCCGTGTGGCTGGCCCCGGTGATCAGGATGACCATGGATTATTCTTCCCCGCTGTATTTGTCGAACCAATCGGTGATCTCCTGCAGGCGGCGGAGGCGGTGCAGGGGCTTGCCGGAGCGGCTGAGCTCGTGGTTCTCCCCGTGGAAGAGGCAGAGCCGGGCGGGCACGCCCCGGTCGACGAGCGCCGAATACATCTGGATGCCCTGCTCCAGAGGGCAGCGGTAGTCCTCGTCGGAGTGGATGAAGAGGGTGGGCGTCTTCACGTTCCTGGCGTATTTGAGGGGCGACTGGGCCCAGAGGGCGGCGGGGTCGTCATAAAGGTCCCCGGCGGTCTGGTCGGGGGCGAAGTAGGAGCCGATGTCCGAGACGCCGCAGAAGCTGAGCCAGTTGGAGATGGACCGCTGGGAGGCGCAGGCGCAGAACCGGTCCGTGTGGCCGATGATCCAGTTGGTCATGAAGCCGCCGTAGCTGCCGCCGGTCTCGCATACCCTTTTGGGGTCGATGGCGGGATAGGCGTCCAGGACCGCGTCACAGAAGGCCATGAGGTTCTTGTAGTCCACATCCCCGTAGCCGCCCCGGATGTCCGCAAAAGCGTTGTCGCCGCCGTCGCTGCCCTTGGGGTTGCAGAAGAAGACGAAGTAGCCCCTCCCCGCCCAATACTGCATCTCGTGATAGAACACGGGGCCGTAAACGGTCTTGGGGCCGCCGTGGATGTCGAACACGGCGGGATAGCGCTTGTCGGGATCGTAGTCGAAGGGCTTCAGGACCCAGCCATGGACGGCGACGCCCTCGCTCTCCACGGTCAGGGGCTCCGGCTGAGCCACATAGGTGTCAGCTAATGCAGGGTCGTTGAAGTCGGTGAGGCGCTTCGCTTCCCCGGTACTGAGGTCGCAGAGGTACAGCTCCTGAGGCCGCATATCGTAGAGGCCCACGCAAAGGGCTTTGCCGTCCGCCATGTCGAAGCAGTCTATGGCCCCTGCCTTGGTGAAGACGGGCGTGTCCGTGCCGTCCATGTCCAGCCGATAGAGGACCGCGTCGCCGCCCCGGGTGGTCAGGTGGTAGAGGCTGTCCCCCACCGCCACCATCTCCCGGCCGCCGCCCAGGCGGACGTCGCTGCCCACGCTGTTGTAGAGGCTGAATTCCGCCGGGAACAGGAGCCTGCGCTCGCCGCTGGCCGGGTCGATCTCATAGACATAGTCGTTCTCGTTGAGGCCGTAGCGCTTGCCCTCGCCGCCGAAGAGGAGCAGATGATCCCCCACGGTCTGCAGCCGGGAAAGCATGAAGGCATCCGTATGGAACAGATCCCGCGTGGCCCCGGTCTTTAGGTTCCTTACCTTGACGGTGAATTCCTTCAGGAGCATCTTGGGGCCCCGCTCCTGGACGGCATAGAAGACCTGGTCGTGAAGGACCGCAAAGCCCCCCATATCCTCCCCGGGGCCGGAGATAGGCGTGACGGTCAGGGGGTCCAACGTGATGAGGAATAGCCGCCGGCGCAGGCCGTTGACGATCCCCGCCCCGTTGTGCCAGAAGGGCAGCTCGTCGAAGACCTCGTAGTCCTTGTTGTCCTCCCGCTCCTTCAGGACCTTCTTGCGCATCTCCTCGTCCGCGGCGTAGAGGTCGGGATGGGCCTTGTCGAAGCCGGTCACGGCCAAAAACCGCTTCTCGTCCAAAACCTTCAGCTCCTGCACGGGGAAGGGCGCCGTGAAGTATGGCAGCGCCTCGCCGCCCCGAAGGTCCAGCATATAATAGGAAGTGAACCCATCCTTGCTCTCCGCCCGCTTCTTCTCCGCGGCGGAACGCACGGCCGGGAACAGGAGCCGCTCGTCGTCCAGCCATACATATCCTCGCTCTTTGCCCATGTCGGTGAGCTGCTTCACGGCTCCGTTCTCATAGAGCCAAAGCCGGGATTCATAGCTGTTTTCCCCTTCATCGGCAGTGGAGATAACAAAGGCGGCCCGGGTGTGAGCCGGGTTATACCGAGGGTCCGAGAGAAAGCGATAGGATAGAATGTCTTTTTGTGCAACAGGTTTCATCGTTTCTTCCTTTCCTTCGCCGTCAGGCGCATTCATTCCATATCACTATACCCTACCCCGACGGAAACCACAAGGAAAAATGCTAAAAAAAATAAATTGGGGCTTGCTTTTTTGAAAGTCTTTTAGTATAATGACGTGGTTCGTGTAAAGGACAATTATCTATAGGGGGTAAATGCTGTGGCAAACATCAAATCTGCTATAAAGCGTGCAGGCACCAATAAGAAGGAGAATCTTCGCAACCGCGAGGATAAGTCCGCTTTGAAGACCGCCCTGCGTCGCTTTGACGAAGCGCTCCAAGGTGAGGATAAGGCTGCCGCCGAGGCCGCTTATCTCAAAGCCGTGAGCACCGTCGATCAGGCAGCTGCCAAGGGCGTCATCCATAAGAATGCCGCCAACCACAAGAAGGCTCAGCTGGCCGGCAAGCGCGCGTCCGCCAATTAACCCCAACCGTATAGATTCTGTGCGGCCCCTTTCCTGTTGAAAGAGGGCCGTTTTTTGTAGAGTAAGGAGTAAACGACTATGGCCATGGACGGTCTTTCCCTCCACGCCATGCTGTGGGAGGCCCGGGGCCTCATGGGCGCCCGGGTGGACAAGGTGCAGCA
>CADCMN010000097.1 GCA_902802575.1 uncultured Eubacteriales bacterium | reverse complement strand
CCGCCTCCTGGCGGAACGGGATGTTGCTGAAATCTACTTTGCCCATTAGATGATCCCCTTTCCTTTCTGGATGTTGGTCAGGATGGCGAGGCAGTTGGCTCGTACATGGATGTACTCGTCCACGCCGGCCTCGTCATAGGAAGGCTTGAACTCGGGTGCCGGAGCGCCGGCCAGGTACACCTTCATCTGAGGCGCCTTGGCCTTGATGCCCTTCGCCACGGGAGGCACCAGCTCGGGGGTGGCGAAGCCGTTGTTGCGGAGCACCTCGAAGTGAGCCACCTCCATGAAGGAAGCGGAGAAGTCGGCCCGGGCCTTGTGCTGGGGGATGGGCCCCATGTTGCACAGGAACACCTTCACGTTGTCGCCGGTCCTGGCGATATAGTCCTCGGTGGCTTTCCTGAGGGCCTCGTACTGCTCGGTCCAGCGGTGGGGGAGGATGGCGGCGAAGGTTTCGCCCTGGCCGTCGGCAAAGGAAGCGGCCACGTCAGCCAGCGTCGCGCCCTCTTCGAGGGCGTCGCCGGCGCACTTGACGCAGGTCTTGAGCCCTTCCACGGGCTTGCCCACAGGCTTGGCGGCCTTGGGGGTCTTGGCTCCCTCCAGGGGCTTCTCGGACATGTTGGGGTACATGTTGCTGCCCACGGCCCGATCCTGCCGGGTGGCCAGCCGCTTGAAGCGATCGGCCAGGGTGGCCGCGATCTCGCTCTGGACGGTGCCGGCGCGCAGGGCCTCCAGCATGCCGCCGGCAGCCTGGATCTTCTGGATCTGCTTCCAGATGGCCTCGCCCAGCTGTCCGGTGAGGGTCTCCACATACCAGGAGCCGCCCGCCGGGTCCACGGGGGAGAGCAGGTTGAACTCCTCCTGCATCATGACCTGGATGTTCCGGGCGATGCGGCGGGAGAAGGGATCGCTGTCCCGAACGGCTGCGTCGAAGGGCAGGATCTTCATGCCGCTGACGCCGCCCACCACGCCGGAGAAGGCCTGGGTGGTGGCCCGAAGCACGTTCACATAGGGATCATAGAGGGTGGTGGTGAATTGGCTGGTCTCCGCGAAGACGTCGATGCACTGGGCCTTTTCGCCCGCCCCGTAGGCCTGCATGAGCTGGGCCCAGACCACTCGGACCGCCCTGAGCTTGGCGATCTCCATGAAGAAGTTGGGACCAAGGCAGAAGTTGAAGCGGATGTGCTCCGCCGCCTCATCCACGGTGTAGCCCCGGGCCACCATCTCGTCGATGTAGGTAAGGCCGGTGGCCAGGGCCGCGGCGGCCTCCTGAATGGCGTTGGCGCCGCCGTTATGGTAGACGGAGCTCTGCACATAGATGACCTTCAGCTCGGGGGCGTGCTTGAGGGCGCACTTCAGCGTGGTGGCCATCTGATCCATGTAGCTTGAAAAGCTGCTGTCAAAACCGCCCTTCTTCACGGCTTCGCCCATGGGATCGGCGCCCACACAGCCGGTGAGAGGCGCGTCGTCGCCCACCTTCTTCTGGCGGCGCAGGAGGGCGGCCAGAAGGGGCAGAGCGGAAGCGCCGGCGTAGACGGACAGGGGCGCGTAGCGGAGCTGGACCTCGTTCAAAAGGGTCTCCACGTCGGCGAGGGTGTTCAGCTCCACGGCTTCGGCGTCGAAGTTCACGGCGTTAGTGCCCTTGTTGAGCTCTTCCAGCAGGACCTTGTTGGCCTCGGCGGGGTCACGGACCTCCACCTCCTGGGCGATCTTCCAGGGTTCCTCGGCGTAGCCGGCGGTCTTGGTGCCGCGCAGGAAGTCGGCGGCGCCGGGGAAGCCCAGGCGCTCTTTGTAGGGGGCTGCCTCGGCCTCGGTGTAGATGGGAGAGAGCACGATGCCCTCCGGCGTCTTGGTGAACAGCTTCTTCTCGAAGATGCCGCCCTTCAGACTTTCGATGGCTGCGGCTTTCCAGGTCTCGTAAGAGGTGGGCGCAAACTCATCAAAGGTCACCGGAGCCAACGGTTCGGTGTTAGATTTGGTATCCATCACAACATCCTTTCTTCCATAATATATCACTATCGCCGGGGAATGCATCCCTTCGGGTTCCCGCCGATACTGCCGTAAAAAGAGGGCTTGCCATAAAACGCCCAAAAGGACTCAACGGGGATCGTCTTGGTTCCTGCCCCCGGGTCCTGTCATTCGGATCAGCGCCGCCCTCCGCGGAGCGGATGATCTTCGTTTTACGGCAAGTATTCTGGCTCATGGCTTTCTCCTCGGACGCGCCTTCCCACGGGTCCCCGCAGTGGCATTTGCGCCCTCGCAGCCATTGACAGCAGCGGGACTGCTCCGGATTTTCACCGGATTCCTTGCAACGAAAAAACGGTATTCATTTACTACTATTATGCTACTGTATCCGGGGGGAAAAGTCAACTGTTTTATGACGGCACAGCAAGCAAATTCCTATGCGAAGCGCGATTGACGCGAAGGAAAAATCCACGTATAATCTACCTATACTGAAGAAGGAAGAGGAACAGCATGAACTTTCAGAATCTGCAATACTTTCTGACGGTGGCGGAGGAGATGAACGTGACAAGGGCGGCCAAGCGCCTCCACATCTCCGAGCAGGCCCTGTCCCGGCAGATCGGCAAGCTGGAATATGAGCTGGACGTGAAGCTTTTCGAACGCAATCCCCGCTTCACCCTCTCTCCCGCCGGAAAGCGGCTGAAGGCCGCCGCCGAGCAGATCGGGGCCATCGAGCGGCAGCTCCATCTGGAATTGGACGACCTCAACAACAACAATACCGGCGAGCTCAGGATCGGCGTCAGCTACACCCGGGGCCAGGCCCTGCTGCCCCGTCTTCTGCCGCCCTTTCACCAGAAGCATCCGGGCATCACCATCAATATTCTGGAGGGCTCCTCCTCGGAGCTGCAGGATAACCTGTCGAAGGGCCGTATCGACCTGTTCATCGGCTACGTTCCGCAGGATTTGGACACCTTTGAAGCGGCAGAGCTGGGCCGGGAACGTCTGTTTCTGGTGGTGCCCAAAGCCTTCATGGCAGACCTGTTCGGCGACCAGGTCGAGCAAAAGCGCCGAGAATTTGCCGACGGCGTGGACATCTTGGCCTTTAAGGATCTGCCCTTCATCCTGCTGGATCGGGACGACCGGGTCCGGCGCATGGCCAATCGGCTGTTCTCCCGCTACGATATCACGCCGCGGATCCTCCTGGAGACCCGCAACATCCAAACCGCCTTCGCCCTGGCCATGGAAGGGATGGGCATCACCATCTATCCCGAACTGTTCCTCTCCAGCCAATCCCTGCTGCCCTCCGCCCAAGCCGCCCGGGACAAGGTGGATGCTTTCCCGCTGGACGGCGATCTGGCCCAGACCATCGTGGTGGCGTATCATCCGGAGAAATACCTGTCCAAAGCCGCGCGGGACTTCATCGAAGAAGCCCAGGAGATCCTGCGGGCATAGACTGCCGCTTCTGCAAGCAATCCTGCAAGTTGTGACGGACGATGCAGGATTGCTTGCAGATAGGTTTCAGGAATCCCATTTCTAACAACCAAAAGGTTGTTGCTCACCCGCCTATAAAACTGCTTTGCCATATCATCCTGCCATGGTATCATACAGGCAGGATGTTTTACTAACTTCCGTTACTTATCATGGAAAGGGGAAACACATGGTTAACAAACGGCTGATCATCAATGAAAAATGGTGCAAGGGCTGCGGTATCTGCGTGGCCTTCTGCCCCAAGCAGGTGCTCGTGCTGAAGAAGGGAAAGGTCACCAAGGCCAATCCCGACGCTTGCATC
>CADCMN010000096.1 GCA_902802575.1 uncultured Eubacteriales bacterium | reverse complement strand
CCGACTCCCCGGCGGGCAATGCTCACAGGGGTACAGGCTGCCGTCAGGCGCGACGACCACGCTGCCGGCGTCCGCCATGCAATGAAACGTGCGAAAAGCCGTTCCCAGACCAAGGAAGGGGCGGAACCGGAAGCCGGCTCCTTCGACCAGCGGACGCAGGTCCCTGAGCTTCGTCCAAAGAGCCAGATCGTTTTCGCTCATGCGCACTGCGTTCAGCGGAGCAAAGTAGATATCCGCTTTGTCCTTATGCGCCACGCCGACCGAAAGGTCATCCAGAAATCGGGGGATGCCGCCTGCGTTTTCCTCGTCCACGTTGCAGCGGATGGTTACGGTGATGCCGGCCTCGGACATGCGGCTGACCGCCCGCATCACCTGATGATAGTGATCCCGGTCGGCGTAATACCGTTTTCTGGAAACATAGTCCGCCTCCGCCCCGTCCATGGACACCTGGATGTGGGTCAGCTTCCAGTCCCCGCCCATCTTGCCGATGATCTCCGGGGTGATGAGGCTGCCGTTGGAAATCATGCTGCTCTTGTATTCCAGCCCGGCGTCTCGCATGCCCTCACAAATCCGGTCGATGATGTTCGGGCACAGTAGCGGTTCGCCGCCGAACCAGGAAAGCTTCACCCTGTCGCCCTGATGGGTGTCCAGGATGAAGCGAATGGCCTGCTCCACGATTTCCGGAGTCATGGTAACCTGTTGCATGCCCTCCTCGTAGCAATAGACGCACCGGGCGTTGCAGCCGAGAGTGGGCAGGATGGTATAACCGCGGATGCCCTTCTTCCGGGAATAGACCCGCATGAGGGAGGAAATCTGATTGTAATAGGCGCACTCGTCCTTGTCCGCCGGCACGAGAAATTGGGCCTTAATCAGCTCGTCAAAACCTTCTCTTGCTTAGGCTGCTACTGGTACGCTGCCCTCAATGCACTGCTTTGTCAGATTGTTGAAGCAATACCGTTTTCCGTTATGCTCAAATGGCAAGGCAAACTGGGAAGGAATGTATAACACGTCTGGACGAACGCTAATCGTTGGGAGAACCCTGGCAATCGTTGCGTCCGTTTTTCGTATTACAATCATATCCTTCCCCTAAAGCAGCCATATATTATGTTTGTGCTCATTCCTGCTTCTGTTTTTTATCAATCACCCCAATCATCACCAACACCTTCACCCTGACTTCCGATGATCTGATCTGTGAACACACCTGCGCCGCTCAGCTCAATGATTTCCATTTGAGGCTTTTCATACTCTTTCATGACTTTTCCCTCCTTTCTTTATCATTCTATGGTTCACCCGGCATATCCGGGGTTTGCCCTGTGAAAAAGTGCAAAAAAACACGCCGTCTGCGAGGATCATCCCCGCAAACCGCGTGCGTCGTGTATCAGATCAAAAAAGCATATAAGGGTAGACTTATCCTGCCTGCCTGCCAAAGCGTAGCGATCTGCAGCATGGCTTGTCAATCCCCTTTCCTTAGTCTATGACAATGTATTATACAGGAGTCTCATTGAAAAAGCAAGAAAAAAATACGAAGAATACAGCGAAAACTGGGCCGTTTGCTGCTTGACAGGGACGGGTGCGATCAATATAATAGTATGAATTAAGGGCCGGAACGTGTGCGGCCCATAAACAAGGAGATAAAAAGAACATGGCAGAGATTTGGCTGACCGAACGGGAAGTGGAAAAGCGCCGGCAGAAGCTGGATTATTTGAAGGGCGAGCGCCGCTTGGAGATCGCCGAGATGCTGAAGATCGCCCGGGGTTTCGGCGATTTGAGCGAGAATGCGGAATATGACGCCGCCAAGAACGAGCAGGCGAAGAATGAATACGATATCGCCGTGCTGGAGGACGAACTGCAGCACGTGCACATCATCGACGAGAGCGCCATGGCCTCCGGCGGTGTGAACATCGGCACCTCCGTCACCGTGCGCAACAAGAAGAACGGCTTCGAGACCGCCTACCAGATCGTGGGCACCACCGAGGCCGACCCCCGCAAGGGCAAGATCTCCAACGAGTCCCCCATCGGCGCCGCCCTGCTGGGCCACAAGTCCGGTGAGAAGGTGGACGTGCACACCCCCGGCGGCCTGCTGGAGCTGGAGATCGTCTGCATCAACGCGTAAGAGGAGAGAGTGTACATGGAACAGCGTCCTGAACAATCCCAGGAAATCACCGCGGAGCAGCTCTCAGAGCTGCTTCAAGTCCGTCGTGACAAGCTCGCCGCCCTGGTGGCGGAGGGCAAGGACCCCTTTGCCGTCATCCGCTACGACCAGGATACGCACAGCGCCGATATCCAAGGGGATTTCGACGCCTATGAAAACAAGGTGGTGAGCATCGCCGGCCGCATGATGTCCAAGCGTATCATGGGCAAAGCCAGCTTCGCCCACATTCTGGACGGCAAGGGCGACATTCAGGTCTACGTGAAGCGGGACGACGTGGGCGAGGAGCCCTACGCCGCCTTCAAGACCTGGGACATCGGCGACATCGTGGGCGTGAAGGGCTTCGTATTCAAGACCCGCACCGGCGAGATCTCCGTCCACGCCAGGGAGATCATCCTGCTCAGCAAGTCCCTGCGGCCCCTGCCCGAGAAGTTTCACGGGCTCAAGGACCCGGAGCTCCGCTACCGGCAGCGGTATGTGGACCTGTTCATGAACGACAAGGTCCGGGAGACTTTCCGCAAGCGCAGCGCCATCATCGCCCAGATCCGGCGGTATCTCGACGGGGAGGGCTTCATGGAGGTGGAGACCCCGGTGCTCAACACCGTGGCTTCCGGCGCTTCCGCCCGGCCCTTCGTGACCCATCACAACACCCTGGATATCGACATGTACATGCGCATCGCCACGGAGCTGCATCTGAAGATGTGCATCGTGGGCGGGCTTGAGCGGGTGTATGAGATCGGCCGCCTGTTCCGCAACGAGGGCATGGACGCCACCCACAACCCGGAGTTCACCACCATCGAGGTCTACCAGGCCTACACGGACCTCAGGGGCATGATGGACCTGTGCGAGCAGATCTTCTTCCGCTGCTCCGAGCTGGTCAACGGCACCGCCAAGATCACCTATCAAGGCCAGGCGATCGACCTTACGCCCCCCTTCCGCCGCCTTAGCATGAACGACGCGGTGAAGGAGTTCACCGGCAAGGACATCTACGGCTGCGCCAGCGACGAGGAGGCCCGCGCCATGGCCCAGGAGCTGGGCCTGGAGCTGAAGGACAAGACCGCCGCCAAGGGCAAGATCCTGGCGGAGGCCTTCGACGCCTTCGTGGAGGACAAGCTCATCGAGCCCACGTTCATCATCGACTACCCCATCGAGAACTCGCCCCTCACCAAGCTGAAGGCGGGCAGCAAGGACATCGTGGACCGGTTCGAGCTCTTCGTCTGCGGCCACAGGAACGGGCCAAGGGCGACGACGAGGCCATGCAGATCGACGAGGACTTCATGGCGGCCATGGAGTACGGCATGCCCCCCACCGGCGGCATCGGCATCGGTATCGACCGGCTGGTCATGCTCCTCACCGACGCCCCCACCATCCGGGACGTGATCCTGTTCCCGACAATGAAACCAGTCAGCAAGAACAAGGCATCCAATGCAGTGCATAATTCTTGCATAACTGAAACCGCTCCGGAGGCATCCTCCGATTTCGAGTGTGCCTGCTTCACCTGTCCCTCTCAAGAGTCTTGCAAGGCGGCGCAGGAAGCGGAGAAAGCGGCTCCCGTTGAAGAAACGATCGACTTCTCGAACGTAGAGATCGAGCCGCTGTTCAAGGATTATGTGGACTTTGAAACCTTTTCAAAGAGCGATTTCCGCGCGGTCAAGGTGCTCGCCTGCGAAGCCGTCCCGAAGTCCAAGAAGCTTTTGAAGTTCACGCTGGACGACGGAACCGGCGAAAATCGCGTGATTTTATCGGGCATTCACGGCTTTTACGAGCCGGAAAGCCTCATCGGCAAGACCTGCGTGGCGATCACCAACCTGCCGCCGCGTCCCATGATGGGCATCGAATCCTGCGGGATGCTGCTAAGTGCGATCCATAAGGAAAACGGCGAAGAACGGCTGAACCTGCTGATGCTCGATCCGCACATCCCCGCAGGCGCAAAACTCTATTAAAAAACTCCCTAAATACCTC
>CADCMN010000095.1 GCA_902802575.1 uncultured Eubacteriales bacterium | reverse complement strand
TACGGAACAGCTACCTATTATAAAAAAGGCTATATCTTGCTGGAATTCGTCGCGGGGCACAACCTAATGCGCTGCACGCGGCAGGACCTGGTGCGGGTGCTGGACGCCATGATCGCCTTGCAGGACGCCTATTGGGACACCTCCGAGCTGATCGGCGAAAGCGCAGCTGCCGTCCTGCAGAGCTGTCAAAAGCGGCGGGCCTTTCTCCCAGAGGGCGATTGGCAGGCCGTCTTCGATCAGTTCCTGGACGCCTACCTCACCCTGCCGCGGACCCTCTGTCACAACGATCTGCTGCCTTTCAACGTGATCGTCAGCGACGCCCGGACGGTGTTCATCGACTGGGAGACCGGGGGCATCCTCCCCTACCCCTGTATGCTGGTCCGGCTTCTTGCCCACGGCAGCGAGCAGGGAGAGACGCCCTTCTATATAACCAAGGCGGACAAAGCCTTTGCTATCCAGTACTATTACTCCCATCTGATTCAAGGCAAAGGCATCTCCCGCGCGGCGTATCGCCAGGCCCTGGAGCTCTTCTGGTTCTTCGAGCTGACGGAATGGATCTATGTGTACCGCAAATACCGCCGACCGCCGGACGCCTTGTACGATCACTATCTTCACCAGCTCCAGGCAGGCCTGCCAACGCGCTCCTTTTTCTAAACAAAAACCAACGAGCCGTCGGATGTGAACTGCACCCCATTTGTTAGACATGTGAACAAGTGGGGTGATTTTATATGCCAAAAGGAGTACCAAAGCCGGAGTATACGGGCGAGTTTAAGCAAATGGTCGTGGAGACAATGCGAAAAGAGAAACTAAGTCAATATCAAGTATCGGACAGGTTTCTTGTAAGTCGGCATGCAGTTCAGCAATGGGAACGTATCTATCTTGAAGAAGGTCCTGAAGGTCTGTACATCGAGCGGCGAGGAAGGAAAAGTACAGGCAGACCGAAAAAGCTCAAGTCGAGCGGCGAGGAAGGAAAAGTACAGGCAGACCGAAAAAGCTCAAGCCCGAGGTTGAAGAAGATCTGATTGCGGAAGTGCAAAGACTGAGAGCGGAGAATGCGTATCTAAAAAAATTGAGAGTCTTGGTTCTGGAAGAGGAACGCCGCGGCAAAGGGCGCAAGTGATCTGGGAACTGAGGCATGAATTTACGATCCAGCTGCTGCTTGAAGTCTCCGGGCTTGCACGATCAACCTATTACTATTACATCAAGCACCGGAACGACGAGGACAAGTACAGCGAGATCAAAGAACAGATCACAAACATATTTTGCGAGAACAAAGAGAGATATGGGTATCGAAGGATAACCATGGAACTGCGCAATCGTGGATATTCTCTCAATCACAAAACGGTTCTGCGTCTAATGAAGGAACAGAGAATCAAATGTCGGGTGCGCATCAAGAAGTATCACTCATACAAAGGTGAAGTGGGAAAGGTTGCGCCGAATCTGCTTGAACGCGATTTCAGTACGACGGCGCCGAATGAAAAGTGGGTGACTGACGTCACGGAGTTTTCGCTCTTCGGGCAGAAGCTTTATCTGTCACCGATCCTTGATCTTCATTCAAGCGATATTGTGAGCTATACGATCTCTGATCGTCCGGTGCTGTCCATGGTGATGGATATGGCGAAACAGGCATTGGCGGTTTTGCCTCCGGAGGCAAAACCAATCCTGCATTCCGATCAAGGGTGGCAGTACCAACATAAGCACTACCAGAAGTTGCTCAAGGATCATGGAATCGTTCAGAGTATGAGCAGAAAAGGCAACTGTCTTGATAATGCTGTGATGGAAAACTTCTTCGGTATTCTCAAGAGTGAATTGCTCTATCTGAAAGAGTTTGACTCTTTAGGGCAGTTCAAACAAGAACTAATTGAGTACCTTGACTACTACAACAATCGTAGAATCAAGGCAAAGCTTAAGGGCTTACCTCCTGCTGTTCACAGAAAGCAAGCCCTTGATGCCGCTTAATTTCCGTTTCGTGTCTAACTTTTTGGGTTCAGATCAGTTCCGGCTCCTTGCTTTCTTTTGGGCTAAATCCACCCCTTCACCGTGTACCAGCAGATGCCCACGCACTCCCGCAGGAAGTTGTTGAGGGCGATGTACCACACGTCCGGCGCGCCCAGGCCCCTTGCGGAAATGCCGCCCTTTTGGGCCACGCGGGAAGCTCTGTACACGTGAAAACGGGTGGTGACGAAGCCGACGGAAGCGTCGGGCCCCAGTTGTTCGTCGATCATCGCCTTGCTGAAGGCGAAGTTTTCCGCCGTGCTGGTGGCTTTGTCCTCTATGAGGATGCGGCTGGGATCGACGCCTTTGCGGACCAGATACCCGGCCATGGCGGAGGCCTCGGTGACGCTCTCCCCGTCCCCCTGGCCGCCGGAGACCACCAAAGTGGTCTTGGGATGCTGCACGGCGTAGTCATAAGCCGTGTCCAGCCGGTTGCTCAGAACCCAGGTGACCCTATCCCCGTGGACCGCCGCGCCGAGAACGATCAGCGCGTCGTAGTCCCCGTGTTCGCCCCGATCGATGGCCCGCAGCATCAGCGAGCCCAGGAACAGCAAAAACAGGCAGCCGAGGCCGTAACAGATGAGGACAAAACGGCGCAAGAACAGCCAGAACCCGGCGTCCATACGGGCCCAGAACAGGCCGAGAAGCAGCAGGGGCAGGCCTAAAACCGCCGGCAGGATCACGCCCAGGTTATAGTTGGAAAGAAAGCAGACGATCAGGGTGTCCAGCACCAGAAAGCCGCCCACGATCAGGCAAAGCACGCGCAGCACCTTCACATCCGCCCCTCCTGCGTCAAAATGTCCCTGAGGTATTGCCCTGTGTAGCTTCGCTCGCATAAAGCCACCTGCTCCGGGGTGCCGGCGGCCACGATCGTGCCGCCCTCGTCGCCGCCCTCGGGGCCGAGATCGATGATGTAGTCCGCCGTCTTGATCACGTTCAGGTTGTGCTCGATGACGATGACGGAGCTGCCGCCCTCCACCAGTTTGTTGAGGATGGCTAAAAGCCGCTTCACGTCGTCGGTGTGCAATCCCGTGGTGGGCTCGTCCAGCACGTACAGCGTCCGGCCCGTGTCCCGACGGGAAAGCTCGGTGGAGAGCTTGATCCGCTGGGCTTCGCCGCCGGAGAGGGTGGTGGCGCTTTGGCCCAGCTTCACGTAGCCCAGGCCCACGTCGTTCATGATCTCCAGCTTCCGGCGAATGCGCTCGTGGTTGGAGAAGAAGGGCAGCGCCTCCTCCACGGTCATCTCCAGCACGTCGTAGATGTTCTTGCCCTTGTACCTCACTTCCAGGGTCTCCCGATTGTACCGCTTGCCGCCGCAGACCTCGCAGGGCACGTACACGTCGGAGAGGAAGTTCATCTCGATCTTCAGGATGCCGTCGCCCCGGCAGGCTTCGCACCGGCCGCCCTTCACGTTGAAGGAGAACCGGTTGGGCTTGTAGCCCCTCACCTTGGCGTCGGGGGTGGAGGCGTAGAGGTCGCGGATGAGGTCGAAGAGGCCCGTGTAGGTGGCAGGGTTGCTCCTCGGCGTCCGGCCGATGGGGCTCTGGTCGATGTCGATGATCTTATCGAGGGCCTCCGCCCCGTCGATGCCGTCGTGATCGAGGGGCTTGGTCCGGGCCCGGTTCAGGGTCTTCAGCAGGGACTTCTTCAAAATCTCGTTGATGAGGGAGCTCTTGCCGGACCCGGACACGCCCGTGACGCAGACGAACTCACCCAAGGGGATGTCCACGGTGATGTCCTTCAGGTTGTGGGCCCGGGCGCCCCGGATGGTCAGCTTTTTCCCGTTCCCCGGCCGCCGCACGGGGGGCACGGGGATGGAGAGACGGCCGGACAGGTACCCGCCGGTGAGGGAGTTCTCCGCGGCCATGATCTGCTGGGGCGTGCCCTGGGCCACCACCTGGCCGCCGTGGAGCCCCGCCTTGGGGCCGATGTCCACGATGTGGTCCGCCGCCAGCATGGTCTCCTCGTCGTGCTCGACGACGATCAGGGTGTTGCCCATGTCCCGGAGGGATTTCAGAGTCTTCAACAGCCGCCCGTTGTCCCGCTGGTGGAGGCCGATGCTGGGCTCGTCCAGGATGTAGCGGACGCCCACGAGGCCGCTGCCGATCTGGGTGGCGAGCCGGATGCGCTGGCTCTCGCCGCCGGACAGGGACCCCGCCGCCCGGGACAGGGTGAGATACCCGAGGCCCACGTTCATGAGGAAGGTGAGCCGGGCGTCCAGCTCGTGCAATATCTGCTGGGCGATGATCTGTTGGCCGGGGGTGAAGGTGAGCCCCCGCAGGAACCGCAGGGCCTCCTTCACGGACAGGTCGGAAAGCTGGGCGATGTTGAGGCCGCCCACGGTCACCGCCAGGCTTTCGGGCTTCAGCCGCTTGCCGTGGCAGGCGGGGCAGGGGGTCCGGGACATGTAGCCCTCGATCTCGCCCTTGCTCCAGTCGCTGGTGCTCTCCCGATACCGGCGCTCCAGGTTGTTGACGATGCCCTCGAAGTCGGACAGGAACCGGCCGCCGGCGATCTCCTTTTCGTAG
>CADCMN010000094.1 GCA_902802575.1 uncultured Eubacteriales bacterium | reverse complement strand
CTCGAAGGTCCTCTCCCCCAGGCCCTCCCGGCAGGAGCCGATGAGGATGATGATCCCCCCGTCCCGCACGGCGTGCTTGGCGTTGTCCAAGGCCTTCTGTGTCTGGTACAGGTTCAGGTCCTTGGGCGCGCCGCCCTGAGAGACCAGGACGATGTCCGCCGCCTCGGCAAGCTCCTTCCGGTACAGGGTATCCAAGAAGGCGCAGCCCGCCCGATGGGCCTTTGTCACGTCTCCGGCCACAGCCCTGAGGATCTCCTTGTGCTCCGAAAGGACTACGTTCAAAATAAAGTCGATGCCCACCATGGCCCCAGCTTCCTCGATGTCCAGGCGCAGGGGGTTGGTCTCCAGGGCCCCGGCGCAGCACTCGGGCAGGACCATGCGGCTGTGGTTGGCCTGGATAGCGGCCCGGGTGGACACGCCGGGCATGATGGCCTTGGCGCCGCCGGAATAGCCGGCAAAATAGTGATATTCGATGTTGCCCAGGCAGATGCGCCGATCCGCCTCCGCCACGACCCGGGTGATGTCCACGGGGGTGCCCCGGGAGGTCGTGCCATAGGAGACGCAGTCATCGGGGTCGCTGTCCACGCATTGGATCTCGGAATAGGCACGCTCTCCGGCCAGCTTCCGCCGTTCCGCCTCCGTATGCTGCCGATGGCTGCCCAGGGCGAACACCAGGGTGATGTCCTCCGGTCGGACGCCGCCCGCATAGAGCTCGTCCAGCAGGGCGGGCATGACCTTGGCCGTGGGCATGGGCCGGGTGATGTCGCTGGTGACGATGGCTATGGTCTCCCCGGGGCGGACCGTGTCCCGAAGCCGGGGGGCGCCGATGGGCTCTTGCAGGGCGCGGGCTACCTCCGCCTCGCCGGTGAGGCCCAGGGGCACGTCGTTGGCGTGGAGCTCCCCTATGAGATTCCTCTCGGGGACCTCCACCTCCTGAACACCTGTGCCAAATCCAAATGTCAGCTTCATTTCGCTCTCTTTCTGGCGACGATGGCCTTGACCTGCTCCTCGATGTGGGCCGCCGTCAGGCCGAACCGCTTCTGCAGGTATCCCTGGGTGCCCACCTCGCCGAACTCGTCCTCCACGGCCACGCAGGCGGCGGGCACGGGGCAGCCCTCGGCCAGGGCTTCCAGCACCGCCGTATAGAGGCCCCCATGCCGGTTGGCGTTCTCCGCCACCACCGCGGCGCCGGTCTTCTTGGCCCAATCAATCACGGCCTCCCAATCGAGAGGCTTGATGGTGAAGCAGTCCACCACCGCCACGGATAGGCCCTGCTTCTCCAGGGACAGGGCGGCCTGCATGGCCTCGTGGAGCATGATGCCCGCGGCGAAGACCACCGCGTCGGTGCCCTCCCGGAGGGTGACGGCCTTGCCGATGACGAGGTCGCTGCCGTCCTCATAGACCCGGGCCAGCTGCTTGCGGCCCACCCGGATGTACTTGATCCCCGGGCGATAGACGCACGGACACGTCGATCACCGTGCTGCCGGGCAGGACGCTGTAGAGGGCCACGTCCTCGAAGGGCATGTGGGTGCCGCCGTTCATGGCCGCCGTGACGCCGGGGTCGGTGCCGATCACCGTGATATCGTTCTTGCCGTAGCCGCCGGAGAGGAAGATCTGGTCGTAGCAGCGGCGGGAGGCGAAGGGGCCGAAGGAGTGGATGATGGGCCGATAGCCCGCCACGGCGAGGCCCGCGGCCACGCCGGCCATGTTGCCCTCGGCGATGCCGCAGTCAATGGCACGGTCCGGATGCTGCTTGGCCCATTTCAACGTGCCGGAGCAGCTCATCAAATCCGCGTCCAGATAGATGGTGTTCTCGTCCTCGGTCACGATCTTTTCAATTGTGGCCCCAAGGACCTCCTTGCAGAGGCGCTTGTCCATTTCACCGGTATATGCGATCTTCATAGTCATCCCTCCAATGCGGCCAGATCCGCCTGCAGCTCTCCCATCCAGCGAGCGTACCGCTCGTCGTTGATGGGCATGCTGTGGTTCATCTCCGTGTTCTCCGCCTCGGCGATGCCGTGGCCCTTCACCGTGTCCAGCACGATGGCATAGGGTTTGTCGCCCCCCTGACGGGTCCGTTCCAGGGCTCCGGCGACAGCTTCCACGTCCCCACCGTCCACCTGCACGGTGTCGAAGCCGAAGGCCTCCATCTTGGCGGCGATATTGCCAAGGGGCAGGACCTCGTCCACCCGGCCGTCCAGCTGCTTCTTGTTCCAGTCGATCAGGACCACCAGATTGCCCAGCTTCCTGGCCGCGGCGAAGGCGAACGCTTCCCAGCACTGGCCCTCGTCCAGCTCGCCGTCGCCCACGATGAGGAACACCCGGTTCGGAGCCCGTGGTCACGTCGATGCCGGGGGTCTTGTTCCGATCGCAGTGGCTGGGGAGCCGGGTGCCGCCCTGGTTCAGGGTCTTCAGCTCCTCATAGGGAAAGTACCCCTTCAGGGCCAGCGTCCCGTAGACCGCGGGTCCGGCGTGGCCCTTGGACACCACCAGATAATCCCGGTCCGGCCACTGAGGGTCCTCCGGCCGCACGTTCATCTCCCGCCCGTAGAGGACGGCCAGCACGTCCGCGATGCTCAGCGCTCCGCCCACATGGCCGGAGCCAATGGAGTGGATCGCTTCCACCAGCGCCATACGGATCCGGACGGCAAAGGCTTGCAGCGCTTTCTTTTCACTCGATTCCATGTTCGATCTCTCCTTTCACAGCGGCAGGCTGGACCCGTGCCGCAGGGCTTTGACCACGGGCAGCTCTTCCCCGCTCAAAAAGCGGATCAGAGCGCCGCCGCCGGTGCAGATGTAGCCCATTTTATCCGTCAGGCCGTACTTCTCCGTGGCGGTGATGCTGTCGCCCCCGCCCAAGACGGAGAATCCCTCGGTATCCGCCAACGCCTGCCAGACCACTTTGGTGCCCAGCTCGCTCTCCGGCTTCTCAAACACGCCCATGGGGCCGTTGACAAACACGGTTTTTGCGTTCATGATCTCGTCCCGATAGAGGGCCGCCGTCCGCGAACCGATGTCCACCGCGGCGATATCCGCCGGGATGCTGCCCAGTTTTGCTTCCTGCCGCTGCGTGTCCCGGACCCATCCGAGATCCACAGGCAGGACGATCTTCTCCCCGTAAGCCTCGTAGAGAGCCTTGGCCTTGGGGAAGAATTCCGTATAGTTGGAGGTGGCGATGAAATCATGGCTGCCTTGGCCGATGTCGTTCCCTAGGGCGATGAGAAAGATGTTGGCCACCAGGCCGCCGGTCAATATCCTGTCCGCGATGCCCCGGGAGAGCACTGTCTCCATCATCTGGAAGGCGTCGGAAATCTTGGCCCCGCCCAGGATAAACACGCAGGGCCGCTTCGGCGCTTCCATGAGGCCGGAGACGGTGCAGTATTCCTTTTCAAAGAGCCGCCCCATGGCGGAAGGGAGCACCTGCTCGAAGCCGCAGAGGCTGGGCTGGTCCCGATGGGCCGCCGCGAAGGCGTCGCACACGTAGAGATCGCCAAGAGGGGCCAGCTTCTCCACCAGCAGGGTCTTGGCCTGCTGTTCGTGGGTGAGCCGCAGCTTCATCTCAAAGAGGGTCTGCTCCTCCGACACGAACCGCACGTTGTCCAGGAGCAGCACTTCACCGTCCTGCAGGACCGCAATGGCCGCCCGGGCCGCCGGGCCGCACACGTCGTCGATCCACTGCACCTTCCGGCCCAATAGCTCGGACAAAACCACCGCATGGGGCCGGGTAGTGTAGAAGTTCTTATACTCGATGTCGCTGCCCTGGTGGGCCATGAGCACCACCTTGGCGCCCTTGTCGGACAGTTCCCGAACGGTGGGTACGCAGGCCCGGATGCGGTTGACGCTCTTGAGGGTGCCCTTTGTCCGGTCCACCGGCTGATTGATATCCACCCGGCAGAGGACGGTCTTCCCCCGCACGTCCAGCTCGTCCAGCGTTCTTATCCCGAATCGCATATCCTTTTCCTTCCGGCCTTATTTGAACCGGCCGATCTTCAGATACTCGTTGGTCTTGGCGGTGCCTTCCTCCCGGGTCAGCTGCATCTTCATGGCCGCACGGATGCCGTCCATGGTCTCGGGAATGGTGACGCTTTCCTGGGGGATGTTGATGGCGAACATGATATCGTTGCCGCTTTCCACCACGCTGTCCTCCCAAAGGCCGATCTCGTACATATCGCCCCGACGGTTGCCCAGATCACGGGCGTACTTGAAGAGGCTGGCGTTGCCCTTGAACCCCTCGTCGATGGTGACGGTGCGGATGCGGGGATGCTTGCGGAAGGCCTCGATGGCCTGCTCCCGGGTGATCTTCTTCCCGTCCCTGGGCGTGACCACCACGGTGATGATATGGCCGTGGGTCACGGGGGTATGGACCAGGATTCCCGTCGCCTCCACATGGGGCATGATCGTCATCAGGTCCACCGCCTGATGGGAGGGAGCCTTGTCGATCTGCAGAGCGTTGGTGAGGCCCCGATGATAGTCGCCGGGGTCAGCCACCCGGCGGATGATGGTGATGGCTACCTTTTCGACGCCGTAGAGCCGGTCCAGGCAGTCCACCGCCCGGATGAGGCCGGTGGTGTTGCAGCTGGTGAGCTTCAGGTAGTTCTGGCCCACGCCCTTTTCGTAGTTGGCGTAGCCGTGGAAGAACACGTCCGCCACGGAGTTCTTCTCGCCGCCCTGGAAGATGGCCTTCACGCCCACCTTCTCATAGAGCTCCTTGTTTTTGGCGCCCACGCCGCCGGGGGAGGAATCCAGCATGATATCCACCTTCCGGCACAGCTCCTCGAAGGTGCCCGCCACGGGGATATCGTACTTGTCGAAGGCGGCCTTGTCCGCGCCGTCCACCAGATACAGGTCGTACTTTACGTTGTTCGCGCCGATCATGTCGTTTTCCCGCAACGCGCGGATGGACAGGGTGGGGGCGAGATCCGCGATGCCCACCAGCTCCATGTCGCCCTGCATGGCGACGCCGTCCGCCAGCCGCTGCCCGATGGTGCCGTACCCGGCTACGCCTACTTTGATTTTAGCCATGGTTGTTTTCTCCTTTTCTGAAACGTATTCTATTACATCTCGTCCACGCGCACGGGACGGTTCTCCTTGAGGGACTTGCTGCAGGCCAACGCCAGCTTGATGGAAACGAGGCCGTCCTCGATGCCCACCCGGGGCTCGGTCCCGTTGACGATGCACTCGATGAACTCCCTGACCTCCGCCTGATAGGAGCCCATGTACCGCTCCAGGAAGAACCACAGGGGTTTCTCCGCGGTGACGCCGTCCACGGTGGACAGGATGATGTTGGAATTGGTATCGTTGGCGTTGACGACGCAGCCCTTGGAGCCGAAGACCTCGCCCCGCTGATCGTAGCCGTAGACCGCCTTGCGGGAGCCGTCGATGGTGGCGAGGGCCCCGTTGGCCAGTTTCAAGGTGATGGTGGCCGTGTCCACGTCCCCCGCTTCGCCGATGGCCGGGTCGATGAGGCAGGCGCCCTGAGCGTACAGCTCCACCACTTCCTGGCCGGACAGATACCGGACCATGTCGAGGTCATGGATCATCATGTCCATGAAGATGCCGCCGGACACCGCCGCGTACTCCGCCGGAGGGGGCTCCGGATCGCGGGAGCTGACGCGCACGTACTGGACCTCGCCGATCTTGCCCGCAGCCACAGCGTCCCGCATGGCCCGGTAGTTGTGGTCGTAGCGGCGGTTGAAGCCTACCTGATAGATGAGCTTCTTGGGGGAGGCGGCCAAGGCGGCCTTCACCTCTTCGATCCTCGCGACGCTCTGATCGATGGGCTTCTCGCAGAAGATGTGCTTCCCGGCGGCGATGGCCTCCAGGGAAAGCTGGGCGTGGAGGTTGGTGGAGGCGCAGATGAGCACCGCGTCGATCCGCTCGTCCTCTAAAATCTTTTTATAATCGGTGTACACGTTCTCGATGCCGGAAGCCTTGGCCCATTCCGCCACGGCCGGCTTCATGTAGGGGTCCGCGATGGCC
>CADCMN010000093.1 GCA_902802575.1 uncultured Eubacteriales bacterium | reverse complement strand
TATGGTTGTTACATATTGAAGACTGTGGTCGGTTCCATAGGCACAGATTTGACAACAGATATGTAGAGTTTTTATATTGACAAAA
Source organism: uncultured Eubacteriales bacterium (assembly GCA_902802575.1). Lineage (GTDB taxonomy): Bacteria > Bacillota > Clostridia > Christensenellales > CAG-138 > RUG472. The sequence goes on along the minus strand of CADCMN010000093.1, from coordinate 3,682 downwards.
GGGCCATATCGTATATAATACATATATTCTCAGGCAAGCTTCTTTCTGAAACGTGGAAGAAGCCTTTTCATTTTTAAAGGGGAGGTATCGGAATGAGGACCAGAAAGGCAAAAGACACCCGAAAGCTGATCCAGGCCGCCTTGGGGCAGATCCCCTGCGATCTGACGATCAGCAACATCCGGTTGCTCAACGTGTTTACCGGAGAGATCTATCCCGCCAGCGTAGACGTGCTGGATGGATTCGTCGTCCGTGTCCGTGAAGAGGGCGTCGAGGCCGCCGTGCCCGCCCGGGATCACTACGACGGGAAAGGCAACTATCTCATCCCCGGCTTCATCGATGCTCACATGCACGTGGAGAGCACCATGATGATCCCCGAAAACCTGTCCCGCGCCATCCTGCCCTGGGGCACCACCACCATCTGCACGGATCCCCATGAGATCGGCAACGTGATGGGCGTCGAAGGCGTCAAGTTCATGCTGGAGAATGCCAAAAAGTCCCGCCTTCGCCAGTATGTGCTGGCGCCGTCCTCCGTGCCTTCCGTGCCGGGCATTGAGACCACCGGCGCCGTGTTCCTCGCAAAGGAGGTAGGCGAGATCCTGGACATGGACGACGTGGTCGGCGTCGCCGAGATCATGGACTACGTGGGCGTGATCCAGTGCAGCGACCGTATGACCTCCATCATCGAGGAGGGCGTCAAGCGCGGCATGTTCCTGCAGGGCCACGCCCCCTTCGTCACCGGAGCCGCCCTGGCGGCCTACCGCATCGGCGGGCCGGTCTCCGATCACGAGTCGACCTGCGCCGCGGAAGTGACGGAGAAGCTCCGCAATGGCGTCCATATCAACCTGAGAGCCAGCTCCATCGTGGACAACCTCTCCTTCCTGGTGGACGGCTGCAAGGATCATCCCTGGCGGGATTTCGTTTCCTTCTGCACCGACGACGTCCACGCCTCCGATCTGCTGACCGTCGGCCATATCAACCGGGTCGTGGGGAAGGCCATCGAGGCGGGCATCGACGGCAAGGAGGCCATCAAGCTGGCCACTCTCAACGCCGCGCGGGAATACGGCTTCGACGACCTGGGCGCCATCGCCCCCGGATATATCGCCGACATGCAGCTGGTGCCGGAACTCAACGGTTGCCGTCCGGCGGCGGTGTTCGTGGAGGGAGAGCTGGCCGCCGAAAACGGCGTGTACGTGGGCGCAGATGCCTGGAAGAAGGACGTGACGCTCCCCAACACCGTGAACATCCCCCAGATCACCGGCCCCGAATCCTTCGAGCTGCGGGTGCCTGAAGGGTATACCGGCAGTACCATCACGGTCAACGTGCTGACGCCGCCCTTTGAGGGCGCCATCGTTCGCACCGCGATCCCCACCGAGCTGCCCGTGAAGGACGGCAAGGTCGATATCAGCGCCGATCCCACGTTGGATTTCGTCTGCTGCGCCAATCGCTACGGCACCGGCACGAAGACCATCGCGGTCTACCGCAATTTCCACCTGGACAAGGGCGCCATCGCGTCCACCATCTCCCATGACAGCCACAACCTCACGGTCATCTACCGTGACGAGCGGGAGGCCTGGCTGGCCGCCGACACCCTGCGCCGCTACGGCGGCGGCGTGTGCGCCGTGCTGGAGGGAGAGGAGTCCCATATCGCCCTGCCCGCGGCGGGGCTGATGAGCCTCAGCACCTGCGAGGAGGTGGCGGCCCAGATCGACGAGGTACAGGAGAAGATCAACAGGCTGAGCGGCAACAGGCTGCCGGTGCTCGCCTCCGCGATCCTGGCGCTGCCGGTTTTGCCCAGCGTCGTCATCACGGATCTGGGGCTGGTCGACGGCAGCAATCAGACCTTCATTCCTGTTTTCATACAATAATAAAAGGAGGGCAGTCATTTCATGGAAAAACTGTTCAAACTCAAAGCCCGCGGCACGGATACCAGAACGGAGATCATCGCCGGTCTCACCACCTTCATGACCATGGCCTACGTGCTGGCCGTCCAGCCCTTCGCCATCTGCGGCGGGGCCCAGTCCATCACGGATGTGAACGGCGTGGAGATCACCAGGACCGCCATCATGGTCTCCTGCGCCCTGATCTCCGGCCTCATCACCCTGCTGATGGCCTTCTACACCAACTTCCCCTTCGCACTGTCCACGGGCATGGGCTCCAACTTCCTGCTGGGCGCCCTCATCCAGTCTCAGCAGCTGTCCTTCGGCGCTGCCATGGCCATCACGCTGATCTCCGGCATCGTCTTCGTCCTGCTCACCGTCTTCGGCCTGCGGGATCTGATGGTCCGCATGATGCCCAAGAACATCAAGATCGCCATCTCCGCCTCCATCGGCTTCTTCATCGCTTACCTGGGCTTCAAGAATTCCGGCATCGCCGCCTTCGAGGGCGGTGTGGCCATGGGTGACATCACCAACCCCGCCGTGCTGCTCGCCATCTTCGGGCTGCTGCTCATGATCGCGCTGAACGCCCTCAACGTGAAGGGCGCCATCCTGATCTCCATTATCGTGACCACCGTCATCGGCATCCCGGTGGGCGTCACGTCCCTGCCCGCCGCCGTCGTGTCCGTGCCCAAGTTCTCCGACCTCGGCAACGTCATGTTCAATCTGGACTTCGCGGGGGCCTTCTCCGGCGGCAACATCGCCGCCGTCACCAGCGCCCTGATCCTGGTGTTCATCTGCTTCTTCGGCGACTTCTTCTCCACCCTCGGCACAGTGCTGGGCGTGGCGAGCCGCGCCGGCATGCTGGATGAGAACGGCAACTTGCCCGGCATCGAGCGGCCCTTCCTGGTGGACGCCATCGGCACCTGCGTGGGCGCCCTGACCGGTAACACCACCATCACCACCTACGTGGAGTCCACCTCCGGCGTTGAAGCCGGCGGCCGCACCGGTCTCACGGCGGTCACCACCGGTCTCATGTTCCTGCTCACCGTGTTCCTGGCCCCCCTGTTCGTGATCATTCCCGACGCCGCCACCGGCCCCGCCCTGATCTACGTGGGCTTCCTGATGATCAAGGGCTTTGCGGACATCGACTTCTCCGACTACGCCGAGTGCATCGGCCCCTGCGTCATGCTGATGTTCACCACCTTCACCGGCTCCATCGCCGGCGGCATCGGCGCGGGCATCATCGTGGACGTGCTGGTCAAGCTCCTCAAGGGCAAAGCCAAGCAGATCCATCCCGCCATGTATGTCCTGTGCGTGCTGATGGTCGTCTACTACATCTACGGTTGATCCCCCGAAGCTCGACCCAGGGCCTGCTTAAACAACAAAAGGACGCCCCCGCAGCAGCGGGCGGGCGTCCTTCTTTTATATATCTTACGGATAAATCGTTAACCTCCTAAGCGGAAGTTCGTGGGTTCGAATCCCGCCGGTTATCATGAAGAACGAAGCATGGAGGACGGTCCCAACGGTACGATCAAAAAGGCGATGCCTTCTGTCAGCTCTGTGAGCTGCTTTGAGGCAACGCCTTTTCTTTGCTGATGCAGGTTTCTCTTCGCCTTATTCCTTGGACAGGGTGCCCTTGCCGGAGCGGGTCTTGGAGTAGAGGAAGAGGAGGATGGTGCCGATGACGCCCATGGAGACGGCGTTCCAGAGGGCCGCCACGGCGCCCTGGGTGAATACCAGGTTGGAGGGCTCGCCGTAGACCACGATGTCGAGGACGGGGGCCACCACGATCCAGGCCACCACGT
>CADCMN010000092.1 GCA_902802575.1 uncultured Eubacteriales bacterium | reverse complement strand
TCTTACCCATTAGTTTGCACCCTCCTCAACTTTTTCCAGATAAATGGCGTAGTCGGGACACCTCTGTTCGCACTGCCCGCACTTGATGCAAGCGTCGGGGTTGGCCTTGGTGACCTTCCCCTTCTTCAGCACGAGCACCTGCTTGGGGCAGAAGGCCACGCAAATGCCGCAGCCCTTGCACCACTTCTCGTTGATGATCAGCCGTTTGTTAACCATGTGTTTCCCCTTTCCATGATATATAACGGAAGTTCGTAAAACATCCTGGTAGTATGATACCATGGCGTGCCGGGATGGGAAAGCAGTTTTATGGGCGGGTTTGCAACAACCGTTTGATTGTTATAAATTGGATTTTTGAAACCTAAATGCAAGTAATCCTGCAACCGTCATCACGATTTGCAGGATTGCTTGCAGAAAAAATATATTCGTCGCCGATGCAAAGGGGTAAAGCGAAACGTCACCCGTTCAGGATGCTCTGGGCTTCCTCGATGAAGTCTCGGGCGGCGTTGGAGAGGTACTTCTCCGGGTGGTAGGCCACCACGATAGTCTGGGCAAGGTCGCTGTCCAGAGGGAAGGCGTCCACCGCGTCCCGGGCGGCCTGGGCCGAGGGGAGCAGGGACTGGCTGGAGAGGAACAGCTCCGGGTACACCGTGATGCCCATGCCCTCCATGGCCAAAGCGAAGGCGGTCTGGATGTTCCGGGTCTCCAGCAGGACCCGGGGCGTGATGTCGTAGCGGGAGAAGAGCCGGTTGGCCATGCGGCGGACCCGGTCGTCCCGGTCGAGGAGGATGAAGGGCATGTCCTTGAAGGCCACGATGTCCACTCCGTCGGCGAACTCCCGGCGCTTCTGGTCGGCCTCCGCCCCGAACAGGTCCTCCATGAACTGCTTCGGCACCACCAAAAACAGCCGCTCCCGGCCCAGCTCAGCGGCCTCGAAGGCGTCCAGGTCCCGGGGCACATAGCCGATGAACAGGTCGATGCGGCCCTTCGCCAGGTTTTCCTGGAGCTCCGCGGAGGAGCCCTCCAGGATGTTGATGGTGATCCCCGGATGCTTCTGGTGGAAGGGGGGCAGCAGCCGGGGCAGCAGGGCCTGGCCCCGGGTGTAGCTGACGCCGATCCGAAGCTCGCCCGTGTTGTTGTTGTTCAAATCGTCCAATTCGAGATGCAGCTGCCGCTCGATGTTCCCGATCTGCTCGGCGGCGGCCTTCAGCCGCTTCCCGGCGGGGGACAAGGTGAACCGGGGGTTCCGCTCGAACAGCTTCACGTCCAGCTCGCCTTCCAGCTTGCCGATCTGCCGGGACAGGGCCTGCTCGGAGATGTGGAGGCGCTTGGCCGCCCGGGTCACGTTCATCTCCTCGGCCACGGCCAGGAAGTATTGCAGATTCTGAAAATTCATGCCCTCGCCCCTTCCCCATTCATATAGGTAGATTATACGTGCATTTTCGGCGGGTGTCAATTGCGCCGGCGGACCGATCCGCGAGAAATGATCGTGTGAATTGCAAGGAATACCGTCACAAAACAGTTGACTTTTTCCCCCTGATACAGTAGCATAATAACAACAAGTGAACATCGTTTTTTGTTCGCAAGGAATCCGGTGAGAATCCGGAGCAGTCCCGCTGCTGTCAATGGCTGCGAGGGCGCAAGGGCCACTGCGTTCGTTCGTGGGAAGGCGCGCCCGAGGGGAAAGCCATAAGCCAGAATACTTGCCGTAAAACGACGGTGATCCCCCCCGAGGAGGGTGTGCGATCATCAGGAGGACAGGACCCGGGGGCAACGGTTGAAGAGGCCCCCCGTTGAGTCCTTTTGGGCGTTTGTGAAGGACGTCTTTTTACGGCAGTATCGGCGGGATGACAAGGCGATACCCCCGGCGATAGTGATATATTATGGAAGAAAGGATGTTGTGATGGATACCAAATCTAACACCGAACCGTTGGCTCCGGTCACTTTCGATGAATTTGCGCCGACCTCCTACGAGACCTGGAAGGCCGCGGCCATCGAGAGTCTGAAGGGTGGCATCTTCGAGAAGAAGCTGTTCACCAAGACGCCGGAGGGCATCGTGCTCTCCCCCATCTACACCGAAGAAGAGGCCGCCCCCTACAAGGAGCGCCTGGGCTTCCCCGGCGCCGCTGACTTCCTCCGGGGCACCAAGACCGCCGGCTATACCGAGGAACCCTGGAAGATCGCCCAGGAGGTGGAGACCCGGGATCCCGTCGAGGCCAACAAGGTCCTGTTGGAGGAGCTCAACAAGGGTGCCAGCGCCGTGAACTTCGACGTGGATGCCGTGGAACTGAACACCTTGAAGGACGTGGAGACCCTCCTCAATGAGGTCCAGCTCCGCTACGCCCCCCTGGCCGTCTACGCCGGTGCCACCGCGCTGCCCCTCCTTTCCGCCATTCTGAAGCGGCAGGAGAAGGTGGGCGACGACGCGCCTCTGACCGGCTGCGTGGGCGCTGATCCCGTGGGCGAGGCCGTCAAGAAGGGCGGCTTCGACAGCAGCTTCGAGAGCTACATGGATCAGATGGCTACCACCCTCAAGTACGCCGTCAACCATGCGCCGGAGCTGAAGACCATCTACGTGCAGAGCTCCGTCTATCACAACGGCGGCGCCAACGCCATCCAGGAGGCGGCCGCGGCCCTGGCCACCGGCCTTGCCTACATCGACGCCATGATGGAGCGGGGCTACACCGTGGACCAGGCGGCCGAGCACATCCGCTTCAACTTCTGCCTGGGCCCCAACTTCTTCATGGAGATCGCCAAGCTCCGCGCGGTCCGCGTGGTCTGGGCCCAGCTCATGCAGGCCTACGGCGCGGGCGAAAAGGCCCAGTGCATCGATGTCTTTGCGGAAACCTCTCAATTCACCACCACCCTCTATGATCCCTACGTGAACGTGCTCAGAGCCACCACCCAGGCCTTCTCCGGCGTGGTGGGCGGCGTAAGCGGCATGAAGGTACTGCCCTTCGACGCCGCCGTTCGCGACAGCGACGGCTTCTCCCGCCGCATCGCCCGGAACATCCAGGTGATGATGCAGGAGGAGTTCAACCTGCTCTCCCCCGTGGACCCGGCGGGCGGCTCCTGGTACGTGGAGACCCTCACCGGCCAGCTGGGCGAGGCCATCTGGAACCAGATCCGGAAGATCCAGGCCGCCGGCGGCATGCTGGAGGCTCTGCGCGCCGGCACCATCCAGAGCGAGATCGAAGCCACCCTCAAGGATCGCTTCAAGCGCTTGGCCACCCGGCAGGATCGGGCCGTGGGCAGCAACATGTACCCCAACATGAGCGAGAAGCCCCTGGACGGCATCAAGACCCCCAAGGCCCCCAAGGCTGCGGGCAAGGCCGTCAAGGATCTGGGCACCTGCGTCAAGTGCGTGGGCGCGGCCCTGGAGGACGGCGCCACCCTGGCGGACATCGCCGCTTCCTATGCGGACGGCAAGGCGGAGACCTTCGCGGCCATCCTGCCCCACCGCTGGACCGAGCAGTATGAGGCCCTCAGGAAAGCCACCGAGGACTACATCGCCAAGACCGGCGACAACGTGAAGGTGTTCCTGTGCAACATGGGGCCCATCCCCCAGCACAAGGCCCGGGCCGACTTCTCCGCTTCCTTCATGGAGGTGGCCCACTTCGACGTGCTCCGCAACAACGGCTTCGCCACCGTGGACGAGGCGGTGGACGCGGCGGTCGCTTCCGGCGCGGACGTGGCCATCATCTGCTCTACCGATGATACCTATCCCGAGCTGGTGCCTCCGGTTGCCCGCGGCATCAAGGCCAAGGCGCCCAACATGAAGGTGTACCTGGCCGGCGCCCCGGCACCCGAGTTCAAGCCTTCCTATGACGAGGCCGGTGTGGACGAGTACATCCACGTCCGGGCCAACTGCCTCGCCATCCTGACCAACATCCAGAAAGGAAAGGGGATCATCTAATGGGCAAAGTAGATTTCAGCAACATCCCGTTCCGCCAGGAGGCGG
>CADCMN010000091.1 GCA_902802575.1 uncultured Eubacteriales bacterium | reverse complement strand
GCTGTACGGGATCGAGCTGGCGTACCTGGCGGGGAAGCGGTACGGCAAGGCCCGAAGCGACCTTATGAAGAAGGTAGCCGCCGTGGCGGGCGTGGCCAATATTCCGGAGATCATGGCTCAGTCGGAGTTGATCGACAAAATCCTGCACACGGACTACGTGGAGAACGCCGGCATCGCCGAGTTCGAGAATATCCGGGTGAATCTGCGGGGGCTGATGAAATACATTCCCGTGACCACGGTCCAATACGACACCAACTTCGACGACGAGATCCTGTCCGTAGAGTGGAAGGATTCGGAGCTGGAGAACGACGATTTGAAGAACTACAAGGCCAAAGCGGAGTTCTATGTGCGTCAGCATCGGGACGACGCCGTCATCGCCAAGCTTCGGGGCAACGTGCCCCTGACCATGGAGGACGTGAAGGCCCTGGAGGCGATCCTCTGGAGCGAGGTGGGCACCCGGGAGGAGTACGAGGCCGAGTTCGGCCAGAAGCCCCTGGGCGAATTCGTTCGGGAGATCGTGGGTATGGACATGGCTGCGGCCAAGGCGGCCTTTGCGCAGATCTACTTCGTGAACCAAATCGTAGAATACATCGTCCACAACGGCCTATTGAAAGACCTCTCCGTCCTTCAGGAACCGCCCTTCACCGACCAGGGCAGCATCGTGGAGATCTTCACGGACCTGACCCTCTGGCTGGGCATCCGCAAAGCCATCGAGCGCGTCAATCAAAACGCCATCGCGGCGTAAGGGAAAGAGATGCAACAGAATCATTTGAATACTGAGTTTGTCTATACTCATACAGAATTGGCAAGCAGTTCTGTATCGTGGAGCAGGATCCTTCCCCCGCAACCAAATCAAGCAAAGAGCTGGTTTGGGTTGTGACAAAGATTGAATCCCACAAAAACAGAAAGACTAACCATGCGTCTAAAGACCTTGAGGTCGAAGGTGGACAGCAAGAAAGCAAACTCATTTTGAGATGGTTGTGCAAAAGGTACAAAAGTTATTACCGATATAGGCACCGAGGAACTGGCCCACTATGAGATGATCGGCACCATGATCCGCCAATGCATGCAGGGCGCCACCTGCGCGGAGCTGGATCAGGCGGGGCTCGCCGGCTACTATACCATGCACGATCATGGCGTTTTCCCGGCCGACCCCAACGGCGTCCCCTTCACCACCGCCTATATCGCCTGCACCGGCGACCCCATTGCGGATCTGTCGGAGGATATGGCCGCCGAGCAAAAGGCCCGGGCCACCTACGAGCACCTGATGAACATGACGGGCAATGAGCAGATACTGGAGCCCCTCTACTTCCTACGGGAACGGGAGGTGGTCCACTATCAACGATTCGGCGAGTGCCTGGAGATCATCCAGGGCATCTACAACGGCCGCAGCTCCTGCTCCTGCCGCAACGCCCGCAGAAGAAGGCCGTGATCTTTTTTTCAACGACTGCAAAGACCCACCCCACGAGGGTGGGTCCTTTGTTTCCATCATTCTTTGTTTTAAGAAGAATCCAGGCTTATGCTTAAAGAACTGATCGCATCTCGCTGCGACTTATACGCTCTCAGCTATCTTTCGACAGATGGGGTCCACATCCTTGTAGGCTTCAGCGATCTTCTTGGCCTCGGCGAAGCATTGACGGGCCAGCTCTCCCTTTTTCTGAGCCTGATAGAGGCATCCCAGATTATATGCTGTCACGGCTACCTTCGGCTCATACGCCGTCCGGCTCACCTCCGCCGCCAGCCGACGACGGATGGCAAGGGCCTTCTGATACAGCTCCTCCGCTTCCGCCGGTTTGCCGGTGCGGCTATAAAGAATCGCCAGCGTGCCTTGAGCATTTCCGATCCATATTGACCCAAGCCGACGATCACCGCCGATATCTGTTTTTCATTTTCAGAAATAACCTGCGCATTCCCAAAAACGCCTTCCTTTCTCCGACTCCTTGCGCCTTCATATAGGAAGGAATCAATCAAGGAGCGTACAGGGTTGATCCTGCGCACATGAAACAGCTGATCGGCAGCATCCAAAAACTGCTTCAACTCATCTTCATTTGCCTGCAGTAATTCACCATTGGGCACGGGACGAGAATACACAGCGTCGATCGTATCGTTAATTTGCTTTTTCTGTTTGCTGTCGGCAGTACTGGCAAACAATATCTCACTCTCCGGAGCAGAGGTGAACACCAAAAGATTCGTTTTAGGCCGCTCCCTGTATTTCTCCGCCAGAGCAAGGCCATCCTCATGATTTTTATGCTCATCTTCGCTGATGGCAAACAGCTTTATGGAAGCCTTTTTACACTGGTGAGACAGGTTTATATCCTTTAGCTCCCTGTCAAAGCAAATTGCCCCCATGGACTTTGCCCGATACGCCAGTTCCGCCCCTTTCGGATCCTCGTTTTTCTTGACACCGCCATACAGAATGAGTGGTTTTTTCCTGGCGGCTCCTGCGTCATTCTCCCAAGCATTCAAAATGCTTTTTCCCAGGGTCAAGGATTTCTCATTCAGTTCTGAAAAAGCATACAGGTCCCGAGAAAGCCTCAGGCCGTACCTTAGCCACGATGCCGCCCCCTGAAACAAGGTCAACACAAAGCCGAAAGTCAGAATCGGATCCAGCACAAAAAACAAGGACAGAACAACGGGATAAACACGTGTCACATGCACAGGGATAAGATCAAGCAAAAAGCCCCGATCAGAATTATGGATAAAGGCTTGAAATGATCCATGAATAGCTAAAAAAAAACGCCTCCGCCCCACCGCCTTAGTCCTTTGCTACGCCTCCTAACGCCGGCAGTTCCAGGAGGAATGTGGCGATATAAAAGCCGCCGATCACGAGGTACAGCGGTTTAAGACGAGCATCCGATTTCCCGCCGTGCTTGACAGCTGCCCACACAGACAAAGCAGCGACACAGACAGCACCCCATAAACAAACATTCCAGATCATATTGATGCCTCCCCCCGCCAAATAGAATTAAAGAAAAATAAATCATATGAGAACTGCAGTATACACCGGTTCCATTGTCAATCTGATGCGTTCGTGAGGCGATAATGTATCATCTCAACAGGCAAAACGCTGTCATACGAGTGACAACGTATGGTGTTGACACATTATGAATTATATCACAGTCCCGCTTCGGGAAGGCAGTGCATGTGGGTCTGGCCCAGGACGCGGAAGCCCTCCGCCTGTAGGCGTAGGGAACGGAGCCCGAAGTCGGCGGCTCGAAGCTTCAGGTACAGGGCCACGCTCTTATAGGCGTCCGATTCCGGCGGGAACTGGGTCTTGTGGCAGAGGATGGCGGAGAGCTGCCGGGGCAGGAACCCCCGGGTCGCAACGAAGCGATTGGGCCGAGCCGTCATATAGAAGGCCAGGGCCCGGATGGGCGCGGCCGAGGCGCCGTATTGTGCCATGATCTGAGGAAAGGGAGCGAAGAAGGCCAGCCGTTTGGCGGTTTCCCCGGTCCTTCGATGGTCCACATGACATTCGCTGCTGACGTCCGGGTCCGGGGCCAGGATAAGCTGGGGCTGAACCTCGCCGATGATGCGGGCCACGCCCTTCACCAGGTCTTCAACGTCATAGAAGCCGCCGTCGCTGAAGTCCAGGAAGCGCACGTCGGTGACGCCCAGGGCTTTCGCCGAGGCCAGGGCTTCCGCCTTGCGAAGCTCGATCAGCTCCTCCGGCGTGGTGCCCTGGGGCGCGTGTTCGAGACCATACCGGCCGTCGGTGCAGATGAGAAAGCAGACCTGCTTCCCGGCGGCAGCTAACTTCGCCGCCGTAGCGCCGGCGCCGATCTCGATATCGTCCGGGTGCGGGCCCAAAAACAAATACCTTTCGTATTGCTCCACCTTCGGAGCCGGGGCGGCGAAGCGCAGGGCGAGGCGGGTCAGGCTCATGCCCCCTTCGCCTCCCGGCGGGCCTTCAACTCGGCGCAGATGTGATCGTACGCCGGCTCATCCAGATTATAGTGCTTCACATAGAGCACGTAGCTCAAAGCCATCAGCGCCAGGGGCAGCACGATCATCACCAGCAGCAGAGCCAGGGCCTGGCCGTGGGTCACATTCTGTAACAGGTCACTGATTGTGGCGAGCTTGTCCGCTTCCGTGATCAGTTTCGCGGCCGCCTGGTTTTCAAGATCGGAGATCTCCTTGGTATACTGAGTCACGCCGATCAGCATATAGGTGACGGAGGTGATCACCACGGTCAGTGCGGAGGCCAGTTTGGTCAGGAAGGGCCGCATGGAGGTGATGATGCTCTCGTCCCGGGTGCCGTGGATGTACTCGTTGTATTCCACCGTGTTGATGATGGAGATCATCAGGATCAGATAGTAGCCGTATTGGCCGAAGTTGGCTACCATGTAGCCGATGGTGACGAGAAGGAACTTCAGGTCCATGCCGCCCAGCATCACCGTGCCGGCCCGCAGGAAGACGCCGGCCAGGAACATGACGATATAGCCCGCGATGGAGATTTTAAGCAGCGTCCACATGAACTTCTTGCGGGGTACCTTCCGGGAGATGGCCGGGTAGAAGATCATCAGCAGGGCCGTGACGGACATGCCGATGGTGGTGAACAGACTGTAGAGCCCGCCCTCATAGCCGAACTCGAAATAGATGTAGGTGGAGCCGATGCCGGAGACCACAATGGTGTTGCCCACCTCGTGGATCAGGAAGATGAGAGCGATCCAGAGGAGCTGCTTGTTGCCGGTGATGGTGCCCCAGATCTTCTTAAAGCTGACGGGAGGCACGGGCTCCGCGTTGTAGGATCGATCCTCATGGACGCCGAAGAGCACGAAGCACAGGAAAGCCGGGCACAGGATCGCGATGGCCAGACCGATGTACCCGTAGGCCACGGTGGCGCTGCCGCCCAGGGCGCTCTTGCCGGTGGTCAGCATGGGGATCAGGATGCTGGCCGTGACGCCGCCGATGCCCGCAAAGAGGGTGGTCCGGGCGGTGAAGGTGTTGCGGGCGTCGCCGTCGGAGCTCAAAGAGGGGATCATGCCCCAGTAGGAGATGTCGCCCATGGTGTAGGTGATGCTGAAGAGGAAGTACATGAGGCCGAAGAACCACACGAAGGGCCACCCCTGG
>CADCMN010000090.1 GCA_902802575.1 uncultured Eubacteriales bacterium | reverse complement strand
GAAGATGGAAATCTTGGTGGTCGTTCCCGGTTCCTGGCTGTTCAGCAGTTCTCCGTAGGATTTGATGATCTGCTGCTTGGCGTCAATGGACGCTACGGCGTAGTTGATATCCGTGAGCTGAAAGGTCTTGGAGTACTTCTCCTTCCCGATCTGGAAGATGCCGTTATCCCATATCCGCTGTATAGGGATGGCGTGTTGTACGGATCGAGGCACCTTGTAGGGCTCTCGATCCCGCTTCTCTATGGTTTGCAGGGTCTTAATCAACCTTAAGTACCTCCTTATACTTGGGGTTCGTTTTCAGTACTTCGGCGTACAGGTTGTAGGGATGGCATACTAGGTGCTTGGGCATGAGGAACTCCGAGCGAATGAACTGCACCAGGAATCGCTCCGCCGTCATCCCCTGAAAGCGAACAAAGCCCGCCAAAGCGAAGGGTATGGCCACCAGGATGCACAGCCATCCGATCACCTCCACGCCTACGAAACGTCGAAGGCCGAAGTAGATGCCCACCGCCGACACGATGGCCAGCGCGGAGCAAAGGAGCTGCCGTTTATTGAGGCCCATGAGAATGGACTCCTCATATTCGCGGATCTCCTTGACAACGTAGGTTTCCATTGGAAAACCTCCTTTTTCCAGAATTTGAATATAAAAAAGACGGCGATCTGCCGTCCTAAATCGAATCGACATCCTCAACGATCACCGTGTTCTTCGGTATACTGTAGTCGAAGGGATGGTGATAAATATGAAGTGGTTGCTGATCGGCTGTATTGCCGGGTTTCTGTTCGGGATCGTTTTGAATCTTCCGAAGCTGATCGGGTTGGGGCTGCCGGTGTTGTATTCCCTGGTTATCGTGTGGGTCCCCGGCTGGTCTACCGCCCATCCCGTCCTCTCCAACGGTATCTTCTACGGTCTGATCGGATTCAACGTCCTCCTCTGGCTGATCGCCCTCGGGCAGGCCGTGTATGACCGGATCGTCCAATGGCGGGTCGAGCGAATGGAGATCGCCGCCGCCATCCGAAAACTGAAACAGCAACAGATCGCCCGATGAGGCGATCTTTTTTAGAATCCGATCATTTCCTTGACCACGAGCTCACTCATCTTCACCGCGCCGACCAGGACCAGCAGGTTGAAGATCAACTCGCCCATATAGCTCCATACCATCTGCACCGCCGAAGCGTTGGCGTCCGCGATCTGCGGCGGCGACGCCGCAAACGCCGAATAGATGATGCAGGCGATCACGATGATCGCACCCTGCAAACACACGCCCGCATAGCTTTTCAGGTACTGCCATCCTACGCGGGAGGTCCCCTCCCCGGCGAAGGTCGCCAGAGGTATGGGGGCCAGCGCCGTGTACATGTACAGTTGGAAGAACCGGCTGTACACGGTCAGGATCATGACGAAGGACAGGACCCACACCAGCAGGGAGCTGATCATGGCCACGATCCACAGGGGTATGGAATCAAAGAAACCGCACTCTAGGATCTTCTGTTGGATCACATCCGGCAGCGTGACACCCTGGGTCAGCACGTTCCCCACGTTCCCGGCGATCTTGGATATGATCCCCTGGGCTATGGAGAAGATAGCCAACAAAATCTCCATGCTGTAGGTCACCGCCCCCTTAGCTATGGCAAAGCGCAGAAAGAGCTTTATGGCCTGCTCCGGGCGTTTCAGTTCGGAGAAGTTTGTGGTCGTCCTCGCCACGCCGATCACGAAGAACAGGACCAGCAGCGCATACGCGATGGACTTCATGCCGCCGTGGATGTTGGCGATGATGCTCCAGATGGTGCCGCCCCTAAACTCCTGGGGGGAGGTGGTGAGCAGCGTCCATATCTCCTGCATCTTTTCCGTCCAGGTGGCGAGGGCTTTCAACAGGTTTTCAAGTACCCAATTCGTTCCCATGGTTCACCTCCGATACAGGGAGCAGGCAAAGCACCTGCCCCCCTTCTTTCTCTGTGTCCGCACTCAGCCGGTGATCAGACTCAGGATCTCTTTGGTGAAGGTGATGACGATGCCGCCGGCGATGGTCATCATACCGTTGGCCCGCTGAGAGGGATCATGGGACTTGAGGCTGAGGCCCAGCTGCAACACGCCGAAGCCCAGCAGGATGATGCCCACGGCCCGGATCAGGCCGAAGATGAAGTCGCTGAGCTTGTTCACGACCGCGATGGGGTCCCCGTCCGCGAACGCGGTGGCGGTCAGGGAAAAGGTCAGCACCAGCACACAGAAGACGGCAACCAGGGTGCGGATAGTTTTGTTTCGGTTCATTCTTTTGTTTCCTCCAATTCGTTTTCGAGATAGATGTATTGTTCAGCGTTCTCAAAGTCGAAGGCTTTGTCGAACGGGATATAGGGATAGGCTTTTGCCTTGTGGATGTAGGGCGGATACCCACCGTTGACGGTCTTGCGGATGTTGGGATGCCGGTTCAGGTCGTACTTATCGTCCATCACCGCAGGGAAGCCGCGGATGAACAACAGCGCCTTGCTGTTGTCCAGCAGACGCACTTCGTCCGGGGTCATTAGCTCCCGGCCCGTGGTCTGCATGTTGGTGGAGTAGCTGCCGCTCTTGCCCTTGGTCTGCCCGTGGGTCCGGGTGTCGATGGTCTCCTTGCCCAGGAGCTTGGAGATGTACTCATGTGTACTCTGTTCGTTCCCGCCCAAGTACAGGAGCGTGTCGCAGTTGCCTGTGATAGTCTCCCAGCCATGCTCCTTATACAGTCCTTTGAGCTGGGCCAGGTTCTGCACGATGATCGTCGCGCTGATCTCTCGGGAGCGCATGGTGGCCAGGGATTTGTCGAACTCCTCCGGCAGGGATACGTTGGCGAACTCGTCCAGGATCATCCGCACATGGATGGGCAGCCGTCCCCGGTACACATGGTCGGCCTGATAGTACAGCTCCTGGATGATCTGGGTGTAGAGCATACCGACGAGATACGAAAGCGAGGTGTCGTTGTCGGGGATGACGGCGAAGATGGCCGTCTTCCGCTTCCCGATCTCCTCTATGTCCATATCGTCATGGTCGGTGATGGAGCAGATCTGGTCCATGTTGAACGCTGCCAAACGGACGGCCAGAGAGATGTTGATACTCTTAGCGGTCTTGCCCGCCGCCTGTTTGTAGATGCGATACTGCTTGACGGCGATATGGTTCGGGTCGTTCATGCCCAAGTCGTTGAACAGCATGTCCAGAGGGGATTTATAGGACTCCTTCTCCTCCTTTACATCCGCGTAGGACAGCATCCGAATGATCATGCCGAAGTTCTGCTCATTCTCCGGCGCTTCGTACAGGAGGTAGAACATCAGGGCCTCCAGCAGCGCGGTCTCGGCCTTCTCCCAGAAGGGGTCGCTGCTGGCTGCGTTCTTCGGCGTTGTGTTGCGGATCAGGTTCGTAATGAGCCGCAGCACATCCTTATCATCTCGGATATAGCGGAAGGGATCGTAGCCGTCCGATTGGGAGAAGTCCACCAGGTTGAACACCCTGACCGTATACCCCTGCTCTATGAGCAGATGGCCCACGGCGGACAGGATCTCGCCCTTGGGGTCGGTGATCACATAGCTGCAATTACACTCCATGATCCCCGGCAGGGCCAGGGACCGGGTCTTGCCTGCGCCGCTGCCGCCCAGGGTCAGGATGTTCAGGTTCCTGCGGTGCTTGTGGGTGTCCATGCCGATCTTCACATGCCGTGTCAGGGGGAAGCTCAGTTTCTGCGCCAGCTGCCCGTTCAGTTCCTTGGGAGAGCCCCATTTGGCGGAGCCATGCTCCTCCCCCTGCCGAAGGTTCGGTCGTGTGCCGAAATAGACCAGCCCGCCGAAGCCGTATAGCAGCAGGCACATGAGGATGCTCCGAGGGCTGTCGGCGCACCACTCGATCTGCCACGGGGTCTGTATCCGCTCCGTCAGCCGGGAGAAGACATCCACCAGGCTCCCGCCCAGGCACGGAGCCAGGATCAGCGCGAACCAGACCGTAGGGATCAGGAGGACCCCGAAGAGCAGCAGGTCCTCCCGTTTTGTGGTGTTATGGTCAGCAGACATATAATCAAAAGCGCCTTCTCTCCTTGACAGCCCGGAGCTTCTCGAAGATATACAATACCCGCACGACCTCGCTGCGGTAGTCCGCGTCTTCGGGCAGAACGTACTTCATGCGGGACAGGGCATCGATTACAACATCCTTCTGCTTCTTGTTGAGAATTACTCTATAATACTTCTGGTTCTTCAACAGT
>CADCMN010000089.1 GCA_902802575.1 uncultured Eubacteriales bacterium | reverse complement strand
GATGAATTGTCAAACTAAGTGCAACACTGAGAGAGAAAGAATTCAAACAAATCAGCCGGTTTCTTGAACCCAAGGACTTTCTTAGGCCTGGCGTTGATCAACGCCAGGTTTTTCTTTAGCGTTGCAGGACTGACTCTTGAGAGGTTTCTCCCTTTCGGATAAAACTCACGCAGGAGCCCGTTCAGATTCTCATTTGTTCCCTTCTGCCATGCGCAATAGGGATCTGTAAAATAGACCTGGCAGTTCAGCTGCTGTTCGATTGTTTGCCAATTGGCAAACTCCGATCCGCGGTCACAGGTGATCGTTTTCACTGCCTGGTCCGGAAACCCTCCCAAAGCTTCTTTGATCGCTCTGGCCATCGTATCAGCCTTTCTGTCAGGCATCTTGACTGCAATGTAGAATCTCGTCTTTCGCTCCGCTATCGTAGCAAAGCATGCCTTGGACTTTCCCTGTCCCGAGACTACGGTGTCCGCTTCCCAATGTCCGAACTCCTGCCGTTTGTAGACGCTTCTGTCACGTTTCCGGATCGTCTTTCCCAGATTGTACTTTCCTCTGGTCTCTTTCTTTCCGCGGCTTACGCCTTTTCTTCGCAGTACTTTCAGGTTCACATCAATGTATTTCTCGTAGATCCATCGGTAAATCGTCCTCACAGACGGAAGTTCCTTTTCCCAAGGGGTGTTCGCAATCTGTTCCGGTGACCAGGTTTCCAGCAGTCGTTCCTTGATATACTCCAGTTTTTCCGGATCCTGGAACATTCCTCTGTGACAGTACGAGCGGCGCAGCAGATACTTCTTTTGTGCCGTATGCGGGTAGTACGCAGGCTTCACGTTCATGTATGTCCTGTTCCGGTTGATCTCCCTGCTGATCGTGCTAACATTCCTTCCCAGCAGCTCAGCAATCTTTCGGTAGCTATACCCTTGATTGTAGTATTCTCGTAGACAGCAGCGCTCCTCTATGGTAAGATGTCTGTAGTTCATATGTTTCTCTCCTTTGTAGTTTTTGTTGGCAAACTTATTCTACCAGAGATTCATATGAACTTCTTCTTTTTCTTCTATCCTCTGTTGCACTTGATAGTATAATTCATCCAATAATACATGCAGCCTTTCTTGAAAGAAAGGCTGCACCCATAGAACTTTATTCGGGGAGAAAATGCTCTCCCTTTTTTCATCATCCCCAAGGGGCTTTTCTTTTTGCGCCGCTTTTTCTTTTCACCTGAAAAGAAAAAGCGGCAAAAGAAATCCCCTTATAACAACAACTCCGCGATTTGCACCGCGTTGGTGGCGGCGCCTTTGCGGACCTGGTCGCCGCAGCACCAGAGGTTGAGTCCGTTGTCGGAGGTGAGATCCTCCCGGATGCGCCCCACGAAGATGAGATCCTGGTCCGAGGTATCGAGGGGCATGGGGTACACGTGATTGGGAAGATCGTCCACCAGCTTGCAGCCGGGGGCGGCGGCGATAAGCGCACGAGCCCGGTCCACGGATATCTTCTCCTTGGTCCGCAGCACCACGGACACGCTGTGGCTGCGGAGCACCGGCACCCGCACGCAGGTGCAGCTCACCTTCATGTCGGGCAGGTGCAATATCTTCCGGCCCTCGTTCTGCATCTTCATCTCCTCGCTGGTGTAGCCGAGGTACTGCTCGGACCCGATCTGGGGGATCACGTTGTAGGCGATCTGGTGGGCGAAGGCCTTGGGCGCGTAGGGCTCCCCCTTCAGGCCCGCCTCGATCTCATCCGTCAGCTCCCGCATGCCCGCCACGCCCGCGCCGCTGACGGCCTGGTAGGAGGAGGCGATCATGGTCTCGATGGGGCTCGCCTTCGCTAGCGGCGCCACGGCCACCAGCGTCACGATGGTGGTGCAGTTGGGGTTGGCGATGATGCCTTTATGCCACTTGGCGTCCTCCGGGTTGATCTCCGGCACGATCAGGGGCACGTCCTCCCGGAGCCGGAAAGCGCTGGAATTGTCCACGAACACGGCCCCCGCGTCCAGGATATGGGGCGCAAACCGCTTTGCGATATCGTTCTCCGCCGCGCCCAGGACCAAATCGAGGCCCCGGAAGGCGTCTTCCTTCGCCTCCACGATGGGCACGGTTTCGCCCTTGAACAGGATCGTCTTGCCCGCGCTCCGGGCGCTGGCCAGGGGCCGGACGCTCCTCACGGGGAAGTCCCGCTCCGCCAGTATCTTCAGCATCTCCTGGCCCACCGCGCCGGTGGCGCCCAGGACGCCTACGTTCATCTCTTTCATGGATCTATCCCCCTTGACAGGATAAATATATTATCGCACCACCCCACCCCATGCGCAAGGGTGGAAATGCAAACAGAGCGTTAAGTTTGGCGCTTGTCAAAGCGCCTGAGCCATGGTAGCATAGACTTATGGAAGACGAAACCCTGTACACCTGCACCACATTGGATCGGACGGTCCCCCTGGACGAATTTCGGCGGGACCTGGTGAACGTGCCCCGGTTTTCGGGATACTGCCAGGACTGCCCCAACTACGGCCGGTTCTGGTCCTGCCCGCCCTTTTGGTTCGATCCCATGACCCTGTGGCAACGGTACGACGCCCTCCGCCTCTACGCCCGAAAGCTGGTCTTCACCAAGGACCGGCTGTTCCCCGGGGAGCGGCGGGCCTTCGAAGCCACGGTGCTGCCCAGGATCAAGGGCGATCTGGCCCGGGAGCTGCTGGCCATGGAAGCCGAGGCCCCCGGGAGCCTGGCCTTGTTCGCGGGCAAGTGCGACCTGTGCCCCGCCTGCGCCCGGACGGAGGGGAAGCCCTGCCGGATGCCCGAGAGGATGCGGTACTCCATCGAAGCCCTGGGCGGCGACTGCGGCGGGGCCCTGGAGAAATACTTCGGGGAAACCCTGCAGTGGTCCGCGGGCCAACGCCTGCCGGAGCAGATCATCCTGCTGGGCGGGCTGCTGCTGAAGAACGAATAAAGAGGAGGCGCCTATGAAGGAGCATCACGGCCCCATCGGCCCGGAGGACTACCAGGAGCCCGCCTGCGTCCTGTGCATGGATAAGGACCGGCCCGCGCCCATCCCCCAGCGGCGGGTCCGGGAAAAGCTGGACGAATACATGAGCCGCCGGGACTACGCCGGGGCGGAACGGCATTTGAAGTACTGGCTGGCCGAGGCCCAACAGAACGGGGACCTGAGGGGCGAGTTCTTCGTCCGGGGCGAAATGATGGGCCACTACCGGAAGGTGGGCGACAAGGACCAGGCCATCCTGAACGCCAACGAAAGTTTGAACCTGATCGACCGGCTGAGCTTCGAGGGCACCCTGTCCGCCGGCACCGCCTACGTGAACGCCGCCACGGTCTACGACGCCTTCGGCATGCCCGAGCGCTCCATTGAGCTATTTGAAAAAGCCAAGGCCGTCTACGAGGGGAATCTCCCCGAGAACGACGGACGGCTGGGGGGCCTCTACAACAACATGGGCCTTGCGTACATGGCGCTCGGCCGCTTCGGGGAGGCCTATGAAAGCTTTTTGAAGGCCCTGGACGTGATGGGCAAGGTGGAGCACGGGGCCCTGGAACAGGCCATCACGTACCTGAATCTCGCCAACGCGGTGGAGCTGGAGCACGGCCTCGAGAAGGGCGAGAAGAAGATCGAGCAGTATTTGGAGAAGGCCGCCGCCCTGCTGGACGACCCGACCCTGCCCCGGGACGGGTACTACGCCTTCGTGTGCGAGAAGTGCGCCCCCACCTTCGACTACTACGGCTGGTTCCTCATAGCCGACGATCTCAAAGAAAGGGCCAAAACGATCTATGAACGGGCTTGAGCTTTCCCGGGCGTTCTACGAAGAGTACGGCGCGCCCATGCTCCAGGAGCAGTTCCCCGCGCAGGCGGGGCTCATCGCCGTGGGGCTTTTGGGCAGCGGGTCCGAGTGCTTGGGCTTCGACGACGAGGTGAGCCGGGACCACGACTTCGAGCCCGGGTTCTGCCTGCTGCTGCCGGACGAAGGCGTGGTGGACGCGGACTTCTTCACCGAGAAGGTGGGCGCCCCCGACGGCGTGCTCACCGTGGACCAGTGGCTGAAGCTCCCCCAGCAATCGCTGCTGGAGGCCACGGGCGGGGAGCTCTTCCGGGACGATCTCGGGGAGGTCACGGCCATCCGGGCAGCCCTGTCCCATATGCCGGAGGACGTGCGCAAGAAGCGCCTCAGCGGCCACCTGCTCCTCATGGCCCAGGCGGGGCAGTATAACTACCTCCGGTGCCTGAAGCACGGGGAGCCCGCGGCGGCGCAGCTGGCCGTCAACGAGTTCGTGAAGAGCTGCATCGAGGTGGTCTTCCTGCTGAACCAAGCCTACGCCCCCTACTATAAATGGAGCTTCCGGGCGTTGCGGCGGCTACCCAAGCTGTCGTTGACGGCGGAGACGCTGGAGTATCTTTTGACCACGGGGAACGACCCAGAGCTGGCGGAATCGAAGTATGACATGATCGAGAGCACAGCGGCGGACGTCATCGACGAGCTTCAAAACCAGGGCCTCACCAAGGCCATTTGCGGGGACCTGGAAAAGCACGCCTACTCCGTCAACGACGGCATCGAGGACGGGGACGTGCGGAACCTGAACATTCTATACACGATCTAAAGGAGAGCAACCATGAAGATACAGGGCTTACAGAAGATGACGCTGCTGGACTTCCCCGGACGGGTGGCCTGCACGGTGTTTTTGGGCGGCTGCGACTTTCGCTGCCCCTTCTGCCACAACGGGGAGCTGCTGGACGGCTCCGCCCCGGCGGTGATGGACGATCAGGAGCTCCTGCGCTTTTTGAAGGGCCGCCAAGGCCTCTTGGACGGGGTGGCCATCACCGGCGGCGAGCCCCTGCTTCGAAAGGACCTGCCGGAGCTCCTCCGCGCCATCCGTGAGCTGGGCTTCGGGGTGAAGGTGGACACCAACGGCAACCACCCGGACGCCCTGGCGGCGCTCCTTCAGGAGGGGCTGGTGGACTATGTGGCTATGGACCTGAAGAACAGCCCCGAGAAGTACGCCCTGACCGTGGGCCTCGACAGCCTGGACCTTGCCCCCATCCGCCGGAGCGTGAAGCTCTTGATGGACAGCTCCATCCCCTACGAGTTCCGCACCACGGTGGTGGACGAGCTCCACAAGGCGGCGGATTTCGAGGCCATGGGCCGGTGGATCGCCGGGGCGAAGGCCTACTTTTTGCAGCCCTTCACCGACCGGGATTCCGTGCCCTTCGCGGGCCTCCACGCCCCCACAAGGGAAAATGAGGAAAAATACGCATCTATGGCAAGGGTATACGTACCCTATACATCCATTCGCGGCTTATAATCAGGCTTTTTTGCAGATCACCTCTGTATACTGCGCCGTATAAATACAAGATATTGTGTGATTTGTTAACAAACAACACAAGATATTGACACCGCACCACAAGATATGGTAGAGTAGCCATGCTCGGGTGCTGCGGCTGTATCGGGCTGCGCCCCATCAGATTTTGAAATTTACAACAGGAGAAACACCTATGTACCAAGTCAAAAAGCGTGACGGACAGATCACCGAATTCACCATCAGCAAGATCACCGGCGCCATCACCAAGGCCTTCGTGGCCCTGAACAAGGCCTATCATCCCAGCGTGATCGACCTGTTGGCCCTCCATGTGACGGCGGACTTCGAGAACAAGATCCAGGACGGCTGCATCGCCGTGGAGGACATCCAGGACAGCGTGGAAAAGGTGCTGTCTGAAAGCGGCTATGCGGACGTGGCCAAGGCCTACATCCTGTACCGCAAGCAGCGGGAGAAGGTCCGGAACGTGAACTCCGCCCTCCTCAACTACAAGGACCTGGTGGACAACTATCTGAAGATCGCCGACTGGCGGGTGAAGGAGAATTCCACCGTCACCTACTCCGTGGGCGGCCTGATCCTCTCCAACTCCGGTGCCATCACCGCCAACTACTGGCTCACCGAGATCTATGATCCGGAGGTGGCCGAAGCTCACCGCAGCGCGGCCATCCACCTTCACGATCTTTCCATGCTCACGGGCTACTGCGCGGGCTGGAGTTTGAAGCAGCTCATCCAGGAGGGCCTGGGCGGCGTGCCCGGGAAGATCACCTCCTCCCCCGCCAGCCACCTCTCCACCCTCTGCAACCAGATGGTCAACTTCCTGGGCATCATGCAGAACGAGTGGGCCGGCGCTCAGGCTTTCTCCTCCTTCGATACCTATCTCGCGCCCTTCGTGAAGATCGACAACCTCTCCCAGAAGGAAGTGAAGCAGTGCGTCCAGAGCTTCATCTACGGCGTGAATACACCGAGCCGCTGGGGCACCCAGGCGCCCTTCTCCAACATCACGCTGGACTGGACCGTGCCCAAGGATCTGGAGAACCTCCCCGCCATCGTGGGCGGCAAGGAGATGGACTTCACCTACGGCGACTGCAAGAAGGAAATGGACATGGTGAACAAGGCGTTCATCGAGGTCATG
>CADCMN010000088.1 GCA_902802575.1 uncultured Eubacteriales bacterium | reverse complement strand
GCAGATGCTCACGGTGCAGGTTGCTGTCCACCATCTGTATGACGGCTTCGTCCGAGGAGAGATCGGACACGATCACGGGTACGGTTTTCAGTCCGATCATCTCCGCCGCGCGGCAGCGCCTGTGACCGGATATGCTCTCATACTCGTCCGTGGCTTCCACAGGCTGGACAATGACAGGTGACAGGATCCCGTTTTCCCGGATGCTCTCTGCCAGCTGATCCAGGGATTCATCCTCGATCACCTTATACGGATGATCGGGGAACGGCCATAACGCGTCCAGCGGCAGTGTCATGATACAGGGCGCGTCATGACGCCTCGCAGGTTCAAAGTTCTTCGTAACATCGACGGTCTGAGGTTCTTTCCCCAGCGCCTTCCGTACGATATCCCAGTTGGGGTTCAGTTTCTTTTCTTTCATTTGCTTTCCTTTCCTGCTTCTTTTTTGTCATGCGCGTACGGGGCTAAAAACGCCAGCTCAGCCTTGACCTGTCGCAGGATCCCAAGGATGCGCTTGACGTCATATTCCGTGGCAACGCCGTGTTCATTTACGGTACGGGTGATCTCGTTGACCTCGTTTCCGAGAGCATTAACCCTTTCAGCCAGATATCGCCAGTCTATGTTCGGGCGTTCACGGATCGTGGTCTCCATGATCCGCTTTCTCACCCAGGCGGACATGGTCATGCCCGCCTCCGCGCTCTTTTTCTTAAGTGCCGCGAGCTCTTTATCATTCAGCATAAAGTGAGCCCGCTTGTTGAGTTTACGCATGTTCTTTCTCCTTTCAGTCAATAGATGATTACCGCTGTACAGCGGCATAGGGTCTCAGGGGAACACCCTGGCAAGCGGCATTTGTACACACAAATCCCATGCTTGCAAGGACACCGTGCAAGCTGCGTTTTGTACACACAAATGCTATGCTTGCAAGGACCTTCGTCCGCGGCAAGCGCGATATATATAATCGCGATGCTTGCAGGATCAACACGGTGACGACAACAGGGAGTAAAAACTTTTTTCTTCTCTTGCCTTGAAATAGTTTTTTACCCCCTTGTTGTCGTTGTCGTTGTCAATGGATCAGGGTCTGCTGGAACAGGGATATCCTCAAATAAACCGGCGGGAAGTTCGACATCGATGAACGTTTCCGGATCCTGTGAGATCCTTTCCCAGCCCCGCTGCTGTCCGTACAGGGCATACCGGCGTGTGTTCGAATACCGGCGCCAGTCCGGGAGCCGGCCGTGGTCGATCTCGCTGTTTACCATCTCCGAGATCTCACGCAGTTCATTCTGCGTCGGCTCACGGAATTCGGTGAACGCTTCCCGGTAGATCATCCGGGAGCAGACGCTGCCGGCGTTGGTCCTCTCCAGATAGCCGGTGATCATGCCGACACGGTCGTCCACCGGCAGGAAGTCCTGCTGGTACACGTCCAGCTGCTTTTCGATCTCCTTCGGCAGTGCCAGGCTGTAGTCTCCGCTGCGGAAGATCTCCATGGCCTCCGCCCACACCTGTTCGCAGTAGGCGCGGCTGGCCGCTTCGTCTTCCAGGATATGGACCTCGGCTTTCCGGGAGTCGATCTCCACCGGCATGAACCGCCGGTTCCCGCTCCTGTCCTGAGGCAGGAACTCCTTCCGGTTCGCACTGCCGCAGAAGACGCACTGCCGGCGGAAATCCCTCGGATGCCGCTCATACGGCACTTTGTACGTATCGCTCAGCCGGGAGATGAACGCCTTGATCTCCTCGATCCTTGCCTTGCCCATGGCGCTCATCTCGGACAGCTCTACGATCAGGTGTCCGGCCAGCTTTCGGCAGACGTTCTCGTCGTCCAGGCGCTTCACGTCGTCGGTGAACCATTCATCCTTCATGGCCATGAGCCGGAAGAACGAGGACTTCCCCGCGCCCTGGTCGCCGGTGAGGCAGAGCATGAGGTCCGCCTTGATCCCGGGATGGAACACCCGGGCGATGGCCTCCAGCAGCCATACCGTCATGAACGCCGTGTTGATGTCGGTGACCTCTGCTCCAAGGAAATGGTGCAGTACGTACGGGATCCGGGAGACGCCGTCGTGGACCAGAGAGTTAAGCTTGTCCCGGACCGGGTGATACCGCCATTCGTTGGCGACCACGTCCATGGCTGCGACCAGGTTCTTTTCCGAGGAGACCCCGTACTCCGTTTCGATCCACAGCCGCAGGTAATTGACGTCCGTATCCGTAACGGGTTCCTCCGGGTTCCGGTGCCAGCCCAGGTCACGGACGATATGGTTCCGTTCGATCATCTCGTTCCGCCGGATCGCGCCGGTCAGGCGCGGATCCCGGGTCAGGATCTCCTCATAGTTCCGTATGCTGTTCCTGACGGTACCGTCCTTGCCGCATACCAGCGATTTCTTCAGCTTTGCGATCTCTTTTTTCTGTTCTTTTGTCGGAGGTATGATAACCACCTTTCTCTTTTCTCCTTTCGTTCATTTGTCCGGATGCAGACCTGAGAAAACAGAATCTGCGGTACTTGACCGACGATACGCCGGGCTGCGTCCGTATCACCTTCCTTCGTTTCGTTATGCTTCAGGTCGTTTACGTTTCCGGGCCGTCGTTCTCACGCATGTTCTCTCGAACCTCCGCATCCCGCGGAGCCGCCCAATGCTGTGACGCGTTCAAGGCGGAAGTATCATTCTGGTGTTGCCCGGATCGGCTATTCAGTTTTCAATGTGCCCGGGGCTCAAAACCCCTCTATCTTTCTAACGGACAAAAAATCCGGGGGTGGCCCACTTTTTCGGGTGGAAAAAATATTTTTTTATTGTCCCCTCACCTATAACGGCAACGATAGAAGCCATTTTGCACGGCCTGGAGAAAAATATATTTTTTCATCGGTATTTCCCCCTCTACCTATAACGGCATTTCAGGAGCGGTACTTTGGACACGATTTGGCGGTTTTCAAAAATATATTTTTTGGAAACGCAGATATGTGCTTATACGTACAAATATGTATAGAAGCGGAATCGTGCCGGATGTGCGGATCATCACCCCCTCACTTATAACGGCATCGATAAACAGCATTTTTAACGGTCTCCGATGAAATATATTTTCGATCCTTCATAAACCCCTCTATCTTTCTAAGGGTCACGAAAAAGTGGGGTGTCCAAACGAAAAATATTTAATTTGTAAAATTTACAGAAAAAGATCATTCCGAAAGACAAAAAACCTCTGAACCTTATCGGCTCAGAGGCGATGCTACTTTTATATAACAATGCATTTTCATGATTCTGCAATCTCTATCTCTTGTTATAGAGCGGAATAGCAACCACAATCTCGATAATTGTGTTCCGCATGGGTCATTTTCGATTGGGAACACCCTGGAGCAGCTACGAATTATGTTTGTTCAAGTCAATTACTATGTCGGGTCATCACTCTGTGTACTTTTTTTCTGGCCATCTTCTTAATGTTGTCTTAATCACAATAGAAATCGCCTTAACGCCGTCTTTATAAAAGATGGGATAAGATAAATGCATCCAAAGCAGGATAGGAGGTGTACCATGAGCGGACACATTTGGGGGAAGCAGTTAAGTTCCTTTCAAATTATCATAAGTGGGTTTCTAGCCATTATTCTGCTGGGCACAGGTCTGCTTATGCTGCCCGCTGCGTCCCTGGCAGGCAGATGGACCTCTGTAGAGGACGCTCTGTTCACCGCTACATCCGCCGTGTGCGTGACCGGCCTAGTGATTCGGGACACTGCCACCTACTGGTCCTTCTTCGGACAGGCGGTCATATTAGTGCTGATTCAGCTTGGCGGTCTGGGTATCGCCACTGTCAGCGCACTCATTGCAACCATCTCCGGGCGGAAAATAACACTGCTTCAGCGAAGCATGCTCCAGGAAAGCATTTCGGCATTTCAGGTAGGCGGTATCGTGAAGCTGACCTGGTTTGTCTGCAGATTGGCTCTATTGGCGGAACTCTTGGGCACCCTGCTGATGCTCCCCACGTTCCTCTCCCTCTATGGTCAATCTGGAATATGGATGGCACTGTTCCATTCCGTATCCGCGTTCTGTAATGCAGGTTTTGATGTGATGGGTACCCATACCGGCGCCTTCTCCTCCCTGACCGCATTCGGGAGTCAAGCAGGGGTAATCCTGCCGGTGACACTGCTGATCATCACCGGTGGAATTGGATTTCTGACTTGGGACGACATTGTGAAGCATCGCTTGCGGTTCAAGCAGTACCGAATGCAGAGCAAGGTGATTCTCACTGCCACGGCCCTGCTGGTGCTCCTGGAAGGAACGGGCTCTCACCGCCCTGTTCCATGCGGTGACGCCCCGGACCGCCGGATTCAACACGGTGGACATGAGTCGCCTCACCAGCGCGGGCCGGGCCATGACCGTGGTGTTGATGCTAGTGGGCGGGGCCCCGGGCTCTACGGCGGGAGGTGTGAAGACTACCACAGCGGCCGTGCTCCTCGCCAACACGGCGGCGGTGATCCGGCGCAGGAAGGACCCCCGGCTCTTCAACCGCCGCATCGATGGGGACACGGTGAAGAGCGCGTCCACGCTGCTGATGCTGTATCTGCTTCTGGCGCTCCTGGGCGCGTTCGTCATCAGCGCCAGGGAGGGGCTTTCTTTCGAAACCTGCCTCTTCGAGACCGCCTCCGCCATCGGCACCGTGGGGCTCTCTCTGGGCATCACGCCGGCGCTGGGGCTCCTGTCCCGGGGCGTGCTGGTAGGGCTCATGTTCTTTGGACGGGCCGGCGCGCTCACGCTTCTGTTCGCCGCCGTCAACAGCATCGAGCCCCAGGTGGCCCAGTATCCATTGGGCCGGATCAACGTGGGATAAAAAAGGAGGATGTCATGAAATCCATTCTTCTGATCGGGACCAACCGGCTGGGATCGCTCCTGGTGCGGGAGTTTCATAAGCTGGGCCATCAGGTCATGGCCGTGGACAAGAACGAGGCGCGGATCAACAGCGTCCTGCCCTTCGTGACCGACGCCCAGATCGGCGACAGCACCAACGCGGCCTTTCTGCGATCATTGGGCGTCGCCAGCTTCGACGTGTGCATCGTCACCATCGGCGGCGACTTCCAGAGTTCCTTGGAGACCACGTCCCTGCTGAAGGAGCTGGGAGGAAAGCTGGTGGTGGCCAGGTGGCGGAGTGGGCGGCCATCCGCTACGCCTCCGACCACGTTCTCGATTACGTGAAGCTGGACGAGGAACACGCCATCTTCGAGGTGGCCGTGCCCGGGGAATGGGCCGGGCGGAGCGTAGGGCAGATCGACATCCGCAAACGATACGAGATCAACATCCTGGGCGTGAAACGGCATGGGCGGATGAACCTGTCCGTGACGCCTGAACTCGTCCTGACCGGTGACATGACGCTGCTGGTGCTGGGGGAGAAAAAAGCGATCCGAAAGTGCTTTCGGATTTGACCCGTCGACAGACAAAGGGGGTGTACATAATATGAAGGATTTGATCCTGATACTGGCGATCCTGGGGGCCTTCGCAGCCGGATTATATGTGATCGACCGTCTGGGAAAAGCGCTGGACGAGAAGACCGTGGGCCGGAGAAGGAAAAGAGATCGGCGGCTTTTCAAGTAAAAGCGATGGGCATTCCTGCTCTTATGTCGTTATATGAGATGGAAGAATCGGGAAATCTATGATATACTGTCGTTAACCAAAACGAAGGACATGAGCGAAATGGATAAAAGCGGTCAAAGCGAGCATATCCTGGTCTGCGTCTCCCCGTCGCCCTCCAATCCCAAAGTGGTGGCGGCGGCGGCTCGGATGGCAGCTGCCTTCCACGCCTCCCTGACCGCCATCTATGTGAAGCCCACTAACTATGAGACTCTTTTGGAGGCGGACAGGACCCGGCTCCAGAACAACATCCGCTTTGCAGAACAGTGCGGCGCATCCGTCACCACCATCGTGGGGGACGACGTGCCGGGGCAGGTGGCGGAGTACGCCCATATCTCCGGCACCACCAAGATCGTGGTGGGTCGAAGCGGCATACGCAGGCGTCACTTCTGGAGCAAACCGCCCCTGACCGAACAGATCATCCTGAACGCGCCGGACGTAGACGTGTACATCATTCCGGACTCTGCTGCCGATCTACAGCAGCAGAAGGAAGCCTCTCGCATGGCCGATCCCATGCGTCCCACCTGGAAGGAGTCTTTCTACACCCTCCTGCTCCTCATGGCGGCCACAATCATCGGGCTCATCTTCACCCGGTTCGGCTTTTCGGAAGCCAACATCATCACCATCTTCATCCTGGGGGTTCTGATCATTTCGGTAATCACCGTCAGTCCCGTCTACAGCGTTGTGGGGTCGCTTCTCAGCGTCCTGCTGTTCAACTGGTTTTTCATCGAACCAAAATTCAGCTTCCACACCTATGAAACGGAATATGCCGTGACCTTCGCCGTCATGCTCGCCTCCTCCCTCATCACGGGGACCTTGGCCAACCGCATGAAACTGAACGCCCGTCATAGCGCCCGGGAGGCTTTTCGTACCAAGGTCCTGCTGGACACCAACCAGCTGCTGCAGAAGGCGGAGTGCCCGGAGGAGGCGGTGGAGACCACCGCCCATCAGATCATCACCCTGCTCAGCCGGGACGTGGTGATCTTCCCCCGCACGGAGGCCGGCGCTCTGGGGGCGGGGATGACATTCCGCGCCGCCTACGGCGCGGAGGACAGCGTTCCTGATGAGAACGAAGAGAAGATCGCCCGGTGGGTCTTTGAAAATCAGCGGTCCGCAGGCTACCGGCTGGACCGGTTCGAGGGAGCCGCCGCCCAGTATCACGCCATCTGCCTCAACGGCTACTGCTATGGGGTCATCGCCATCCGCCTGGATCGGGCGCCTCTGGAGCCCTATGAAAACAGTATCGTGGTGTCCATCCTGGGCGAGTGCGCCCTGGCGCTGGAGAATCTGAGGAACGCGGCGGAGAAGGAGCAGGCGGATCTGATGGTCCGCAAGGAGCAGCTTCGGTCCAACCTGCTGCGGTCCATCTCTCACGACATCCGCACGCCACTGACCTCCATCTCCGGCAACGCCAGCAATCTGCTCAGCCACTACGGACAGCTGGACGACGAGACCCGCCGGCAGATCTTCTCCGACATCTACGACGACGCCGAGTGGCTCATCGACCTGGTGGAGAACCTTCTCTCCATCTCCCGGATCGAGAACGGGCAGATGGATCTGCACCTCTCATCGGAGGTCATGGGCGATGTAATCGACGAAGCTCTGAAGCACGCGGACCGGAACGCCGCCCGGCACTGCATCGCCGTCCGGGCCACGGACGACATCCTGCTGGTGGACATGGACGCCCGGCTCATCATGCAGGTACTGATCAACCTCATCAACAACGCCGTCAAGAACACGCCGGAGGGCTCCCATATCTCCATCGAGAGCCGACGGGCGGGCAGCGAAGCCGAGGTCATCGTCCGGGACGACGGGCCGGGCATCCCGGACGACGTGAAGCCCCATGTGTTCGAGATGTTCTACACGGGGCAGAACAAGGTGGCCGACGGCCGCCGGGGCCTGGGCCTGGGGCTGGCCCTGTGCAAGGCCATCGTGGAGAGCCACGGGGGCCGCATCTCCCTCACCGACAGCGTCCCCACAGGCTGCTGCTTCACCGTTTCCCTGCCCATGAAGGAGGTACAAGTGGATGAATAGCCCCATGATCCTGGTCATCGAGGACGACGCGCCCGTGCGGAACCTGATCGTCACCACC
>CADCMN010000087.1 GCA_902802575.1 uncultured Eubacteriales bacterium | reverse complement strand
GAAGGACGCGCCCAAAAGGGGCTTCACGGCGATGTCAAAGGTGGTGGCGGCGGTCCGGGGGATGGCGATGAAGGGACCGATGCAGAGGGTGTTGAAGAGGATCAGCAGAAAGGAGGTGGTCTTGTCCAGCTGGATGGAGATGCTGTTCTGGAAGCCCTCCTGACAGCGGAAGAAGGCGAGCAGCGCCAGGATGGCCAAACCCGCGTCCGCCAGGATGTATACCAGAAAGCTGATCATCCAGTTGGTGCCGGTGACGATGCCCAGCGCCGGGGGAAAGATCAGATTGCCCGCGCCGAAGAACATGGCGAACAGGGCGAAACCGAGGACGAATACCTTGCCGAAGGAGAGCTTGTCGTTCATGGGCTACCTCCCGATATGTATCCAATGGGCATCTTCAGTATACCCGCAAAGGACCGTCCGGCGCAAACGGCCATAAACGTATCAAAAAGAGAATTTATCCCGCGTTTTCTCTTTACAATATCATTTTAAGGCGATATACTGGATGCAGCAAGCGAACAGCGTCATTTGGGAGAGGAAGGGATATTTACATGAGCGAGTTGGGCAAGCGTCTGGGCGAGAACATCCGTGTCTACCGCCGGGCCAATCGAATGACCCTGAGCGAATTGGCGGACAGGATCAATAAAAGCAAGGCCACCGTGGGCAAGTACGAGCAGGGGGCCATCGCCCTGGACATGGACACCCTCTATGAGATCGCGGCGGCTTTGAAGGTGAGCCCCTTTCAGCTCATGGTGTCCCTGGCGCCGGAGAAGAAGGAAAAGGGCGAGCCCCGGCTGTTGGGCGAGCGCCGGTATCTGTACCTCTACGACGGCCGTTCGAGCCGCATCCTGCGGAGCCTCCTCATTTCCGGCAAGGAGAGCGAGGACGACGCCGTGACCCTGTTCTACGATATCCCCTCCTTTGCGGAGCCCCAGCGGTGCCGGGCCCTCTACTACGGCCAGCGGCAGAAGCACGATTTCGTGATCAACTATATCCTGGAGAACCAGTCCAACGGGGTGGAGCACGCCTTCCTCTGCGTCATGCGCTCCCTGGACCGGCCCAGTCGGAGGACGTGCTCCCCGAGAACGAGGAGCTGACGGAATCCCTGCTGCTCACCAAGGAGGACATCCGCCTGACCCGCCGCTGCAACATGTTCATCGTGGAGCAGATCAGCTGGATCGGATGACCTTTTTTGAGGGGCACATGAGATGAAATACTTTTCTTCCCAGATATGGAGCGGCCTGAACGCCATAGACCCACAGGCAAGGGAGTCCGCATTCGAACGGGCGGACCGGGCACGGGATCAGTATTACGCGTATTTGGACAGCATTCGTCCAAAGCTTTCTGCCAGAAAGTGGCGGACGATCCTGCAATGCCATGGATTGCACGACTGTGTGATCGAATCAATCTCTGTCAGCTATAGATCACGCGGAAGGCGAACCGTCGCAGACGTCAGGTTCGTTATGGAAAACAGGACCGTGCTATTCCAGGACGTGACCCGCTTCTCCTTTCAAATCGACAATCAGACCGCTTTTCCCTGCGGCAGCTATTGCTGGGACTACTGTGAGTTTGAACTGTTGGACACAGGCAGAATGACGATTTCGATCCTGGGCGACGTCACCAACCAAATCGATTTGGAGTTTGAAAGCATCGAGTGCGGAAAAAGACCCAAAGACTGACCGCCTTTCTTCTTTTTTCGCCCCTCCTGCATAGATTGTGCCGGAGGGGTTTTGTATGCACAGACGAAAGAGAAAGCTGCTGCTTTGCCTGCTGCTGGTGCTCCTGGCAGCGGCAGGCATGCTCTGGTATGTGAACGCCAGCCTGCGGCCGGTGCTGGAGGGGCTGGCGTCGGCCCGGGTGGAGAGCGCCACCGCCCGGGCCATGAACGAGGCCATATTGGAGGTGCTGGGGACCGCGTCCACGGGGGAATTGCTGACCGCCCGGGAATCGAACCAGGGACACGTTTCCCTGCTGACGGCGGACGCGGGCAGGCTGAACCTGCTGGCGGCGGACTGCGCCGCGGCGGCCCAAAGCCGGATCATGGACCTGGGCGAACAGGGGGTGTCCGTGGCCCTGGGCACCTTGAGCGGCGTGCCCCTGCTGTCGGGCCTGGGCCCCCGGCTCAGCTTTCGGTTCACGCCGGTGGGCATGGTCCAGTCCTCCTTTCACAGCGAGTTCCGCTCAGCGGGCATCAACCAGACCCTGCACAGGATCACCCTGCAGCTCACCGGCACGGTCCGCATCGTGCTACCTGGCCGCTCCTGCTCCGTTACGGTCATGACCCAGGCCCCCGTGGCGGAGAACGTCATCGTGGGCGACGTGCCCGACGCCTACACCAACGTGGCCAATGAGGACGACCTGTTGAACCTGATCCCGGGGCAATAAAAGAGCGGAGGCTTTCTGCCTCCGCTTCAGTCTGTCGAAAAAGGCAGCAGACCATTTGCGGCGAATGATATTGGAATATTCCTGACAGGTAGAAATGGCGCTGCGAGGCGCCATTTCTTTTGAACAAATGCCGCAGATTAGCCGTTTTTCCTCCCTCTCGCAGTACCTTTGTACAGCTTCGGGTCGGAGAAAACGGCTTCTGCCAACCTTTGCTGACAGACTGCTCAGCTTGTCAAAAAGTTTTTGACAAGCTGAAGCGGAGGCGTTCTGCCTCCGCTTGGTCGTTCTGCCATCATTCCGCCGGATACGCCACCAGGGAGGCGGCCTCCAGCACGTTGCGGATGGGGATCAGCTTCAGGCCCGGAAGATCCGTTTTGACGCCCTCCGGCACGATCACGCTGGTGTAGCCCAGGCGCAGGCACTCCTTCAGCCGGGCGTTCATCTGGCCCACGGGCCGCACGTCGCCGGTGAGGCCCACCTCGCCGATGGCCGCCGTATGGGGCGGCAGGGGCTTGTCATAGCAGGCGGAGGATACGCACAGCACCGCCGCCAGGTCCGCGCCTCTGTCCTGCAGGCGTAAGCTCCCCGCCACGCTGAGATAGGCGTCCTTATCGGAGAGCCGCAGGCCCGCCCGCCGTTCCAGCACGGCCAGGAGCATATTGAATCGGGGCACGTCCATGCCCACGGCGGTCCGCCGGGGCGCGCCGCAGACCGAGGGACACAGCAGGGATTGGACCTCGGCCAGCAGGGGCCGGGACCCTTCCACCACGCAGCCCACCGCGCAGCCGGGGGCCGTCCGGGCCGCGGAGAGAAACAGGCCGCTGGGGTCCGGCACAGGCGCCATGCCCTTGTCCGTCATCTCGAAGACGCCCAGCTCGTTGGTGGAGCCGAACCGATTCTTTTCCGACCGCAGCAGCCGCAAGCCCTCCTGCCGGTCGCCCTCAAAATACAGCACCGTGTCCACGATGTGCTCCAGCACCTTGGGTCCGGCCAGAGCCCCCTCCTTGGTCACATGGCCCACCAGGAACACGGGCGTGCCCGTTTCCTTGGCAAAGCGGGTGAACTTGGCGGCCGAGGCCCGGATCTGGGTGACGCTGCCCGGGGACGAGGGGGCGTCCTCCGTGAACATGGTCTGGATGGAGTCGATGATGAGGAAGGCGACCTTGCGCCCCTCCGCCTCCGAGAGGATGGATTCCACGGCGTTTTCGCATAGCAGCAGCACCTCCCCGCCCAACCCCAGCCGATCCGCCCGAAGGCGGATCTGATGGCGGCTCTCCTCGCCGGAGGCGTAGAGCACGGGGCCCACCTTCGAGAGATGATCGGCGCACTGCAGCAGGAGCGTGGATTTGCCGATGCCGGGGCTGCCGCCGATGAGCACGGTCATGCCTGAGGTGAGGCCGCCGCCCAGGACCCGGTCCAGCTCGCCGATGCCCGTGGACGTGCGCTTGCCCGCCAGGGCGGACACCTCCTTCAGGGGCACGGCCTTGCTGGGGGCGGCAGGGGCCTTCAGGCTCACCCGTTCCTCCTCCACGATGGTGTTCCAGCTGCCGCACTGAGGACAGCGGCCCATCCAGCGCGGGGTCTCATAGCCGCATTCCCCGCATACGAAAACGCTCTTTTGCTTCATGGGGCCTCCCCTTCGGTCCGTTCCGCCGAAAAATCGTTGAGATGCATGTATTCGATGATGTCCCGATCCCGCCAGGTCACGTCCATCCAGATGGCAAAATCTCCTCCCCCGCTCAGGAACATGGCGCTTTCGCTGGGCCGGGTCAGACAGAAGGTGGCTCCGTCGTCCAGGAAGTATACATAGGTTCGATCCAGTTCCCCATAGACGACGGCCCCGTCCGCCAGGGCAAAATCCGCCACGCCGTGGGCCACGGTGACGAGCTGTCCGTCCTCGTCCACATAGACCAGGGTACTGTCCTCCCCGTGGTAGCCGTCCAGGAAGGCCACGATGCGTCCGTCGGTCTTGGGGTCATGAACGGTGATGCCGAAACGGTCCTCCCGTGTCTTGCCGGTCTTCAAATCCAGGGTCTTCAACACGCCGGGGCCGGCCGTATAGACCAGCTTCCCGCCCCCTGCGGAAACGGTCGAGACCCCTGCGTCCGTGTTTTCAAAGATCTCCAGGGTGACCGCTTCGCCGGTGCCCATATCACAGCCGAAGAGCTTGTCCCGGCCGGTCCCCGTGCGCTCCACCCAGAAAACCGTATCCTCCCACAGGGCCAGCGTGGGCAGCCCTACATGAACGGTCTTGAGGATCCTGTTCTCCCCCGTCTCCCGGTTGAGCGAGCGAAGCTGCCCGCCGCCGGAGGAAAGGGCGTCCAGATACACGATCCACCGATCGTTCATCCGGGGATGGCGGATGGATTTATAGGAGAGCGCCAGCCGTTGGTATGCGGCATGCTGTTCCCTGGTGTCGTACAGAATAGCGCGGGTGAAAGCAGCGGTGCCGTCGGTGGTGTAGTTGCCCACCACGAAGAGGATGGTGTCCCCCCACACGGAGAAGTCCCCGGCGTACTGGTATTCGGGGATCAAAATCTCATGCTGTACACGGGCGAGGTCCACGCCGTAGATGGTCCGTTCGGTCCCGGGCACGGGCGTGGGGGTGGGCCGGGGCGTGGGCGACGGAGAGGGACTTGGGACAGGGGTGCCGAAGCCCAGGCAGCTCAGGTCCGCCGGCCGATCCGACGCTTCCCGCAGCACGGGCAGCCCAAAGCGCACCGCGGCATAGAGCCCGCCCCCCAGCAGCAGGATCGTGAGCAATGCCTGCAGCAGCGGCCCAAGGCGAGTGCCCCTAAGGGGCAGCGGCCGCCGGCGCTTCTTCGGTTGTTTTTCTCCTGTTTTCTTCATATGGGATATTGTACCCTTTTCTGCCGCTCAGGTCAACACAAAAGCCATCGCCGCCCGCTCCCGTCGAAACTTTTGGAAAATGCAGGAATAAATGCAGATTGGTGGTTGCCACCCTGTGGCTGACGTGATATACTACACGTGTTTCCAAGAAATTTCATATTTTGTCAGGGAGGGATCTATGTTCAGCGGATCAGGCATCATCCGAATCTATGCCGGCCAGGCCGGTCGTCCCTTTGCCAAGCGCATGTGCGCCTACCTGGG
>CADCMN010000086.1 GCA_902802575.1 uncultured Eubacteriales bacterium | reverse complement strand
GTCCTCCGCAAGGAAGGCAAAGCCGGTAAGAAATAAGAGAGGAAGGAGAGCTGAAAGATGTATTCTAAGATCGATAAGAATGCGGTGCGTAAAGCTCGTCACCATCGTATGCGTCTTCACATCAACGGCACGCCTGAGCGTCCCCGTCTCAATGTGTATCGCAGCACCGTGCACATCTATGCACAGGTCATTGACGACACCACCGGCAACACCTTGGCTGCTGCTTCCACTCTGGACGGACAGCTCAAGGAA
This sequence comes from uncultured Eubacteriales bacterium, assembly GCA_902802575.1. Taxonomy (GTDB): domain Bacteria; phylum Bacillota; class Clostridia; order Christensenellales; family CAG-138; genus RUG472. The sequence goes on along the minus strand of CADCMN010000086.1, from coordinate 5,452 downwards.
CAGCTCGCCGGCAAGAACAAGACCGAAGCGGCCAAGCTGGTCGGCAAACTGGTCGGCGAACGGGCTCTGGAAAAGGGCGTGAAGAAGGTCGTGTTTGATCGCGGCGGTTACCTCTACACCGGTCGGGTGGCTGCCCTGGCTCAGGGCGCCAGAGACGCCGGCCTGGACTTTTAAGGAGGAAACATCATGCGTAACGACAGAAGGTTCGAAAAGGAAGTTCCTGAATACAAAGAGCGCCTCGTGTTCATCAACCGGGTTGCCAAGGTCGTCAAGGGCGGCAAGAACTATCGGTTCACGGCCCTCATGGTGGTCGGCAACGAGAACGGCAAGGTGGGCGTGGGTCTCGGCAAGGCCGTGGAGATCCCCGAAGCCGTCCGCAAGGGCGTCGAGGATGCCAAGCGCCACATGATCGAGGTCCCCATCGTGGGCACCAGCATTCCCCATCAGGTGGAAGGCAAGTTCGGCAAGGGCCATGTTCGCATGCTCCCCGCTGAAGAAGGTACCGGCGTTATCGCGGGCGGCCCCGTCCGTGCGGTCCTGGAGATGGTGGGCATCAAGGATATCCGTACCAAGTCCTACGGCTCCAACAACCCCAGCAACTGCGTGAAGGCCACGCTGAACGGTCTTTCCCAGCTTCGCACCGCCGAGCAGATCGCGGCTCTCCGCGGCAAGTCCGTGGAAGAGCTTCTGGACTAAGGAGGACGTTATGGCTAAGCTGAAGATAACGCTCGTCAAGAGTCCCGTCTCCTCTTTGAAGGATCAGCAGGACACCGTGAAGGCTCTGGGCCTGCACAAGGTCTATCAGACCGTGGAAAAGCCCGACAACGCCTGCATCCGCGGCCAGATCTTCAAAGTGAAGCACCTGGTCAAGGTGGAAGAAGCATAAGGAGGGTCACACCATGAAGCTTAACGAACTACAGCCGGCCGTCGGCGCGACCAAAGCCCCCAAGCGGGTCGGTCGCGGCACCGGCAGCGGCCTTGGCAAGACCTCTGCCAAGGGCCACAAGGGCCAGAAGGCCCGCAGCGGCGCCAAGAAGAACGGATTTGAAGGCGGTCAGATGCCTCTGGCCCGCCGTCTTCCCAAGCGCGGCTTCACCAACATCTACGCCAAAGAGTACACCGTTATCAATCTTTCCGACCTGAACATCCTGGAAGACGGCACGGAAGTGACCGCTGAGCTGCTCAAGAAGATGGGCATCATCAGCAAGATCGAGAAGGACGGCCTGAAGGTCCTGGGTCGCGGCGAGCTCAACCGTAAGCTCACCGTCAAAGCGGCCAAGTTCACCAAGACCGCTGAGGAAGCGATCAAGGCCGCCGGCGGAAACGCTGAGGTGCTCTGATGTTTACCACGTTCATCAACGCGTTCAAGATCAAGGACCTGAGGAAGAAGATCCTGTACACCCTTCTCCTCATCGTGGTCTACCGTCTTGGCTGCGCCATCCCCATCCCTGGCATCAACACGGCGGTGTGGGCGGATACAGTCCAAAATATGGCTCTGTTTGAGTTCATGGATATGCTCTCCGGTTCCGCCCTGTCCCAGTTCACCATCTTTGCCATGGGTATCTCGCCCTACATCACCGGCTCCATCGTGATGCAGCTTTTGGCCATCGCCATCCCCTCCCTCGAGAAGATGAGCAAGGAGGAGGACGGCCGCCAGAAGATCGAGCAGATCACCCGGTATGTGGGCGTCGGCCTGGCTCTCGTGCAGAGCTTCGGCATCATCGTGACCTACGGCAGCTCCATCGTCACGGGCGAGCCCAAGTGGTGGACCTACCTGACCATCTGCGTCTGCTCCGCAGCGGGCACGGCGTTCCTCATGTGGCTGGGTGAGCGCATCACGGAGAAGGGCATCGGCAACGGCATCTCCATGCTGATCTTCGCCTCCATCGTGAGCCGGGTCCCCGACTGGATCATTACGCGGTTCGTGAACCTGTTCACCGGCGTCCAGGTGTGGCAGTTCTTCGTGGCGCTCATCGTCATCATCGCGCTGATCACCTTCGTGGTGCTCATCGAGAAGGCTGAGCGGAAGATCCCCATCATGTACGCCAAGCGCGTGGTGGGCCGTAAACTCTACGGCGGCCAGAACACCTACCTGCCCATGAAGGCCAACGCCAACGGCGTTCTGCCGCTGATCTTCGCCATGACCCTCATGCAGGTGCCCACCATGATCCTCCAGTTCTTCCCGGATTCCGCGATCAACAAGTGGTGGGAGGCGTACATGAGCTCCAAGGCGGCTCTGCCGATCCCGTACTATATCATCTACTTCCTGCTGATCATCGCCTTCGGTTACTTCTACACCTCCATCACCTTCAATCCGGTGGAGATGAGCAAGAACCTGCAGCAGAACGGCGGCTTCATCCCCGGCATCCGGGCTGGCCGTCCCACAGGCGAGTATCTGGGCAAGATCAGCAATCGTCTGACCCTGTTCGGCTCCCTGTTTCTGGCCATCATCGCCATCATCCCCACCATCGTGTTGAACACCCTGGGCATCACCAGCATGTTCGGCGCGACCAGCGTGCTGATCATGGTGAGCGTGGCGTTGGAGACCACCGAACAGCTGGAAGCTCAGATGCTCATGCGGCATTACAAGGGCTTCCTCAACTAAGCCTATGAAGATGATTCTACTGGGCCCGCCAGGTGCGGGCAAGGGCACCCAGGCCAAGGGGATCGCCGCGCGGTACGGCATAGCTCATATCTCCACCGGGGATATGCTGCGGGCTGAGGTCCGCGAGGGCACTCCCCTGGGCCGCGAGGCCAAGGCCTACATGGACAAGGGACAGCTGGTTCCCGATGAGGTCATCATCGGCATGGTCAAGAACCGCATCGCGGCGCCTGACTGCCAGAACGGCTTCCTTTTTGACGGTTTTCCCCGGACCACCGCCCAGGCGGAGGCACTGGAGAAGATCACCGACATTGATCGGGTCATCGACATCGAGGTCCCCGACGAGCGGCTGATCGCCCGCATCAGCGGACGGCGCATGTGCCCTCTGTGCGGCGCCACCTACCATGTGTCCACCTATGGCAGCAGCCACTGCGCCTGCGGCGGCGTCCTCTATCAGCGGGACGACGACAGGGCAGAGACCGTGGCGGTACGGCTCACAGAGTACCATAAGAAGACCGCACCCCTCATCGACTTCTATGCCCAAAGGGGCAAGCTTTTGACGGTCAACGGCGACGCGCCTGTGGACGCGGTGGCCGAGGAGATCGCCAGGGAGCTGGAAGCATGATCACCATCAAGTCCGCCAGCGAGCTTGTGAAGATGCAGGCCGCCGGCAAGGTGGTGGGGGAGACCCTGAAGCTGTTGGGCGAGAATGTTCGCCCCGGCGTTACCACGGGGCATCTGAACAAGCTGGCCCACGAGTACATCCTGAGCTGCGGCGCCACGCCTTCCTTTCTGGGTTACGCGGGATACCCCGCCAGCGTGTGCATCTCAGTGAATCATCAGGTGATCCACGGTATCCCCGGCAAGCGCATCCTGAAGGACGGCGACATCGTCAGCTGTGATTGCGGCGCCATCCTGGACGGGTTCCACGGGGACGCCGCCCGGACCTTCCTTTGCGGGGAAGTGAAACCGGAAGTGCAGCGGCTGGTGCAGGTGACGCGGGAATGCTTCTTCGAGGGACTCAAGTTCTGCCGAGTGGGGTATCGGATCTCCGACATCTCCAAGGCCGTGCAGCAGCACGCTGAGGAAAACGGCTATGGCGTGGTCCGCGATTATGTGGGCCATGGCATCGGCCGGGAGATGCACGAGGACCCGGAGGTCCCCAACTACTACTCCCCTCGGGCACGGCAGCGCCTGCACGCCGGCATGGCCATCGCCGTGGAGCCCATGATCAATCTGGGCACCTATGCGGTGAAAGTCCTGGCCGACGGCTGGACGGTGGAGACAGTGGATGGACTCCCTTCCGCCCACTTCGAGAACACGATCCTCATCACTGAGGGCGACCCGGTGATGACCACCTACTATGAGGGCGATCTATGAGCGTCGAAGTCAGGGTTGGGGATCTGGTCGTTTCCCGGGCCGGCCGGGACAAGGGACGCCCCTTCGTGGTGCTGCGTGCCGAGGAAGGGTTCGTGTATTTGACGGACGGAGACCTTCGGCGGCTGGATAAGCCCAAGAAGAAGAAGCGGATGCATGTGAAGCCCTATCCAAAGAAGGGCTCCTGTCGGATGGAACTGGTTGAGGGCCTGTGCGACGCGGATATCCGCAAGCACATTGCCGCCCTCACGGCAGCCGATGAAACCTAAGGGATCAGAAAAGGAGGTACAGCTTGTCCAAAGCAGATGTTTTTGAACTGGAAGGCGTCGTAACGGAAGCATACCCCAATGCCATGTTTGAAGTGACGCTGCAGAATGGACGGAAGATTTTGGCCACCATCTCCGGAAAGCTTCGCATGAACTACATCCGGATACTGCCGGGAGACAAGGTGACCGTGGAGATGTCCATGTATGACCTGAGCCGGGGGCGCATCACCTGGCGCGCCAAGAACTGAACCATCAGAACTAAAGTTTAAGGAGATAGAAAAATAATGAAAGTCAGACCGTCTGTGAAACCGATTTGCGAGAAGTGCAAGATCATCAAGCGCAAGGGTCGCGTCATGGTCATCTGCGAGAACCCCAAGCACAAGCAGCGTCAGGGCTAAGCACGACTTTAGAAAATACTCGCGGGGCGGCTGGCGCCTTCCCAAAGGAAAGCGCTTCCTGCGAGCGGATATAGATACATACCCATTTTGAAATTTTTACGGAGGTAAGAAACCATATGGCACGTATTGCTGGCGTAGACCTTCCGAGAGACAAGCGGATCGAGATCGGCTTGACCTACATCTTCGGTATCGGTCGTGCAATGTCCAACGATATCCTGGCTGCGACGGGCGTGGATCCCGACATCCGGGTACGTGATCTTTCGGAGAACGATGTCAACAAACTGAGAGAGTACATCGACCACAATGTGAAAGTGGAAGGCGATCTTCGCCGGGAAACTTCCATGAACATCAAGCGCCTGGTGGAGATCGGCTGCTATCGCGGCGTCCGTCATCGCAAGGGCCTGCCCGTTCGCGGCCAGAGCACCAAGCAGAACGCCCGCACCCGCAAGGGCCCGAAACGCACCCAGGGCGGTAAGAAGAAATAAGGAGGGGAGAAGCAATGGCTAAAGTAACGAAAGTCAAGAAGGCTGTCAGCCGCAAGCGTCGTGAAAAGAAGAACATCGACCGCGGCCAGGCCCATATCCGTTCCTCCTTCAACAACACGCTGGTGACCATCACCGATATGCAGGGCAATGCCATCGCCTGGTCCAGCGCCGGTTCTTTGAACTATCGCGGTTCCCGCAAGTCCACGCCCTTTGCCGCCCAGATGGCTTCTGAAGCCGCCGCCCGGGCCGCCATGGAGCATGGCCTCAAGACCGTGGAAGTGTATGTGAAGGGCCCCGGCTCCGGCCGTGAGTCCGCCATCCGCG
>CADCMN010000085.1 GCA_902802575.1 uncultured Eubacteriales bacterium | reverse complement strand
ACGCCCGGAAGGCGGCGCCGGAAAAGTGGCGGACCGTGATCCGCCACCCCATCCGAAAGAGCGAGAGGAGGCACCCATGAAGAAATGGTTCGACGAGGAATATGAGTTCACCGTGGAGGTCACGGGCTTTCTGCGGGGGGACCATACGGAGCGTTACTGCCGTAACGGGGAGGAGGTGGGCGACGTATACACCTGCACCTACGGCTGCCCCGTGAACAAGGACGGCTACGGCATCTGCTCCAAGACCATGATGATGCTCTACCCCCTCATGGAGGCCGTGCGCAGCGGTGGCGACCTTGAGAACGTGGGGGGCGACGGGCAATATTCGAAGACTATCGTCTGCCCCGACGGCTGCGTGATCTTCCGCCTGACGGCCAAGCCCCTGGGCAACCCCAACTTTCACAAAGGACAATTTTGGAAGGAGCCTTAAGATGGAATACAAAGAGATCATCACATTGAAGGACGGGCGCACCTGCGTCCTCCGCCAGGGCACCGCCCAGGACGCGGAGGGCGTGCTCCGCAACTTCGTGCTGAACCATGCACAGACGGACTTTCTCACCACCTACCCGGACGAGAACGCCTTCACCGTGGCGCAGGAGGAAAAGTACCTGCAAACCAAGGCCGACAGCCCCGACGAGGCGGAGCTGGTGGCGGAGGTGGACGGACTCATCGTGGGTCAGGCGGGCATCCGGGCCCTGGGCCGGGCGGACAAGGTGAAGCATCGGGCCACCTTCGGCATCAGCATCGACATAGACTGGTGGCATCTGGGCATCGGCCGGGCGCTGACGAAGGCCTGTATCGAGTTGGCCAAGGAGGCGGGGTATCTGCAGCTGGAGCTGGAGGCCGTGGCGGAGAACCGGCGGGCGTTGGCCCTCTATGAAAGCGAGGGCTTCGTGGAATACGGCCGGAACCCCAAGGGCTTCAGGTCCCGGCTCACGGGCTGGCAGGAGCTGGTGCTCATGCGGCGGGAGCTGTGAAGGGAGGAGACCATGGCCTATCGGGTGATCGACAAGGAAACCTACTACCGCAAGGACGTGTTCCGGCGCTTCTCGGAGGACTGCAAGTGCTCGCTGTCCATGACGGCGCGGATCGACGTGACGGAGCTCGCGGCCTGGTCCAAGGCCACCGGGACCAAGTTCTATCTCAACTTCCTCTACCTGCTGTCCCGGGTCATGAACAGCCGGGAGGACTATCGCATGGACTATTTCTACAGGACCGGGGAGCTGGTGGTCTACGACGTGATCCATCCCACCCACTACGCCTTCCACCCGGAGACGGAGACCTGCACGCCGGTCTACTCCACCTATGCAGCGGACTACGACGCCTTCTATGAAGGCGCGGCGGCGGACCTTCAGCGGGCCAAGGCGGACCCGGTCTATCTCCCGGAGGCCACCCAGCTGCCCAACCGGTTCGACGCCTCCTACATCCCCTGGCTCTCCTACGACGCCCTCCATCTGGAATTGCCGGATGGGTATCTCTATTTCGCCCCCATCGTCAACTGGGGCGCCTATCGGGAGGAGGGAGGACGGCTGATGATGCCCGTGACCGTCCGCATGAACCACGCCGTGGCGGACGGGTATCTGGTGGCCAGGGTGTTCCGCCTGCTGGAACAGGAGATGCAGTCTTTTTTGCAAGAACACGCGCAGCAGGAAGGAGGCGGCGTATGAGACTGGACGGCATGGGGCTGCTGGTGAAGGACATGGGGACCATGATCCGCTTCTATCGGGACGTGCTGGGCTTCGAGATCCGGGAAGCGGAGGACGCGAAAAACGTCTATCTGGTCAAGGACGGAACCCTGTTTTTGCTCTACGGGCGGGATGATTTTGAGAAGATGACCCACCGCAGATACGAGTACCTCACCGGCGTCAACGGCCATTTCGAGATCGCCCTCTACGTGGACGCCTTCGAGGAGGTGGACGAGGTCTTCCGAAGGGCCGTCGATCAGGGGGCCGCGCCCATCCTGGCGCCCACCACGGAGCCCTGGGGGCAGAGGACCTGCTATATCGCCGATCCCGAGGGGAACCTGATCGAGATCGGCTCCTGGAACAAACCATACGAGCAAAAAGATCGGTAACGGGAGGAAAAACCATGAAGATATTGGTGTTCAACGGCAGCCCCAAGGGGGAGAAGAGCGACACCCTGTGCATCACCCGGGCCTTTTTGGCGGGGATGGAGGCGGCGGGGGCGCAGGAGGTGAAGGCCATCACCGCGGTCGATCAGCACGTGGAGTACTGCACAGGCTGCTTCGCCTGCATGCATAACGGCGGCGTCTGCATTCACGACGACGACATGAAGGGCATATTGGAGGAGATACTCAAAAGCGATCTGCTCCTCTTCAGCTTCCCCCTCTACTGCTACGGCATGCCCGCGCCGCTGAAGGCCATCGTCGACCGTATCCTGCCCCTCTCCAAAATGACCATGGAGAAGGTGGGGGACCGGTACGAGCACGTGGGCCAGGCGGACTACTCCCACCTCAGATATGTGATGATTTGCGGCTGCGGCTTTCCCAACAGCCGCCGGAACTTCGAGCCCGCCGTGGCGCAATTCAAGCTCCTGTTCCCGGAGGGCCACACCATTATCACCGTCCCCGAAAGCCCCATGTTCAACGTCCCCGAGGCGGCGGTGGTAACAAAACCCCGGCTGGCGCTGGTCCAGGAGGCGGGCCGGCAGTACGCCGAGACGGGCAGGATCGACGACGGGCTCCTTGCCGCCATTTGCTCCCCCATGATCCCGGAGGAACAGTACGCCGCCATCGTCAACGGGCAGGCGTGAAGCGGACAAATATAGGCAGGAAATGACAGGACAAGGGCCTGCCGACGGGGTAAACTGAAGATCAGTCAAAGGAAAGGAAAACGACCATGGAATGGCTCACCTCGATCCGCGGCGCGGTAGCGTATATGGAAGATCACCTGCGGGAGGACGTGAGCCTGGACGACGTGGCCCGGGCGGTGCACCTTTCGCCCTTCTTCCTGCAGCGGGGCTTCTCCCTCATGACCGGCTTCGGCGTGGGGGAGTACCTTCGGAACCGGCGGCTCTATGAGGCGGCCCTGGACCTGCAGGGGACGGGGGAGAAGGTCATCGACGTCGCTTTGAAATACGGCTACGAGACGCCGGAGAGCTTTGCGAAGGCCTTTGCCCGCTTCCATGGCGCCACGCCCACCCAGGTGCGGGAGGGGGCGGCGGTGCGCTCGTTCCTGCCCTTGACCATCCAAATCGCGATCCAAGGAGGCAGCAAAATGGAACCTAAGATCACCTCTCTATTTCCCTTCAGGCTCATCGGCTTTCAGAAGGTGTTCACCTATGAGGAAGCCTATGGCGAGATACCCAAATTCTGGGACGAGACCTGCGAGAAGTACGCCAATCATGTCTACGCCGGGAACGACCCCCAGAATCCCTACGAGCAGGCGTTGGTGGACAACTGCATCGGCGAGTACGGCGTCTGCATCGACGATCTGGGCGGCGGCAAATTCCGCTACCTGATCGCGGGCAAATACACCGGCGGCCCCGTGCCCGAGGGCATGGTGCTCTACGAGTTTCCCCGGGGGGAGTGGGCCGTGTTCGACTGCATCGGCCCCAATCCCCAGACCCTGCAGAGCGTCAACACCCGGATCTTCCGGGAGTGGCTGCCCGGGAACCCGGACTATGAGCTCTCGGGCAACGCCACGGTGGAGTGGTACGACTGCCTCCACGGCGAAATGACCGACCCCGACTACCACAGCGCCATCTGGGTGCCGGTGAAGCGGAAGGCATGATCGCTCAGGCCGGGATGGACAGCGTTCCCTGACCGTAGGGGAGGGCCTTGCCCCTCTCGCCGGGGTATCGCTTACACGCGGGCCGATCGTGATCGGCCCCTACGCCCCACAGCGAAACCTGCGGGTCCTGCCGTAGGGGCGATTCACGAATCGCCCGTCCGCAAAAAAACAATAAACAGAACGGAGGAGAAAAATGAAGGATATCGTCATCCGCCGGGAGCGGCCGGAGGACCGTTTCGCCGTGGAAAACCTGGTGCGGGAATCGTTCTGGAACGTGTACCGGCCCGGGTGCCTGGAGCATTTCGTGCTCCACCGGCTCCGGGAGGACCCGGCCTTCGTGCCGGAGCTGGACTTTGTGATGGAACAGGACGGCCGCCTCATCGGGCAGAACATGTTCATGCGGGCCCATATAGAGGCCGACGACGGGCGGCAGGTGCCCATCATGACCATGGGGCCCATCTGCATCGCCAACGATCTGAAGAGGCAGGGATACGGGAAAATGCTGCTGGACTATTCTTTGGAGCAGGCGGCGGCCCTGGGCTGCGGGGCCCTGTGCTTCGAGGGGAACATCCTCTTTTATGGAAAGTCAGGATTCACCTACGCCCGGGACTTCGGCATCCGCTACCACGATTTGCCCGCGGGGGCCGACGATTCCTTCTTCCTGTGCCGGGAACTGGTCCCCGGGTATCTTGCGGGCGTCACCGGCGTCTACGGCCCGCCGGAAGGATATTTCGCCGCCGACCGGGAGAGCGAAGCCTTCGACGCCCTGTTCCCGCCAAAAGAAAAAAAGAAGCTGCCCGGGCAGCTGCTGTAAGGACCACCCTCCCTCTGTTGGGAGGATCTGCGCATCCGCAAAGGGAATGATCCCCGTTTGTTGTTCCGCTTCCGCCGCCTTCTCTCCTGGGAAAAGGCGGCGGAAGCGCGATTGTTTTACAGAGATTTGTTCCGGATCTCCTTCAGGAGCAGAGAAGTGAAGTCGTCCATCGTCATGGCGCCCAGGTCCCCCTTGCCCCGGGCCCGGACGGCCACGGTCTTCTCCTCGGCCTCCTTGTCGCCGACCACCAGCATGTAGGGGATCTTCTGCATCTGGGCCTCCCGGATCTTGAAGCCGATCTTCTCGTTCCGCTCGTCCACCTCCACCCGGACGCCGAGACCGTCC
>CADCMN010000084.1 GCA_902802575.1 uncultured Eubacteriales bacterium | reverse complement strand
ATTCCCCGCCCATCCATTCACATCCTGAGTGGAGGACACGGATTCCGAGCGCCGGGCCCATCCAACCATGTAGGTGTCGGCGCCGTTATCCACGTGCTTGGCGGCATAGAAGAGCTTGCCGTCCAGCCGGACCGCGTCGCCGTAGGGGCCGTAGGGCGAATCGGACATGGCGTACCACAGGGTATCATCCTGGCCGGAATAGGTCAAGTAGTATTTTTCACCCATCTTAAAGGTATCGGAGCACTCCAGGTTCCAGAAGGAGGCCGTGGGGTCCGTAAAGATGATGCCGTCATAGGTAATTGTGGTAAGATCCCCGGACAGGGTGAACTTCAAAATCCGGGCCTTGTTGCTCTGAGCGGCGGTAACGGTCAGGGTGATGGTGTCCGTGGCCTCGTCGTAATAGGCCTGGGGATCCCTGAAATCGTTCTTCTGGCCCAGCTCGGAGGGCGGAACGATCTCCCAATCCGCCACCTTCTCAAAGGAGGTGAGGCTGGAGCCCTTGGCTACCAGGATCTTCTCCTTGAACTCATAACTGTCGGAGAAGGCGTGACCGGTGTAGAAGAAGTAGTAGGTGTCCTTCACCTTTACCACGGAGCCAGTGCCGATCCAGCCGTCCTGGCCGCCGGCACGGGAGGCTTCCAGCACCACATCGTCCTTCTCGGTGTAGGTGACGAAGTCCTTAGTGGTGGCCAAATAGATGGAGTGGTTGTAGGAATCGCCGCCCTCCTTCAAGTAGTAGATGTAGTAGGTGCCGTCCTCGTAATAGGGCATGGTGTCCCCCACGTAGGGCTGGGCGGTACCGTCCTGGGCGGGCAGGAAGAAGGCTTTGTAGGCATAGGCCGCCTCCTGGCTGCCGGGGGTGCGAAGCAGCCCAAAGTCCGTTTCGTTCTCCGGAAAAGCGAAAGTTTCCCCGTCCGCGGCCACATTGGCAGGAGCAGCGGGCTCAGCTTCTTTCCCTTTGCAGGCGAAGGCGAGGCTCAGCAGAAGCAAGAACGCCAGAAACAGGGCTTGAATACGTTTATTCATAGGTGCCTCCTATAAGTCGGACAAGGGGGATGGCCCTCCATCCCCCTTTTGAGTGAATCGCTCTTACATCACAGGCATCTGATAGATGCTGATGCTGGTGAACTCGATGGTGACGCCGCCCAGGGCTGCGGTGGCTTCGGAACCGAACTGGAACAGAAGCTCACAGGGCATGTCGGTGATGAAGATGTCCTTGGTCACGAAGGTGAAGGTCTTCTCCTCGGTGGTGAAGTCCATGCCCTCGGACACGCGGGGATCCCAGCTGCCCTGAGGATTCAGGAAGAAGCCACAGGAAACGGGCTTCGTCGCCTTAGCCTTGATCTCCACAACGAAATAGCTGTCGGCAGGAAGCGTGATGGGGCAGATCAGCTTGTTGTGCCAATCCACGGTGCCGCCATCGTCGATCCGATAGAAGAGGCTGCCGTCGCTGGTCCAGATGGTGCCCACGCCGCGCTCGTTGTCCTCATCGGTGCCGTTGAAGGTCTCCCAGGGATACTTCTCCTTGTCTACGTTCTCCGCAGCGCGCATACCGAAGGGAGCGAAGTCCTCGATGGTCTTCTTGGTCTCCTTGTCGCCGCCCACCTTGTTGAACACGAAGTTCTTGACGGTGATCTTGTTGGCGGTCACGCCATCGGAGGCGTTGCCGATCTGCATGCGGATGACGGGATCGTCCACGCTGTTTTCCGCCACGAACTGGGCGGAAACGACCTTCTCCTCGCCTTCTCCGACGCTGAGGCCGTTGAAGTTGGCACGGGCCTCATGGTACCTGGTGGCGCTTTCCACCAGGGCTTCGCCGCCCTGGGCATGCTCGGCCACGATGGTGAAGCTGTAGTTGTACTTCTCGCCCTGCTCGATGGTGATGCCGGGGAGCTCCAGGTTGGCCCGGATGCTCCAGACGCCGCCGCCCTCGCCGGGGTACGCGTCAATGGAGAACACGGCTGCGCCGTCCTCATAGGCCACGCTGGCCGCCGCGCCGTTGTCGACTTCCACGAAAGCGCCGCTGCCCGCGAACTCAGCGGTGTAGAGGGGCTCCAGCACTTCCGTACCGACGCTCTCGTAGATCTCCACCTTGTCGATGATCACGGAGAAGTTCTCGGGGGTGGTGTCGGCATCATTGTTGGGGTCGGGGGTGATCTTGCCCAGGTGGAGGCGAAGCTCCGCAACGCCGTCCTCGGGCGCAGTGAAGTTGGATTCGACGCACTTCATGGTCTCATCCAGCCGGAAGTTCCACACCTCGCCGCCGAAAGTCTTCCACTCATCGGTGGAGCCGTCTTTGGGGATGAAGTGAGCGAAGGTGGGGGCGGTGGACTTGGCCCAGATCTTGATCTTATAGTCCGCGCCGGCCTTCACGTCCAGGTTCTTGACGAAGCGGATGGCGCCGTCGCCCTCGCCGGGGTTGACGATGTCGATGACGAACGCGCCGTCCTTGAGCGCGCCGGCGGCGTCAGCGCCGTCCACGACGGCTTCCCAGCCGTGGGCGTTGGCGGTGTCGGCGGTGGAGAAGTCGAACTGCTTGAGCAGGGTGGCTTCACCGGTCTTCTTGGTGACGGTCAGCGTGGCATAGGCTTCCGCCGTGGCGCCGGCCTTGTCGGTGACGGAGTAGACCAGCTCATAGGAACCGGCGTTCTCCGGGGTGGCTTTGCCGCCCTTGAAGTCCAGGGAGGGAGTGGATTCCACGGTGATCATCCCGGTGATATCCCCGTCCTCGGGGTCTGCGGCGGTAACGCCGGCCAGCGCGTCGAAGCTCTGACCCGCTTCCACAGACGCGTCCTGAACGCCCTGGATGGAAGGCTTCTGGTTCTCGCCGGAAGCCGCGGGCGCCGCGTCCTTGCCGCCGCAGGCCGCCAGGGACAGGAGCATCAGGAGGGACAGCAGAATTGCAAACGCTTTCTTCATGAACGTATCCTCTCTATTCTTTATTTGCCGATGTAACGATCATAGGCGTCCTGATAGACCTTCTGGATGCCGGCGATGTTGCACTTGCCGGCGAGATCCTTCTGGAAGGTTTCCCACTGTGCGTCGCTGACGCCGCCGCCCATGAGCCACTTGATCAGGTTGGTACGGATGTAGTCGTTCAGGTTGGTCTCATAGTTGGCCAGGGTGTTCAGCTCGTCCAGGGTGAACTGCAGGTTGGAATAGCAGGGCTTCACGTTGGCGGGCATGAAGGGGGTGGCATGGGCGGTGAGCCGCTCCAGACGGAGCTTGGCGCGGGGCTCCATGTTGACCACGTTGTTCCAGGCGTAGTCGCTCAGGTAGATGATGCCCAGCGGGGCGTTCTGGAGCCGCAGCTCGTCGGAGGTGACGCCTTCGGGCAGGGGCTTCTGCACCAGCATGCCCTTCTCATCCAGCTGCTCCTCATAGACGATGCCGATGGGGCCGTAGTTGATCTGCGCGGAGATCAGGGGATCGTAGTACCGATCGAAGTAGGCCAGCAACACTTCCACGTTGGGGCAGTCGGCGAAGATGATGACTTCGCCCGCGCCCACCTCGGGGTTGTTGGAGATGCACAGGGTCTGATCACCGTGAGGCCCGATGATGGGGTTGCAGACGATGTAGTTCTCGGGATTGGAGACGACGGTCTCGCTCTCCCACCAGTAGAAGGCGCCGTAGGTCTCCAGGCCCTTGCCGTTGGCCAGGAAGTTATCCTGGGAGAGCTCGAAGGATACCTTGTCGATCAGGTTCTCGCTGACCCAGTTGGCCAGGAAGTTGGTGGCCTCCTTGAAGCGCTCGTCCAGCACGGTGTAGGTGACCTTGCCGTCCACAATGACCCGGTGCTCCAGGTTGTCGTTGAGGCCGAACATGCCGTACAGGTCGCACTGATTGCCCTGCCAGTTGTTGTACACGAAGCTCAGGGGGCGCTCGTCGTCAGTCTTGCCGTTGCCGTTCATGTCATTGTCGCGGAAGTAGCGGAGCATAGCCTCCATCTGATCCGCCTTCAGGTTCAGCCCGTCCTTCAGATCGTCCGCGGTGACGCCCGTCACGGCGCCGGCTTCGATGGCGGCCTTGGCCCAGTTCTTGTTCAGGAACAGGAGAACAGGATGTTGGGGTTCTGCAGCAGGCCCATCTCCTCGATGCGGGGCAGGGAGTAGATCTTGCCGTCCTCCACGTTGATGAGCTGGTTCTTGATGTCGGGGCGCTCCTCCAGGATCTTGGAGAAGTTGGGCATGTACTCCAGATAGTCGCTGATGGGCAGCAGCACCTTGCGCTTGGCGTACTTGATGATCTCGCCGGCGCCCATGCCTGCATGGTAGATGGCGTCGGGCCGGTTGTCAGCGTTGCCGAAGATCAGGTTCTTCTGCTGGGAATACACGGACTCGGACACGTTCTCCCAGGACACGAACACGTTGGTGCTCGCAAACAGGTCCTGCATGATCTTCATGTCGTTGTAGTCCAGGGCGGACGCGTTCTTGGAAGAGTAGATGCTGAAGGACAGCTCCTTGGCGCCCTTCTCGTTGAGGATGGGAGCCTTGGTATCCTGCCACTGGAAGCCGTATTCCTCCACCAGCTTGTCCACGCCGGCGCTCTCCTGCTTGGCCGCGGCCTTCTTGTCGCCGCCGCCGCAGGCTGCAGCCGTGAGGATCATCAGGGCCGCAAGGATCAAAACCAACAGTTTCTTCATGTTTGCTTTCCTCCTGATATGCTTGTTATTGTTATCAACCCTTCAGGGAGCCGATCATGACGCCCTGAGCAAAGTACTTCTGAACGAAGGGGTACAGCATCAGCACGGGCACGCTGGAAACGATAACGGACACGTACTTGAGCTGGTTGGCCAGCCGATACTGCTGCAGGATGGTCTCGCCGCTGCCGCCCACGGTGCTCTCGGAGGCGATGAGGATCTCCTTAAGGACCAGCTGCAGGGGGTAGAGGTTCTCGTTCTGCAGGAAGATCATGGCGTTGAAGTAGCTGTTCCACTGACCCACCGCATAGTAGAGGGCCATGACCGCGATGATGGCTTTCGAGAGCGGCAGCACCACTTCGCCGAAGATGCGGAAGGAGCCCGCGCCGTCGATGGTGGCCGCCTCGATCAGGGTGTCCGGGATGCTGGACTGGAAGAAGGTCTTGGTCATGAACAGGTTCCAGACCGACAGGATCGCAGGCAGCACGATGGCCCAGATGGTGTTCACCAGCTTCAGGCTGCTCATGACGTTATAGAACGGGATGAGGCCGCCGCCGAAGAACATGGGGATGATGAAGTAGATCATGAACGCCTTCTGGCCCGGCAGCGTCTTGCGGCTCAGGGCCCAGCCGGCGGGCACGGTGACGATGATGGACAGGATCACGGTGAGGATCGTGTAGAAGATGGTGTTGCGGTAGCCCAGCCACACGTCCTTGCGCTCCATGATCTTGGCGAAGCCCTCCATGGTGATGCGCACCGGGTAGAGCACCACGTCGCCGGCCAGCACCGCGTCCGGATCGGAGATGGCGGCGATGACGATGAAGTACAGCGGGTAGAGCACGATCAGGGCGAGGATGCCCAGGAAGATGGCGTTGATCGTATAGAAAATCTTATCGCCCGTGGTATCCCGCAGAGCCATTTTTTTCACTTGTTGCTTCTTTTCCATTATGCTCCCCTCCTTACCACAGCGAGTTCTCGGAGAACTTCTTGCTGGTGGTGTTGGCGATGATCAGCAGCACCACGTTGATGATGGAATTGAACAGGCCGATAGCCGTGGCGTAGGCCTGATCGGGTACGCCGGTCAAACCGCGCTTGTACACGTAGGTGGAGATCAGCTCGGAAACCGCCAGGTTGCCGTCGGTCTGCATCAGCAGGGCCTTCTCGTAGCCGACGCCCATGAGGCCGCCGATGGACATGATGAGCATGACGGAGACCATGGGCATGATGGCGGGCAGATCCACGTGGATGACCCGCTGGAACCGGGTGGCGCCGTCCAGGATGGCCGCCTCATGCTGCTGCGGGTCCACGTTGGAGAGGGCCGCGATGTAGATGATGGCGCTCCAGCCGAAGTCCTGCCAGTTGCTGGACAGGATGTACATGGGCCTAAAGGCGCTGCTCTCCAGGAAGTAGGAGTACCGCTCTCCGCCGAAGTGGGCCGCGATGTTGTTGACGAGGCCGTAGCGGCCGAAGAACAGGGTCAGCATACCGACCAAGACCACCAGGGAGATGAAGTGGGGTCCGTTGAAGATGGTCTGCAGGACCTTGGCGGTCTTCCTTCCCTTCATGGCGTTGAGCATGAGGGAGACGATGATGGGCAGCGGGAAGCCGATGACGAAGCCGATGATGCAGATGAGGAAGGTGTTCTTCATCAGGGGCCAGAACTGGGGATCGGAGAAGAACCGCTCGAAGTTCTCGAAGCCCACCCAGATGGTGGAATCGGACAGGATCTTGTCGCCGGGCATGAAGTCCTGGAAGGCGATCAAGACGCCGTAGATAGGCAGGTAGTTGAACAGGAACACCACGATGACCGCGGGCAGGATCATGAGCAGATAGGGAGAGTTGTCCTTGAAGTAGCGGATCCGCTTCTCCTTGGTCATCCTCTTCTTCGGCGCCCGCACCTTGGCAGCTTTTGTTTCCATGGATGCCTCCTTAGAAATCATACCGCTTGCAGACGGGAGCGTCCTTGGCGGCGGACTCGGCGTCGTACCAGATGAGGTTGTTGCCGCTCTCGCGATCGAAGAGCTGGATCAGGGAGGGACGGGTGGTGAAGTTGATGGTCTTGCCCATGGACACGTCGGCGGTGAGGTCCACGGTGGGGATCAGCATGACCACTTCGTCGTCGCCGCTGCGGGCATGGATGTTGTACTCGCTGCCCATCATCTCGCTGACCTCGATCTTGGCGGTGAGCTCGCCCTCGCCCACGGTTACGTGCTGAGGCCGGATGCCGGCTACGATCTCGCAGGGCTGGACATTGTTCTGCGCAAGAGCCTTCTGCTGGAAGTCATCCAGAAGGAACTTGACCCCGCGGATCTGGGCGTAGTACTTGCCGTTCTCCAGCAGGACCTGGCAGCGGTCGAAGAAGTTCATGACGGGCATGCCGATGAAGCCGGCCACGAACAGGTTCACGGGCTTGTTGAACACTTCCTGAGGAGTGCCGATCTGGTTCACGTAGCCGTCCTTCATGATGACGATGCGATCGCCCAGCGTCATGGCCTCGGTCTGGTCGTGGGTCACGTACATGAAGGTGGTGTTGATGCGGGAACGGAGCTTGATGATCTCGGCGCGCATCTGGTTGCGGAGCTTGGCGTCCAGGTTGGAAAGAGGCTCGTCCATAAGGAACACTTTGGGGTCACGGACCATGGCGCGGCCGATGGCCACACGCTGACGCTGGCCGCCGGAAAGAGCCTTGGGCTTGCGCTTGAGGTACTGGGTGATGTCCAGGATCTCCGCCACTTCCTTCACCTTCTTGTCGATGACGTCCTTGGGTTCCTTGCGGAGCTTCAGAGCGAAGGCCAGATTGTCATACACGGTCTTGTGGGGATACAGAGCGTAGTTTTGGAATACCATGGCGATATCCCTGTCTTTGGGGGGGACGTCGTTGACCAGCTTGCCGTCGATGTACAGCTCGCCGTCAGAGATTTCCTCGAGGCCCGCCACCATTCTGAGCGTGGTGGACTTGCCGCAGCCGGAGGGACCCACCAGAACGATGAATTCCTTGTCCTTGATCTCCAGGTTCACATCATGTACTGCAGTAACTTTGTTGTCGTAGACCTTTTTCAGTCCCTTCAAAACGACTTCAGACATCCTACCGTTTCCTCCTTCTGGTTCCTTTCTGTATGTGGTTTAAAAAATACGAATGAAGTAAAAAATGAGCCTACTCCATCTATTTCGCATTATACGCAAATTGTTACATGCTGTCAACTAAAATGTGAAAAAATTTTTACATTATGTAACCATTTTTTGCTATGAGACAGAATGTGTCGTCCTGCCGGTTTTGCGTCGGTTTACATTTTGCACATCTTGATTTTTCATGGCCCGCATGCTATAATAAATACTGCATACAGCCCAGAGAAAGGAGAGCCGTTCATGGCGCTCAAACGAGTCACCATCCAGGATATTGCGACCGCCTGCGGTCTCAGCCGGAACACGGTCTCCAAGGTCTTCAACAACCGGGGCGCCGTCCCGGAGGCCACCCGCAAAACGGTCATCCAGACGGCACAGGAGCTGGGGTATTACCAACTGCCCGAGGAGACCGGGTATGCACCTGAAATCTCCCAGAACAAGAACATCGCCCTGCTCACCCAGCATAAGCTGCTGAGCCATAACTTCGGCGCGTTCTTTATCACCAGCTTCACGGATCAGGTCTGCCGCGCCGGCTGCACGCTAAAGATGTTTGAGATCTCCCCGCAGGAAATTGAAGACAAAAAACTGCCGCCTCATCTCTCTTTAAAAGAAACGGCCGGCTTTCTTTGCATCGAGCTGTTCAGCAAACCCTATCAGGAAATGCTTTGTTCCTTAGGCATCCCCTGCGCCTTTGTAGACGGATATGCCCGGACCAGCAAGGCCTTGATGGAGTGTGATTTCATTTCCATGGAAAACTACGCCGCCACCCTCTGCCTGGTAGAACGGCTCATCGCCGCTGGGGCAAAGCGGATCGGTTTCGTGGGGGATAAGGAACACTGCAACAGCTTTTATGAGCGCTGGACCGCCTATTCCGCAGCCCTGGCCGATGCGGAGCTGACGCTGGACAGGTCCCTTTGCATCCTGGAGGAGGACAGCGAAAACTACGGGGATGTGGACTGGCTCCTCTCCCGCCTGACGGCCATGCCCACCGTTCCAGACGCCTTCGTCTGCGCCAACGATTACTTGGCCATCCATATCATGGCTGCCCTGAAGCGGATGGGCATGCGCATCCCCCAGGATGTGATGGTGACCGGCTTCGACGGGTCCCCCGAAGCATCCATGGCGGAGCCCACGCTCACCACCGCCACCATCCCAAGCACCGACATCGGCCGTCTGTCCGCCATGCTGCTCATCGACCGCATCCGGCACCCGGAACA
>CADCMN010000083.1 GCA_902802575.1 uncultured Eubacteriales bacterium | reverse complement strand
GACCAGCATGTTGGAGGTGCCGGCGCCGATGTCCAGGACCATGGCGCCCTTGGGGGAGAAGATGTCGATGCCCGCGCCGATGGCGGCGGCCATGGGCTCCTCGATGAGATAGGTATATCGGGCGCCCGCGCCTTCGCTGGCCTCGATGACAGCCCGTTTTTCCACCTCGGTGGCCTGGCTGGGCACGGCGATGACGGCCCGGGGCTTAAAGAAGATGCGGCTGCCCACCACCTCCTGGAAGAAGACGGAGAGCATGCGCTCCGTGGCGTCCAGATTCGCGATGACCCCGTCCTGCATGGGGCGGAAGACCAGCTGATCGTCCGGGGCTCGGCCCAGCATCTCGCGGGCCTTTTCGCCTAAGGCGGCTATCTTGCCGCTGCCCCGCTCCACGGCCACCACGGAGGGCTGTCTGAGGACGATGCCCTTGCCCCGCACGTAGATCAGCGAATAGGCGGTGCCTAAATCCACCCCGATGTCGGAGGAGGAAAACAAACCCATAGCGTTTCCTTTCAGGGTACATAGACCCAGTTTTCGATACTATAAGCATACCATCGACAGGGGAAGGTGACAATGAAACAAAGTGTTAAAAGAAAGTTGCAATCTTTCGCCATTCCCGATATACTCACAGCATAAAGCCAAAAGGAGCACCCTATGGAACCCTTTCGCATCAAAAAAGCGGTCTTCGTGACCAGCGTGGGCCAAAAGGGGGATTACCCCGAGAAGCGGCCCGCGGAGATCGCCCTGGTGGGGCGGAGCAACGTGGGCAAATCGAGCCTTATCAACTGCCTCACCGGCAACGGGAAGCTGGCGCGCATCAGCGCCGCTCCGGGCAAGACCCGGCTGGTCAACTATTACCTCATCAATGACAGCTTCTATCTGGTGGATCTGCCGGGATACGGATTTGCCCAGCGCAGCAAGGGCGAGCGGGAGAGCTGGGGACAGCTCATGGAAAGCTACCTGACTTCGGGTCGGGTGGACCATCTGCTGTTGCTGCTGGACATCCGCCACGAGCCCACGGGCGAGGATCGGCAGATGATGGCGTTTCTTCTCTATCACAGTATCCCCTTTACCGTCGTGGCCACCAAGGCGGACAAGATCGCCAAATCCAAACGGCAGTCGGCGGCCAACCGGAACGCCAAACTGGCAGGCGCGCCCCCTTGGGGATTGCCCTTTTCCAGCGAAATGGGGGAGGGGCGGGAAGCCCTGCTCGCTCGTCTGGGCAGTATTGTGGGAGAAAAGCTGCCCGCTTCACAAGAAAATGAAGCGGAGCCCTTGACAGAAGCATAACAAGAACGCATACTATGGTTCGAGAACAACCCAGGGAGAAAGACTATGGCGTTACGAAAATGCCCTAAGTGTGAATTGAATTATTTGCGGCCCGGCGAAACCATCTGCCATGTGTGCGCGTCCGCCATGAAGCGGAAGAAGCCCGTGCCCGTGGAGGAGGAAGAGGTGGTCATGTGTTCCAACTGCGGCGAAGCGCCGGCGGTGAAGGGACACGATCTGTGCGAAGAGTGCCTTCGGGAGCAGAAGCGGGAGGCCGAATTGGAGCTCATGGCGGATAAGCTGCGGGCTGATGAGGCGGATATGCCCATCGAAGAAGACATCGACGAAGATTCTGACGACGAGGAATGATCAGTCTGCCAAAACCTTTGGTTTTGACAGATGGAGGCGCCGCTTTCGCTTCGCTTCCAAGCCCCGCCTGTATGCCTGCGGCATACCGGGCGGCGGGACCTGCAAGGTGTGAGATTCACCGCACTTGTCGCTGAATCTCACATATCTGCAGCCGCGCGTTCTTCCTTCGACAGTTGAGCGCGCGCGGCTACACCGCGCTTGTGTGATCCGTTGAGTGTATGGCTCGTACAACACGAGCTTTTTTTGACAAGCTGAAGGAGTAAATATGCCCCGTATCTTTGCCATCGGTGATCTGCACCTGTCCCTGTCCGTGGAGAACAAGGCCATGGACGTGTTCGGGCCGGGGTGGGCCAACCATGTGGCCCGGCTTCAGGAGGGATGGCAGGATACGGTGACGGAAGAGGATCTGGTGCTCCTCCCCGGCGACATCAGCTGGGGACTGCGGCTGGAAGAAGCCCAGGCGGATCTCGACTTTATCCACCGGCTCAAGGGGACCAAGATCCTGTTGCGCGGCAACCACGACTACTGGTGGACCGGCTATGGCAAGGTCAACGCCGTGCTGCCGCCCTCGATCAAGGCGGTGCAGAACAACGCGCTGGTGTGGGGCGACGCGGTCATCGGCGGCACCCGAGGCTGGAACACCCCCATGAGCGCCGATTTCTCCGAAAGCAAGGATAGGAAGATCTTCGAGCGGGAGAAGATGCGTCTTGGCCTGTCCCTGAGCGCGATGGAAGCCCGGGAAGGGCGGCTCAGGCTGTTTATGCTCCATTACCCGCCCTTCAACGAAAAGGGCGAGCCCACGGACTTTGCCAGGCTGTTGGCGGGTCATGGGGTGGATAGCTGCACGTACGGGCATCTCCACGGCCGCTCCTGTCTCGGCGGCTTCGAGGGCGAATACGAGGGCACGGCATACCATCTTGTTTCGGCGGATCATCTCAGGTTCGTGCCCAAGCTGATCGCGGAAATATAATATGAGCCCCGGCATATACTGAGCCTGTGAAGAACAGGCTTTTTTTGTTGCTTTTGGGGCTGCTGACGGGCTGCGCCGTTTCGGCGAAAGCGCCTGAGGCGCGGGAACCGCTGCCCACGCCGCCCCGGTGGTATGTGCTGGTGGATGCCGGTCACGGCGGCTTTGACGGAGGCGCGTCGGGAATAGACACAGGCGTGCAGGAAAGTGAGCTCAATCTACAGGTGGCGCTGCTGGTGGCCGAAGCCCTGGAGGATGCCGGGGTGCGGGTGCTCATGACGCGGACCGAGAAAGGGGCTCTTGGCGGCACCAAGCGGGAGGATATGGCTCGGCGAGGCGAGCTTCTCACCACCGAAGGCGCGGACGCGGCGGTGTCCATCCACATGAACAAGTTCTCGGATCGAAAGGTCCGGGGCCCCATGGCCTACTATCAGGCAGGGGCGAAAGCGGGGCAGGCCCTGGCCCAATGCGTCATCGACCGGTTGACGGAGGCCATGGGCCTCAAATCCCGGCTGGCGAACCCGGGCAACAACTTTGTGACCCGGGTGCCCGCCTGCCCCGCGGTGCTGGTGGAATGCGGCTTTTTAAGCCATCCGGAGGAAGAACGGCTTTTACAGGAGGAGGCATATCAAAAGGCTATCGCCGAAGCGATAGCCCGGGGGGTGCTGGCGTATTTGGAGGCGTCAGCAGGCGGAGAGCCGCTGCCTGAGGTAGGTTCGTAGCTGTTCCACGGTCTCTGTGAGCCCGGATGGCGCCGGAGCGCTGCCCTGAGCCAGGGTGCCCCGGCCGCCGCCCTTGCCGCCCAGGGCCAGGTTCACGGCGGGGATCAGTTCGCCCATGTCCAGCTTCAGCCCATTGGCGCAGAGCACGTAGGTCAGCTGCCCGGCCCTCTCGGTGAGCAGCAGGGTCAGACCGTTGTCGGGCAGGGTGGAAAGGGCCAGGGGCCGAAGGCGCTTTGGGTCCGTGTCGATCTGACGGACCAGGAGCTTGCGCCCCTTCACGTCCTCCGCCTGGGCTTTGAGCTCCGCCGTCAGGTATTCCTCCAGGCGCGCCGTCAGGGCGGCCTTTTCCTTCTTCACTTCCTTCAGCTCCGCTTCCTGTTTCTCCACGGCGGAGAGGACCTCCTCCCCGGCGGTGGAGAATTTGCGGGCGATGGCGTCCACGGTCATCTGAAGCCGCTGGAACTGGCGGAGGGCCCGACCCCCGCACAGGAAGGTCATGCGCATGCCGCCCTTGTAGGCCGCGGCGGCCACGATCTTGACGGCACCGATCTCCCCGGTGAAGTGCACGTGGGGGGCGCAGCAGGTGCAGGAATCCGCGTCCTCGATGCTCACCACCCGGATGGGCGCGACGAGGCCCTCGGCGTGCTTGCGGAGGGGCACGTCCTTCAAATCGTCCTCGCTTTCGTAGATCGCTGCGGTGACGGCCAGATTCCGGCGGACCAGCTCGTTGGCCATGGTCTCCATCTCAGCGACCTGCTCGGGCGTCAGGGGCTTGTCCAAATCCAGCGTGGCGTAGGTGAGTGCGCAGTGAAAGCCCACGTTCACCGCGTCAAAGAGCTTGTAGGCACACCAACTCAGGATATGCTCGCCGGTGTGCTGCTCCATGATGTCCAGCCGCCGCCCCTCGTCGATGTGGCCGAGGACGGTGCTCCTCACGGGTAAAGGCCCGTCGGTGCGGAGGATGAGCTCGTCTCCCGCCTCCCGCACGTCCGTCACCCTCACGGGGCCCAGAGCGCCCGTGTCGCAGGGCTGGCCGCCCTTGTTGGGGAAGAAGACGGTGCTGTCCACAATTACGTCGAAGCCCTCCTTGGCGGGTTCACAGGAGAGGACGGTGCACTGGTTTTCGAACAGATGGCTGTCCATGAGATACAGGCGCTGGGTCATAGGGACCTCCCAAAGATATTTGCATCAGTATACCACAGAAGACTCCATAAAGGAACAGCCTGTCCAAAAACCTTTTGACAAGCCGGATCAGGCTGCGGGGAAGGGTGTGCGGCACCTGGTTTACGAACCGGGATCTGTCATTTCCCTTTTCTGACGTAAATCAGAAGAAAGTTCAGGATGTCATACAATCCCTTATCCAAAAACGCCTTGTCGCGCACTCCGTATTCATGCCCCGATTGGAACCATTCCTGCCATGCGGTATCGTAACAATCGGCCTCAAGAACCTTGATTTCGCACCGGTCCCCGCATTCGTCTTCCAACAAGTCCTCCCACCAGGAAGCCGTTTTGAACAGTTGAGAATCATCGCCCTCGGCCCATGTTTCAAACAACTGTTTCAATTCGCCCTGGGGCTGCTCCTTCAGGCCGGGAACAGCAATCATCACATACCCGTTTTCTTTGACAAAAGGCAGTATTTTATCTGCAAACACGCCTGCCTTGCAGCCGAAATAATGATATGCGTCAACACTGATGATGGTGTCGAAATAGTCCTGTGCAAAGGGCATATCCATCGCGTCTCCATGGATCGGTATGATCTTGTCTTCAAGCCCGTTGTCCCGTATTCTCACATAGTTTTCCGTTGCGGGAATCCAAAGATCGAACGCATAGACATGTTTTGCA
>CADCMN010000082.1 GCA_902802575.1 uncultured Eubacteriales bacterium | reverse complement strand
CGGCGCCATCCGTCACGGCATCGCCCGCGCCCTGTGCGTGGCCCAGCCGGACCTTCGGCCCGAGCTCAAGAAGGCCGGGTTCCTGACCCGCGACCCCAGGATGAAGGAGCGCAAGAAGTACGGTCTGCATGCCGCCCGCCGCGCCCCCCAGTTCTCCAAGCGTTAACCTCGCTTGGGCTGCCGATACGGGCAGCAAGTCGATCACAGGCAAATCAGGCACTCACTTCGGTGGGTGCTTGTTTTTTATGCGTCGAGGGCGTAAAATGATGGGGAAACAGATGGGAGGGAGGCAACTATGCAGCTTGCTTATGAGCCCGCCCGGGCGGAGGATGGGCCGGTAATCTTCGGCTTTGCCCGGGAGCTGATCGAGACCTACGAGACGGATCCGGAATTGGACCTTTCTATGGCGGTGGGCTGGACGAAGCGGAAGATCGAGAAGAAGATCGGCGAATACACCCGGGTCCTTTTTAACGGAGAGCCGGTCGCCTACTACCGCTTCGCGCCCGACGGGGAGAGGATGGAGCTGGACGATCTCTACGTGCTGCCCCAATACCGAAACCGGGGCGTTGGCACGGCGATCCTGCGCCGGTGCCTGGCCTGCGGCAAGCCCGTCTTCCTCTATGTGTTCACCCAAAACACCCGGGCCGTGGCCCTCTATGAGCGGGAGGGCTTTCGGAAGACGGAGGACGTGAGCCCCACCCGCGCCGTCATGGCGCAATAAAGGCTTGTCTTTTGGCAAAAGACGAGTATGATATAGAGGAATCGCATACAGTGAACAAAAGCGCTGTCAGAAAGGTTGACGTATGAAGAAGAAGTGTATCGTGGCGGCCGTGTGCTTCGGCCTGTTTTTGCTGCTGATCCTGCTGCTGAAAACGGTGGACGTGGCGGTCGTAGGCCCGGAGGACGCCCGGATCGGCCTTTCCAAGCTCAACGTGTCCCTCCATGAGAAGTTCGGCGTGCATCTGGGGTGGTATACGCTCACCAACATCTTGGGGTATCTGGCCATCTTGATCGCCCTGTGCTTTGCGGCCATCGGCGGACTGCAGCTGATCTACCGGCGGAGCCTTTTGAAGGTGGACAAGGATATCCTGCTCCTGGGATGCCTGTATGCTCTCACCATCCTCTTCTATGTGTTCTTCGAGAAGGTCATCGTCAACTACCGGCCCATCCTCATGCCCGACGGCGAAGGGTTGGAAGCCTCCTTCCCCAGCTCCCACACCGTGCTGTCTTACGTCATCTTGGGCAGCGGCATGGAGCTTGTGAAAAAATACGCCAAAAAAAGCAAGACCCTCCAGCTGGTGCTGACGGTCGTCTTCGCCGTCATGCTGGCCCTCATCGTGGCCGGGCGGCTCCTGTCCGGCGTCCACTGGTTCACGGACATCATCGGCGGAGTCCTGCTCAGCGCCGCCCTGCTCAACGCCTACGAAGGCCTGCTGAAGCTCTGGAAGCAGCGGGCGAAGGCGCAAAAATAGCCTTCCTCCCACAGAAGGCCAACAAGGCCGCCAAAACCAATTTAACAAGGCGTCCTGACCGTGTTGTGACGAATGGGCATGATTCTTTGCGGGCCGGCGATCGCCTGATTCTCCCGGATGAGGCAGCCGGCCTTTTGCGTCATCGGCTCGGGGTCCCCCGGGCCCGCGCCCTATGCCGCGCCGCCCATATCCTCTATTCCCCCCTGTTTGCTCTGCCCTCCAGATGCTTTAGGGCGTCCGCCTCCAGCTCACGGTAGGCGGGATAGCTGGCCCCGTGGGCGTCGAAGAACCCCTTGAGGCTCTCGTTCATCGCCCTCATCTCCTCCACGGCGTTCATGGCGTGGTCCGAGGCGCAGACCTTCCCGATGGCGGTGGCACACATGATCCGATAGACCCGGAAGCACAGCTTCCGGTATTCTTTGCTGTGATAGTCCTTGTCGGCGGCGGGCAGGATCTCGCGGCCGGCGTTTTCGATGGCCTGATACCCTTCGATGTTGGCGTCGATGATCCGGTTGAGATAGGCTTTGTCCCGGCGGATCCCTTTGAGATCCCCGTCCGCGTGGTAGCAGGCGAAGGCTATCGGCACCACGAAGGCGGCGTGGCACAGGAGATAATCCTCCATGTTGGGCTCATAGACGGCCCTGATCTTCGTGCCGTCGAAGATGCGGCGGATCAGCGCCTCGTTGGAGGGGTCCTCCCGCAGCTGGCCTACGGTGATCTTCCTCAGGGAGAAGGACACGACCCGATCCGGCTCCCGATGGCCCGCCGCCATGTAGAACCCGAAGAGGACGTTCTTGCCCTTGAGCTTTTCCCGATAGGCCGGGGCGCAGGGATCGTTGCCCACGAGGACGATGTTCCTCGACACGTTGTTCCGCAGGATAGGCAACACGCTCTCCAGCTGGGAGAAGCGCAGGACCACGAAGATCGCGTCGTATTCGTCGTCGCTCTTGAGCTCCCGGACGACGGGGATGGGATAGGTCCGCCGCCCCGGGAAGAAGGCCGACTTAACCCTCAGGCCCTTCTGCTCCAAAACGTCCGCCCAGGGGCCCCTTGCCAACAGGGTCACGTCCCGCCCGGACGAAAACAGGTCCGCCGCCAGATTGGCGCCGATCACGCCGGCGCCGTACACCAGGATCCGCATGGCACATCCTCCCATGTTCATTGTCGCTGCCAGTATATTCGAGGGCTCCGGCCCCCGTCAAATCGTTTTGCGGCGGCTTCCCTCTTCCCCGCCGGCAGGGCGGAGCCATCCGCTAAAAACGCATACAGGTCATTCCCCTTTGCAGGAACGGGCCGGACTGCTGCTTTTGTGAATTGTCAAGGCAAAAAAGGGGTCAGCTTTCCCTTGTTCGGGCTAAAAACGCCTCCACTTCCCTTCTGATCGGTATGGACGGCGCAGCGCCCCGGCGCTGGACGGCCAGGGCCGAGGCGGCGGAAGCAAGCCGCAGGGCGCGGGCGTAGGGCTGTCCCTCCGAAAGGGCGGCGGCGTAGTAGCCCAAAAAGCAGTCCCCGGCGGCGGTGGTGTCCAGGGCCTTCACCGGGAAGGCGGGCTGGAACAAAAGCTCCGACCCTGTCCAGAGGGTCGCGCCCCGGCTCCCCCGGGTCAGCAAAATCTTCTGGCGGGGGTAGGCGGCCCTGAGGGCGTCCATGTCCCCGGCCAGGGCCTTTCCCTCGCCCTCGTTGACGATCAGCGTGTCGAGAAGATGCAGGGGCAGCTCCTTCACCGCCGCCTCCATGGGCGCGGGGTTGAACAGGATGCGCAGCCCCTTCTCCGCCGCCCGACGAAGGATGGCGTCCAGGCCGTTGATCTCGTTTTGCAGCAAGAGGATATCCCCCGCCGCCACCTTCCCGAGGGCCCCTTCCACGGCGTCGGCGCTGACGGAGCGGTTGGCCCCGCCCAGGATCAATATGGCGTTCTCCCCCTGGGGCGTGACCTGGATGACGGCGTGGCCTGTGGGCACGTCCACCCGGCTGACGGCGGACACGTCCGCCCCGGCGTCCCGCAGGAGGTCCAGGAGCATGTCCCCGTCCGCCCCCACGGCGCCGCTGTGATAGACGTCCGCCCCGGCCCGGGCCGCGGCCACGGTCTGGTTGAGGCCCTTGCCGCCGGCGAACACGTCCCGGCGGCTCGCCAGCAGCGTCTCCCCCGCCGTCACAAAGTGGGGCACCGCGTACACATAGTCCAGGTTCAGGGAGCCGATGTTTAAGATCTTCGCCATATAGCCCTCCTGTAAATCACCTTATCCATACCCTTTTCGGCTGTGGGACCATCCCTGACGCCGCAAGCCACGCAAAGCGCGGTGTAGCCGCGCGCACTCAACCAGCGCAGGAAGAACGCGCGGCTGAAAATATGTCAAACCCAGCGACATGCGCGGTGGGTTTGACTCCTTGCAGGTCCCGCCGCCCGGTGACCCATATGGGTCATAGGCGGGGCCTGGAAGCGCAGCGAAGGCGGAGCACCCCGCCGCAGCGGCCTCAGACTGACGAATCCGAAGGGTTCGTCAGTCTGAATCACATTCTTGCCATCTCGTGATTATCGTAGGCCGGGTTGTCGGTGACCTCCCGAATGACGTGCAGATTCTCCGGGATATGGACCTCCGCGTCGGGATCGGACAGCTCCACCTGAAGCAGGGCCACGTCCTTCCAGGTGGGATAGAGGTCCACCTCGAAGGACTGCACGTCGTCCACCAGGCAGTAGCGGGTCTTGCGGATGGGCCGGCAGGCGGGGTCCGCCTCCATGAGCAGGGTGAAATACTCCTCCTGGCTGAGGCGCTCCTCCACCTCCATGCGGCCGCCGTCGGGGGCGTCCCGCCGGGTGGTCTTGTAGTAGATATAGCTGCTGCCCGTGCCCCGCATACAGACGCGGCGCTCCTCGTCCCGGTAGGGGGTGAGGTAGGTCTGGATGATCTCCACCCGCTGACAGTTGGGGTTGCTGTTGAGCCAGTCCAGGTCCGGATACTTGATGAGATACCGCCGGGCGTGCTCCATGGGCTCCGGCTCCCCAAGAGCCGCCATGACCTCCTTCAGGAGCCGCAGCATCTTGCCGTTGAAGTCGGTGGAGTTGTCGATGATCCGCAGATGGGGATGGCCCGCCCAGGCCGCCAGGGTCTTCTCGTCCAGCTCGATGGCCTCCTCCGGAGTCTCGGTGCGGGCGGTGTTGTTGGCGGTGGTGTAGAAGGGCAGGGCGCCCTTGGCCGCCGTGACCAGGTGGAAGACGGCGTCGTATTTATCCCGGAAGCTGACCTCGTCCTGGTCGAGCTCCTTCAAAATCGCGGCGAACTCCTCCGGGGCCATGTAGGGCTTGTCGTCCATGGAGCCCCGATCGTGGACGATGACCACGTTGTCGTTCGACAGGGCCTCCGCCGCCCGGCGGTAGAGCCGCTCCCGCTCCAGCTGGTAGCGGACCTGGATGCGCTGAAAGGCGAAGTTGTCCCTGCAGTTGTAGCTGGACACGCCGGCGTTGGCAAGCTCGGTGAAGGTCTCCGTCAGGAAGATCACCGCGTAGCCCGCGCTGGTCAGGGCGTTCTGCAGCCAGCTCATGGCCGTGGTCTTGCCCCCGCAGGGGCCGCCGGTGATGACGATGGTGCGGATCTTTTTCTGTCCGCCGGTGGATGCGCTCATGTGGCCATATCCCTCCATCCGTATAGATAGGTTCAGTATACCAGACCCGGGCAAAAAAAGCCATAGCATACGGGAGAATACATACGGGGACGGGCAAGCCCGTCCCCGTCGGTGCATCCAGGGTTATTTGCTCTTGTGATCCTCGGCCACGGCGCCGTCGTGATAGGCGTCCAGGAGGAGCATGAGATCGTCGATCTGCTTTTGGAGCTCCCGGCCCGTGTCGGTCTCCTCGATCTTCTGCCGCCCGTCCAGCCGCTCGAAGACGTTGGCGGAGGAGGCGATGTCGAAGTTCTCCGCGATGGCCCGCTTGCGGCCCACGAAGGGCTGGTGGGCCACGATCCGATAGCTGTAGGAGGTGTAGATCAGGGTGTAGCCGGCGATGCCGGAGGTGGACTGGTACGCCTTGCAGAACCCGCCGTCGATGACGATCAGCTTCCCGCCGGCCTTCAGGGGGCTCTCCCCCTTGCGGGCTTTCACGGGCACATGGCCGTTGATGATGTGGCAGTGGGGCCCCTCCAGACCGAACTCCTGCAGGATCCTGTCGCAGATATCCATCCGCTCATAGAGGGTGTAGTAGGGGTTCTTGGCCTCGGTCCAGGAGGCCTCGTCCTTGATGAGCCGGCGCTCGAAGGTGGTCATCCGGTCCTTGCCGAAGATGGGGCTGTTGCGGCCGGCCCACAGGAACCAGAGGAAGTCCATGCCCAGCTCCCGCTCCCGGGTGCCCATCTTGTAGTAGTAGGCCCGGCGGGCGGCGGCGTCGGCGTAGTCCAAAAAGTCCTTGCCGCTGCGGTCCACCCCGTCCAGGTTGAAGGTGAGGAAGTTCCCCTCCTT
>CADCMN010000081.1 GCA_902802575.1 uncultured Eubacteriales bacterium | reverse complement strand
CTTCAAATCCCTTTGCCTGTAAAAATACAGACCATCCTCTCGGATGGTCTGTATCTTTGGTCGGGGCGACGGGATTTGAACCCACGACCTTTTGGTCCCGAACCAAACGCGCTACCAAACTGCGCTACGCCCCGAAAAAAGGGACTAAGGCCAACCTTAGACCCTTTTCCATGGAGCCAAATGTCAGACTCGAACTGACGACCTGCGCATTACGAATGCGCTGCTCTACCGACTGAGCTAATTTGGCACGCTTCTTTACGAAGCCTGATTATCATAGCAAATCGCCGAAAAAAAGTCAAGGCATTTCGTGTAAGAAGTCCAAAAAGAACGACTGCTTGACACGTTTCTCCCAATGGGCTACAATCCTATCAGAGATAAAAAACGAGGTGTCTGTATGCGTAACTTCCTGATCGGTAACGGTCCCTTGGTGGTAGGCACGCTGCTGCTCGTCGAAGCGTCGGTCCTGGTCCTTCTGCTGCGGGAGCATCGTGCATCAAAAGCTCCCATGGTCCTGTGCATGGCGCTGGTGACGGCAGGCCTCCTGTTCGACGGCGCGGTGATCCTTCTGGGCCGTTGGCTGCCGGAAGGCTTCTTGAAGGTGCTGTCCATGGGCCGATATCTGTTCCACGGCCTCTGCATGCCCCTGCTGCTCATGATTTCCGTGTATGCCCTGGGACTCAAGGGCACAGCCGTCAAGGTGTTCTGGGGTCTGGCCGCCGTGCTCATGGCCCTGGGCGCTGCAGCCGGCCTCATGACCAAGCTGAATGTGGTGGATTTCGCGGGCTTTGTGCGCTGCACCGGTTCCGACGCCACGCCCAAGTGGGCCGATAGCTACCTTTCCATCCTATCTGTGGCCATGGTGATCCCCCTGATTCTCGTCGGCGTCTGGCTCATGATCAAAAAGAAAGGGCCCTTCCTGTTCCTCAGCGGCCTGTTCATGTTTGCCTTCTCGGCCCTGGGGCCCGCCACGGGGAACGTGGACCTTATCTTCCTCATCGGCATGATCGGCGAAATGCTGATGGTCCTCTTCTTCCTGCTCCACGCGAAGAAAGCGGCCAAAAAAGCATAATCAGTCCTATATGCAACGAACCCCCGGATCATACGGGGGTTCGACTCGTTTTGGCTTATTCCAGGAAATCCTTCAGCTTTTTGCTGCGGGATGGGTGGCGGAGCTTGCGCAAGGCCTTGGCTTCGATCTGCCGGATGCGCTCCCGGGTCACGTTGAACTCCCTGCCCACCTCCTCGAGGGTGCGGGCCTTGCCGTCGTCCAGGCCGTAGCGGAGCCGGAGCACGCGGGCCTCCCGGGGCGTCAGGCTGGCCAGGACTTCCATGAGCTGCTCCTTCAGGAGGGTGCTGGCCACGGCCTCCGCAGGAGCGGGGGCGTCGTCGTCGGGGATGAAGTCGCCCAGATGGGAGTCGTCCTCCTCTCCGATGGGGGTCTCCAACGACACGGGCTCCTGAGCGATCTTCAAAATCTCCCGGACCTTCTCCTCGGAGATGCCCATCTCCTTGGCGATCTCGTCGGGACGGGGATCCCGGCCATATTCCTGGACCAGCTGGCGATTGACCCGGATGAGCTTGTTGATGGTCTCCACCATGTGCACGGGGATGCGGATGGTTCGGGCCTGGTCGGCGATGGCGCGGGTGATGGCCTGGCGGATCCACCAGGTGGCGTAGGTGGAGAACTTGTAGCCCTTGCGGTAGTCGAACTTTTCCACCGCCTTGATGAGGCCCAAATTGCCCTCCTGAATGAGGTCCAGAAACAGCATGCCGCGGCCCACGTAGCGCTTGGCGATGGAGACGACCAGACGGAGGTTGGCCTCGGCCAGCTGATGCTTGGCCTCCTCGTCGCCGTTCGCCATGCGGGTGGCGATCTCCACCTCCTCCTGGGGTGTGAGCAGGGGGACCTTGCCGATCTCCTTCAGGTACATGCGGACGGGGTCGTCGATGTTGATGCCTTCGGTGACGGAGAGGATGGTCTCTACCTCGGCGATCTCCTCGTTGATGTCCTCGGGGACCTCCACTTCCTCTACCACGTCGATGTTCTGCTCCTCGATGGTCTCATAGAGCTTCTCCACGGCTTCCTGGTCCAGCTCCAACTCCTGCAGAGCGTCCATGATCTCCTTGTAGCTCAGAACGCCTTTTTGCTTGCCCGTTTCCAGCAGCTCGTTGATGCGTGCCTTGGAGTCCTTGTTTTGCGTGGTCTTTTTGTTGGTTTCGCTCATGTTCGTCTCCTTATTTTTTTGCCCGTATCATGTCTGTGATCCGCTTAAGAAGCGCAGCGCGCTCCCCCTCGCTGAGGTCCGTCCGTTTCAATTCCCGCTGCAGCCGGTCAAGCTGATCCTCCCGTTCCAGCTGCCGCAATCGTTTTAAGCAATCCAAAGCCGTTTTTTCCGGCTCCACCATATTCTGTTCATCCCGTATCAGGGCTGTCAGCTTCTCCGCCTCCTGCCGCTCCCTGGCCCCCACGTATGCGGCGAAGGAGAAGCCGGGCTGATCCAAAGCGGCGAACAGCGCGGCGTAGGGTTCCGGCAGCGCCGCCCCCGCCCCTGCCGCTTTCAGGGCGGCGCAGGCGTTTTTATCCTTCACGGCGCAGGTGAGCATGGTGCGGAGGATCAGCTCCTTTTGGTCCTCGTCCTGAGCGCTGCGCGGACGATATGTTCCCCGGGAAAAGCGCAGCGGCTTTGCGGCGTATCCCTCACCCCGCTTCCCCTGCTCCCGCAGGGACTCGATCTCGTACCCCGTCTTCTGGGCGATGAGCTTATAGTAGCGCTCCTGCTCCACGGGCTGGAGCGTACCTACGAACGAGCAGGCCTTCACGGCGAACTGCTCCCGGCCGTTCTCATCGTTGAGATCGTATTCCCTGGCCATGGCCTCCAGCTTGAACGCGTTCAGGGAATAGGCGTTGGCTTTCAGCGCGTCGAAGCCGGCTTTGCCGTAGATCTGAACGTATTCGTCCGGATCGAGATCGTCCGGGAACACGATGACCCGCACGGACAGCCCCTCATGGGACAGGATCTCCAAGCCCCGGATGGTGGCATTCTGCCCGGCGGCGTCCCCGTCGTAAGCGATATAGACCGTGTCCACATATCGCTTGAGCAGCCGCGCCTGCTGCTCCGTCAGGGCTGTTCCCAGGCTCGCCACCGCGTTGGTGACCCCTGCCTTGTAGAGCCCGATCACGTCCATGTATCCCTCGACCATGATCAGTTCGGACAGCTTGGCCCCCTTCTGCAGGAACAGACCGTACAGATTGTTCCGCTTGTTATAGATGGGGGTGTCTCCGGTGTTGATATACTTGGGTTTGCTGTCGTCCAACACCCGGCCGCCGAAGCCCAGCACCTGGCCGCCCACGCCCTGGATGGGGTAGATGAGCCGGTTGCGATAGGCGTCGTACACCCGGCCGGAATTGGGATTCTTCACCAGCAGCCCCGCGTCCAGCAGCTCCTTTTCCGAGAAGCCCTGCCCTTCCAGATGCTTCATCAGGTTGTCCCAGCCCTCCGGCGCATACCCGATGCCGAAGCGCAGGATGATGTCCTTGACCAGGCCCCGTTTCTGGGCGTAGTCCCGTCCGGGCTGGCCCTTCGGCCCCAGGAGCTGTTCGCAGTAGAACCGGGCGGCCGCTTTGTTGGCGGCGTACAGCCGCTCCCGATGGGCCCGAAGGCGCATGAGGTCCCGATCATTCTTTTCCTCCGGCAGCTCCATGTGCGCCCGCTCCGCCAAAAGCTTCACCGCTTCCAGGAAGGAAAGATGTTCCATGTCCATGATGAATTGGATGACGGTGCCGCCGGCGTGACAGCCGAAGCAGTAGAACAGCTGCTTGTCCGGGGATACGGAGAAGGACGGCGTCTTCTCCCCATGCAGCGGACAGCAGGCCCAGAGCTTGCGGCCCTTGGGCTTGAGCGCCACATAGGAGGAGATGACCTCCGTGATCTCGTTCTTGGACAACAGCTCGTCCATCCATTCCTGTGGAAAGGCCAAATCGTTTCCTCCGCAATCTATGGGCGGTCTAATTCCAGGCCGCCGGCACAAACAACCGCTGATACTGTTGGATGGCGTAGGTGTCCGTCATGCAGGCGATGTAGTCCGCCGCGATGCGCTGGGCGCCGTCCTCGTCCAGATGGAGCAAAAACTCCTCCGGCAGCAGCTCGATATGGTCAAGATAATAGGTGTAGAGCGCCTCCACCACGCCTCGCGCCTTCTCGTCCTCCCTTTTGGCGACGGGATTGAAGTAGACGTTCTCATACATAAAGTTGCGCAGCAGATCGAACTCCCTGGCCGCCTCCTCCGTGAAGACCACCTTGGGTTCATTTTGGCTGGCCCGCAGCACGTCCAGTATCATGCTGTTGATGCGTTCGCTGTGGGTGTTGCCGAACCGCCGACGGCAGCTCTCGGGGATATCCTCGCTTCGAAGCACGCCTGCGCGTACGGCGTCGTCGATGTCGTGGTTCACATAGGCGATCCTGTCGGAGAGGGAGACCACCTTCCCCTCCATGGTGGCGGGATGGCACTTCTTGGGGTGGTTCACGATGCCGTCCCGGACCTCGAAGGTCAGGTTCAGTCCCTGGCCGTCGTTCTCCAGCTTCTCCACCACCCGCAGCCCCTCCTCGTTGTGGCTGAACCCGCCGGGCACCAACCGATTGAGCACGCCTTCGCCGGTGTGCCCAAAGGGGGTATGGCCGAGATCATGGCCCAGGGCGATGGCTTCGGTCAGATCCTCGTTGAGCCGCAGGGCCCGAGCGATGGTCCGGGCGATCTGAGACACCTCCAGAGTGTGGGTGAGCCTTGTCCGATAGTGGTCGCCCAAGGGCGCCAGGAACACCTGGGTCTTGTGCTTCAGCCGTCGAAACGCCTTGCAATGCAATATCCTGTCCCGATCCCGCATGAAGCATGTGCGGATCTCGCATGGTTCGATGTCCCGTTCCCTGCCCCGGGTGTTCTTCGAAAGGGTGGCATAGGGCGAGAGGGTCTGCTCCTCCCAGGCTTCCCACCGGGATCGAATGGATTCTTCCGCCATGCTCATCCTCCAAAAATGTTCACTGCTAATTCATATACGCCGGTTTTGTCCATTTTCCTTTTTGTTTTTCGTTTTTTTGGCAAATTGTCTCCGATGTGAAAAAGCCGGAGCGTGCTGCTCCGGCTCATAGGATCGCTTGTTTTTTATCTGGGGATATAGTAGAAATCGTGGATCTGCCTTCTCTGTCCCAAGCCCCGGTCGGTGACCAGCTTGCCGTTGAAAAACATGCCCGCCGTGGCGCCGCCGTCCAGGTTGTACGCCTTGACACAGCCCAGCTGGTACATGAGCTGGGACAGGCTCTGCATGTCCAAACAGCTGTATCTGTCACTGGTCTTGTAGTAAGGCACATAGACG
This sequence comes from uncultured Eubacteriales bacterium, assembly GCA_902802575.1. Taxonomy (GTDB): domain Bacteria; phylum Bacillota; class Clostridia; order Christensenellales; family CAG-138; genus RUG472. Next base: position 627 of record CADCMN010000081.1, on the reverse strand, counting down.
AAGCAGTAGTGCCCCGGTTCAAAATAGCCCACAGCGTTTCGGATGTTGGCATGCCCCACCTGGTTGGGATCGTTGAAGGTGGTCTTGGGCTGTCCGTTTTCATCCAGCAGCGAGGGGCCGAAGCCCAGCACCTGCCACACGTCGGGATCGTTGAGGATTTCGTCCACAGGCGTCTGATGGGCCAGATACACTTCCATATGCCCGTCCTTGTAGATCACGCCCACGTCGCGGTTATCGTCGTTTTTGACCTGCAATTTCTCGCCGTTGCGAATGACCAGACCGATCTTGCGCGTCAGGGTGAAATCGCCGGACACGGCAAAGATGGCGTCTTCCTTCTTGGCCACGTTCACCAGCCAGTCGTTGGTCCATATCTTTTCCCAGGATTTGGCGGGGGCGCTTTTGAAATCCTCCATGTTCTGGAAATACACGTCCGCTATAAAGTAGTTATAGGTATGCCGGGTGATGGTCTTGGAATCATCCACCTTCTTGTGGATGAAAATGGCCACCTTATCGGTCTGATAACTGCTGTTGGTGAGCACCGGCGCGCCGGTGACAAATTTATCTGCAAATTTTCCGTCCAGCACACCCAGCCGACCTCTCTGACGCGCCGACGCCATGGCCGACAGG
>CADCMN010000080.1 GCA_902802575.1 uncultured Eubacteriales bacterium | reverse complement strand
GGGGATCATCTGCTACGAGAATCCCAAGATGGGCATCTACTTCATCGAGGACCCGGACGGCTACTGGATCGAGATCGTGCCGGTGAGATAACAAACGAATGAAAAAGGGAAGCTTTACTATAAAAAGCGCCCCAAAAACTATATTAGGGAGGTACGGCTTAGCCATACCTCCCTTTATCTCGGATAAGTTTCTCCTTTTCGGTTCCTTTTCCTCTTTGTATAAAGAGAAAAAGGAACAAAAGAAAAGCTTTATTCTTCCCCCACGATGTTCCGGATCCATCTGCCCTGCTTTACGAAGTAGTACCCGAACAGGGCCTTAAGCCCTTCCGTGGCGGTGACGGCGGCGTAGCAAAGGACGAAGGGCAGGGCCGTGAGCCGGCAGAGGACGAAGGCCAGAGGGATGCACACGCACCAGACGAAGCAGCAGTCGTAGACCATGGTGAGCCGGGTCAGCCCCCCGGACCGGAGGGTGAAGTAGCAGGCGTTGGTGTAGGCGTGGAAGGGCATCACCGCAGAGGTGATGAGGATCAGACTGGAAGCGATGGCGCGCACCTCGTCGGTGGTGTTGTAGAAGAGGGGGTAGACTCCGGAGGCGGCGGCCAAGATGCCGCCGATGGCGAAGCAGCATAGGACGGAGAAGGCGGTGAGCTTGGTGTTGGTGTCCTTGGCCTTGTCCATCTCCCCGGCCCCCAACAGGTTCCCCACCACGATGCCGATGGAAGAACCCAGGGACATGAACACGATGTTGAACAGCATGGAGATGGTGTTGGAGATATTGATGCCCGCCACCACGGCCAGCCCCCGGGTGGAGTAGATCTGCACCAGGGTGGTCTGGCCCGAGGACCACAGGGCCTCGTTGAGGAGCAGGGGCATGCCCTTTTTGATGATGGTCCCCGTCAGCGCCCCCGGCACCTTCAGTGTCCGGTACAGCCCCTTGGCAAAGGGATGGGCCCGGTGGTTCAGATGGGTGAAGAGGAGGATGATGGAAAGCTCCACGATCCGGGACAGCACCGTGGCCCAGGCCGCCCCAACCACGCCCAGCCGCGGGGCGCCGAAGCGGCCGTAGATTAGGATCCAGTTGCCCACCAGGTTCACCAGCATGGCGGCGATGCCCGCGCCCATGGGCAGGGTGGTGCTGGCCGTCTCCCGCAGGGTGGAGGCATAAGCCTGGGACATGGCGAAGATGGGCAACCCCAACAGCGCCACGGCCAGGTACGCCTTGGCGCATTGGAGCGTCAGCACCAGATCCCCCTGCTCGCTGCCCTGGTGGAGGAAGAGGGAGAGGAGGGGCTCGTCGAAGAAGTGCAGGGCCAAAAGACCCGCCACGGACAGCAGCCCCACCAGCCAGACCTTGAACCGGAACACGTTCTGCACGCCCTCCAGATCCCGCTTGCCGGAGAACTGGGCGCCGTAGATGCCCGCACCGCTGAGACCCCCGAAGACGCACAGGTTGAACACAAAGATCAGCTGGTTGCAGATGGCCACGCCGGACATCTGCTCCGTGCCGATGCCGCCCACCATCAGATTGTCCAGCATGTTCACGAAGCTGGAGATGCCGTTTTGGATCATCACCGGCAGGGCGATGGTCAGCACCAACTTGTAGAAGGCCTTATCTCCGATAAACTTTTTCCGAAATCTCTGCCATACCATAGACAGGCATCATATCCTATTTCCGCCGAAAAAGCAACAAAAAAATAAAAGCCCCCGGCGGGGGCGTTACTGTAACAAAAACCGCAAGCGCTTGAAGAATCGCAATCGGGTCACGATGTTCTGCACCGTGCCGCAGCAGGGGCACACGGAGGGACAGTAGCTGTCGTACCGACAGTCCTCGGGTCTGAGACGAAGGCCGTTTTTTCGGTTGAGGCAGCGGCGGCAGATGTACCCGCCGAATCGCTTTCGAACCATCTGCATGGTCGCCATGGCGCATGGGGATTCCTTTCCAAATAATATATTTTAAACAGTGTAGCATATCTGTGTTCTCACCGCAAGCGTTTTGGCGCGAGCGGTAGGAAAAAAGTCCCGAGCAGTCATTTTTTTGGATGCATGCCCTTCTGCTCAGAAAGATGAACAGATTATCGGAGGCATTGTTATCCGTGCCGCGGTATGCTGTGATCGGGGTCAGAAAAAACAGGAAGGAGGACAACAGCCCCTGCCCGCGCGAGGGCAGGGAAAGAAACCAATGGACGGGATCATCACCATTTTGTGCGCTCTGTTGGGCAGCGGCGCGGCGACGGCCCTGGTGACCGGGGTTGTCGGTCTTCGCGCCGAGCAAAGGCGCACCGAGACCGGAGAAAGCCAAGGACTGCGCTGGTTGCTGCAGGATCGTCTGGAGCAGCAGGCGCTGACGTATCTGGAAAAAGGAAGCATCTCCTATGAGGAACTGCGCAGTTGGAATCGCGGCCACCACATCTATCATGATCTGTTGGGCGGCAACGGCGATCTGAACGGATTGAAGGATCAGCTCAGACGTCTTTTCTATGGATCGGAGGAGGAAATAAAACATGATTGAACAGTTTTTGACCTGGGGCGACCTGGTCACCTACGGCGGCGCGGTGATGGCGGTGCTCATCATCACGGAATTCACCAAGGACCTGCCGGGCATCCGCTGCATCCCCACTCGCCTGTGGGCCTATCTCGTTTCCCTGGTGCTGCTGGTGGCGGCGGTGGTGTTCACCGCGGACAAGGTCCGGGCGGAGGACATCCTGCTTTGCTTCATCAACGGCGTCATCGTGGCGATGGCTGCGGTGGGCAGCTATCACGCCGTGCAGGAACAAATGGAATAAAAGGCGCAGCAACCGCGGGATGGAGGTCATCCCGCGGTTTTCCTTGCACATCGGGGCAAATGGCAGTATACTGATACATCATATGGAAGAAATCGGAGGCCCGCCCGTGGTCGTTCTCATCATCCTGTCGGCCCTGCTGCTGTTGCTTCTCGCCGCCAGCTACGGCGTCTACCGCTTCGTGCTCTACGCCCCCCTGGGGGAGCAGAACGAGCCGCATCACATCCCGGACGGGCCCCAGTACCGGCCCTGGCACGGGGAGATGCACCGGCTGATCGACGAGCTGTTGGCCCTGCCTTCGGAGCGGGTGTACATCACCTCCCGGGACGGGCTGAAGCTGGCCGCTGACCTCTATGGGGGCCGGCCGGGCCGCCCCGTCCATATCTGCTGTCACGGCTATCGGGGCATGGGCGTCCGGGACTTCTGCGGCGGCGCCCAGACCCTTTTGGACGGGGGGGACACCGTGCTCCTCATCCATCAGCGGGGCCAGGGGGACAGCCAAGGCCACACCATGACCTTCGGCATCCGGGAGCGGGAGGACGTGCTGCTGTGGGCGGAGTACTGTGCAGAGCGTTTCCCCGACGCACCTCTCTTCCTTCACGGCATCAGCATGGGCGCCGCCACGGTGCTCATGACCTCGGCCCTGTCCCTGCCCAAAGCGGTGAAGGGAATCCTGGCCGACTGTCCCTACGACGTGCCCAAGGACATCATCACCTTGACGGCGAAAAAGAGCGCTGGGCCCCTGGCCGGGCTCCTGTGGCCTTTCCTCTGTGTCGGCGCCTTCCTCTTCGGCTGCGGCCTGCGCTTCGACGGCGTCTGCTGCCATGAGGCGGTGAAGCATACCCCGGTGCCGATCTTGATCATTCACGGGGAGGACGACCGTTTCGTCCCCGCCTACATGTCAGAGCCCATGGCCGCCGCCAACCCCGCCCGGGTCACCCGCGCCACCTTCCCGGACGCCGGCCACGGCATGAGCTACCTCATGGACACCCCCCGCTATCAAAGGATCACCAGGGTATTCATCGAAAGCTGTCTGAAGTGATCCTGCCGCACAATCATAGCCGCCGACATGTTCGTCGGCGGCTTTTGCCATATGTAAGCCTTCCCCTTCGAGGGGAAGCGGGGGGAATGCGTTAGTCCAAACGCATGCTTGCGGTGGATAACGTGAAAAAAGCAGCTGCCTGCGCAGCTGCTTTTTTATCTGTTGTTCAATACCTTCTCACAAACTCCGCCTCGATATCCGTCAGCATCCCTTCCAGGGGGGCGGCGGCGCCGATGGCCCGGGCGGTGAATTTGTTGAGCTTGGGCAGGGACAGGGATGTGAATCCGCTGACGGTGCAGCAGGCGGGGTGGGTGCCCTCCCCGTCCCAGAAGGTGCCGCCGGGGGTGAACCCCAGCCGGGGGACCTCCTTCAGAAAAGCGCCTCGATCCTCCACGGTCAAAAAGCACAGCGTCAGATTGACCCGCCGGACCGTGTCCAGATCGCCGCCCCGTTTGCGCATGGCTTCGATGTAGGACGCGTTCTCCACGGATTGAAGCCGGGCGTCGTCCGGGTACAGGAATCGGTAATAGGTGGCGAAGTGGGGTTCGGAGGCGTGGGCGCAGGTGAGGGCCAGCATACCGTATTCCCGACAGATGGCGGAGGCCTGCTGGATCACGTCCGTCTCGGCGGCATAGAAGTACAGGCACCGCAGGGTATCGGTATACACGCTCCCCACATGGATGGCTCGGCCTTCCAGCTCGTCGATCAGGCGATGGCGCAGTATGCGAAACCGGTACTGCTCCACCCCGTTGAAGCCCTTGGCCAGGGGGTCCTTCGGCGCGGCGCACACATAGATCAGCTGGGAATAGGAAAGCACGGGGAGCAGCTCCCAATACTGCATGTCCACCCGGAAGGTGGCCCGCTCCCCTTTATACTCCCATTCGTATGTGAGCCAATCCGTCATGGCGCCAGGTCACTTCTCCAACACGGCCTTGATGCGGCGCACGCCGGAGGAGGAGGCTTCTTCCTTCTTGATGACGAAATGCCCGAGATCGCCGGTGTTCTCGGCGTGAGGCCCGCCGCAGATCTCCTTGCTGAAGTCGCCCATGGTGTACACCTTGACCCGCTCGCCGTATTTGCTCTCGAACAGGCCGATGGCGCCCTGGGCCTTGGCCTCGGCCACGGTCATCTCCTCGCAGGTGATGGGCATGTGCCGCTGGATCTGCTCGTTGACCAGATCCTCCACGGCCTTGAGCTCTTCCGGCGTCAGCTTCCGGGGGAAGCTGAAGTCGAAGCGGAGCCGTTCGGCGGTGATGTTGCTGCCCTTCTGGGAGATGGTGTCGTCGTTGAGCACCACCCGGAGGGCCTTGTGCAGCAGGTGAGTGGCGGAGTGGAGGGCGGTAGTGGCCTCCTGATGATCGGCCAATCCGCTCTTGAACCGCTGGGTCGCGCCGGCCTGGCTCTTCTTCTGGTGCTCCGCGAAGGCTTCGTGGAAGCCGTCCACGTCCACGGTGATGCCCTTCTCCTGGGCGAGCTCCATGGTGAGCTCGATGGGGAAGCCGTAGGTGTCGTAGAGGTGGAAGGCGGAGATGCCGTCGATCTTCCCGTCCCGGGCGTTGGCGGCGGTCTTGTTGAACTCCTTGATGCCTTTCTTCAGGGTGTCGGCGAACCGGTTCTCCTCCCGCTTCAGCTCGGAGAGCACCTTTTCCCGATTCTCCTCCAGCTCGGGGTAGACGTCGCCGTACTGGTCAATGACCGCGGACGCGATCTCCACGATGCCGTACCGGGGGATGTTCAGCTGCATGGCGTAGCGGATGCTCCGCCGGATGAGCCGACGCAGGATGTAGCCCTGGTCCACGTTGGAGGGGGTCACGCCCCGCTGGTCGCCCAGGATGAAGGTGGCGCAGCGGATGTGGTCCGCGATGATGCGGAAGGCCTTCACCGTGGCGTCGCTTTCCTTATAAGAATGGTGGCTGAGCTTGCCGATGAGCTCGATGATTCCGGAGAATGCGTCGGTATCGAACACGCTCTCCACACGTTGTTCCAGATCTCCAGGTACTTGCCGCAGTCGCAGCCGGCCTTGCAGTCGGGACCGCAGGCGGGGCGGCCGGTGTCGTAGAAGATCTCCGTGTCGGGACCGCAGGGACCGGTGAGCCCGGCGGGGCCCCACCAGTTGTGTTTCTTGGGCAGGTACACGATATGGGAGGGGTCAACGCCCATCTCCACCCAGCGATCGTGGGAGATCGTGTCCCGAGGCGCGTCCGCATCACCTTCGAAGCAGGTGAAGGACAGCTTGTCCTTGGGGATGCCCAGCCACTTCTCGTCGGTCAGGAATTCCCAGCTCCAGGCGATGGACTCCTTCTTGAAGTAGTCGCCCAGAGACCAGTTGCCCAGCATCTCGAAGAAGGTGCAGTGGGAGGTATCGCCCACCTCGTCGATATCGCCGGTGCGGACGCATTTCTGCACGTCGGTGAGCCGATTGCCGGCGGGGTGTTTCTGGCCCATGAGATAGGGCACCAGGGGATGCATGCCCGCAGTGGTGAACAGCACCGTGGGATCGTTTTCGGGGATCAGGGACGCACTGGGGATCACCGCGTGGCCCTTGGAACGGAAGAAGTCCAGATACAGCTGCCGAAGCTCCCGGCTGGACAGATTGCGCATAGAAAAGCCTCCTGAATATAATAATAGAAGATAATCGAAGATATTTTAACGAAAAGGCTTGCATTTGTCAATTTAATATAGTAAAATACTTTCCACTCCCCCCCAAAAAGCGGATGTCAAAACCCTAAAAAATATTTTGACAAAAAATAAAAAAAGGGGTTGACAAAGAAAGGGGTCGGAGGTATACTGTCAAAGCTGTCGCGGGAAACGAGCGGCGACGCGAGGGACGCGGGGCAGCGAAAGCACCTTGAAAACTATATAGCGAAAC
>CADCMN010000079.1 GCA_902802575.1 uncultured Eubacteriales bacterium | reverse complement strand
CACATGGCATCCTTTTTTCTTTCTCTTCGGGGACTCGAACGGGTGCGGTAGTGAATGAATGCCCTGCGGGCATTCAGGGCCGCACCCCGATCAATGGGGAGCGCGAAAACGAATCTCTGTGAGGGAATCTGCTTGCCCAAGGCTGCACTTCTTCCTAAAGCAGGAAAAAATAGATGCGTCAGCATTTCACGTTAATATTATTTACAAAAACTGTTAACAAATTATTCAGAAATACTTGCCAAAGACAGGGAATGGTGTTAGAATACCTCTGATCCACAATATGTTGTGGTTTTCAGGTGAACCTGAATTCAAGATAACGGAGGGGTTGACTTGCGGATCATAGCCGGTTCTGCCAGGGGAAGAAGCTTCGACGCCCCTGCCGGCAGGGACACCCGGCCTACGCTGGATCGGGTCAAGGAAGCCATCTACGGCAGCATTCAGTTTCAGGTGCCCGGCGCAACGGTGCTCGACCTGTTCTCAGGTTCCGGCAACATGGGCTTGGAGGCTTTGTCTCGGGGCGCCGCGAAAGCCATCTGTGTGGACGGTTCTCCTGTGTGCGCCGCTTTGATCCGGAAAAACGGTGTGAAGCTGGGGCTGAGCGAAGGGCTACAGGTGGTAAACGCCGACTTCCGCGCCGCGCTTTCGGCCATGAAGATGCAGGGAGAGCAGGCGGACCTGGTGTTTTTGGACCCGCCCTATGCTTCCGGATTTGCCGCGGAGGCAGTGAAAACACTCTTTGAGGAGGATTTGCTCGCAAGGGGTGGGATCGTGATTGTGGAACATGCCTGGGAGCAGCCCCCGGATTTGGGGGAGGGCCCCTGGGCTGTGTCGCGGGTGAAGAAATACGGAGCCTGCGGCGTAACGACTTTGACGTGGAGGGAACGGGAATGACGGTTGGCGTATATCCGGGAAGCTTTGATCCCTTCACCGTGGGGCATTTGGATGTGCTCACCAGCGCAGCGGGGCTTTTCGACATCGTCTATGTGGCCGTCCTGCACAACGTGGACAAGCGTCCCGTGTTCACCATTGAGGAACGGATGGAGATGATCCAAAACGTCCTCATGGCGGAAAAGCTTGGCAACGTCCGATGCGGCACCTTTGATGGATTGCTGGTGGATTATGCCAGGTCCGTGAAGGCCACCCACATCGTGAGAGGCCTTCGGGCCACGTCGGATTTTGAATACGAGTTCCAGATCGACGCGGTAAACCGCCATCTGGACAGCTCGCTGAGAACGGTGTATTTTATGGCCTCTCCCGGCCACTCCTTCCTAAGTTCCAGTAACGTGAAGGAGATCGGGCTCTGGGGCGGCAGTATCCGGGGACTCGTTCCCCCTGTAAATGAAGATATTATTCGCGAAAGGTTGGCAAGAAAATGAGCAGCGCACAGACGATGAAGATTTACAGCATTATTTCCCGTGTCGAGCAGGTGCTGAACGACAGTCCCAAATACAAGCTGGGCGGAGGGAACAAGAAGATCGTGGAGGTCGAGGAGTTGTTCGACCTGCTGGGCGATCTCAAAGTGACGATCCCGGAGGATATCCGCCGGGCCAGCGGCATCATTGCCGAGGAGAGCAATATCCTGGGCGACGCCAACGAGCAGGCGGAGGAGATCGTCAGCAAAGCCAAGGCCGATGCGGAGGATCTGATGCGTCAGGCTCAGGAAGCCGCCGAGAAGGTCTACAACCAATCCGTACAGGAATACGAGGCCCTGGTCTCGGAGGAGTCCGTGTATCAGGAGGCGGCTGCCCGCGCCAAGCAAATGCAGCAGGAAGCCATGGACAACGCCAACGCCATCACCAACGGTTCCCGTCAGTATGCGGACGATATGCTGGCCGATGTGCAACGGTATCTGAACGACTATATCAAGATGCTCAACGCCAACCGGGAGGAGCTGAACGTTCAGTCCGCCCCGGAGTATGAGGAGAAGGATGTAGAGAAGAACGTCTCCCAGCAGCGCGCCCTGGAGGAGAAACACACGGTCACCCCGGACCCCAAGGCTGCGCCTGCCCGCCCCGCTGCAGCGCCCGAGGATGAGGAGGAAGAGGAGCCCGTCCGTCCTGCCCGCAAGGAGTCCAAGAAGGCCTCAAAGCCCGCCAAAGCTTCCAAGCCCGCCGCGCCTGTCTATGACGACGAGGAGGACGACGAGCCCAAGAAGCCCAAGAAGAAGGGCTGGTTCAAGCGCATGCTGGAGGGGGACGACGACGAGGACGAATACGAGGACGACGAGAATTGGAGCGAGGACGACGAGCCCGTGAAGAAGGCCAAGCCCGAGAAAAAGCGCCGCAAGCTCTTCGAGATCGTGGAAGTGGACGACGACGAGGACGACGAGGACTACGACGACTAAAGTCCATATCATGCAGAAGCGCCTTTTCCGAGGCGCTTTTTTCTGCCCATCATATACGGGGCTTTTTCTTGCAATTCCTGGCAGTACGCTGTATACTTATGCTGTCGATTTGCAGGTATTTTTGTTGTGCAACATAAGGAGGCTCCCGCTATGAAGAAGAAAACTGTCTTCATCCTGCTCACCCTGGCTCTGCTGCTGTGCCTGTGCCCGTCCTTCGCGTCCGCAGACGATGCATCAGGCCAGTGCGGCGAGGATCTCTATTGGTCTTTTGATTCGTCCACCGGCGCCCTGACTATCACCGGCAGCGGAAGCGCTGTCAGCGACGGCGCTTTTGCCGGTCGGACGGATGTGTTGTCTGTCACGATACCGAGCAATGTCACCAGCATCGGCGTCGACGCCTTCTCCGGCTGCACGGGATTGGCCGATGCATATTTCAATGGGACCTATACAGAGTTGGAATCTCTCAAACGGAAACTCGTCAGCAGTGGGAATGTGTGCCTGCTCGGAGCTACATGGCACAGGCTCTCGGGAACCTGCGGCGAGGATCTGACCTGGTCCATCGACCAGCAAACGGGGAAGATGACCATCACCGGCAGCGGCACCATCTTAGCTCCCAACGCGTTTTGCCAGGTGTATGATCTTGTATCGGTCGATATTCCGGATGGGATCGTCTGTATCAACTATAATACGTTTGGCTTATGCATGAACCTGACGTCCATCACCATTCCTGACAGCGTGACCGTCATTTATGAATCCGCGTTTACCGGCTGCGAGAAGCTGACGTCCATCCACATTCCCGGCGGCGTGACCACAATCATGAATGAAGCGTTTGCCTCATGTGCGAGCCTGACCTCTATCGCCATCCCTGACGGCGTCACCAGCATCGGCAGAGATGCGTTTTCCGGCTGTATAGCGCTCGAATCCATCACTTTTCCCGGAAGCGTGGAGACCATCGTTGAATACGCGTTCAACGGTTGCACGGGATTGAAATCGATGATCTTTGAGGGGGATGCGCCTTTATTTGGCAGAGATTGTTTCTGTGGCGGCGTCAAAGCGACGGCGTATTATCCCGCTGGCAACGACACCTGGACCGAAGCGGTGCGCCAGAATTACGGGGGCAGCATCACCTGGGAGGCCATCTACCCGGAGACAGTGACGGTAACGCTGAACACCTATCCTGTCGCCTGGTATATCGACGATGGGGATAGGTATTATGTGAAGTCTTTCACCATCACAAAGGGGAAATCCCTGAACCAGGACGCGGCGGCCATGGCGGCCTTTGACGCGCTGAAGGTGCCGAAGCTGTCCGGCCAGAGCCCCGTGGGCTGGTACAACGCTGCTGATCGCAGCGAGCACTATACGGCGGCGGAGTTTTTGGACCTGGTGTTCACCGAGAGCAACCGGACCTATAAGCCCGTGTGGGACAGGTGGGACCATACCGTCACCTTCCGGTCTTCCAATGGGTATTTCAACAATGATCCCAACTGCACTGAGATCGTGGTCACGGTTCCTTTTGAGAAAAAGATCAGGCAGGTGACGCCGTACCCACCGTTTCCCAACTTCGCCTCCAACGCCTTTGATTTCTGGCAGGTCAGCGATGGCGGTATTGGCGATGAGGATCATTCTCTGCTGAACGAATCCCTCATGAACCGATACCTGGATCGTGACTTGGTGGTGACGCCCAGCTGGAAGTCCGGCTCATCCTATGATTATTATATCGTGGCGTTCTACCCAAACGGCGGCGTATTTACGGATGATTCCCTGGGGAGCGAGTATCGGGATAAATATGCCCGCGGCGTCTTCAATGGATATGTGGATGCGCCGAACGTCGTTCGGGATGGCTTCGAGCTGATCGGCTGGTCTACGGACCCCCAGTGCGAGATGATGAGCGGCCTTTACAAGAACGACATGCAGGGCTTCTCTTCCAACAAACTCAATACGCTGTACGCCATTTGGTGTGACCACGAGCATGAAACCATCGACCCGGCTGTGGATCCCACCTGCACGGAGCCAGGTCTGACTGAGGGAAAGCATTGTACGCGCTGCCAAAAGGTTCTGCTGGCGCAGGAGGAGGTCGATGCGCTGGGGCACGTTGAGGTGATCGACGTTGCGACGCCTCCCACTTGCACACAGACCGGCTTAACAGAGGGGAGACATTGTTCTCGCTGCAACGCTGTTTTGCTGGTGCAGGAGGAGGTAGACGCCCTGGGGCACCTCCCCGGCGAACCGGTCCATGAGAATGAGGTGCCGGCGACGTACACTTTTGCGGGCGGCTATGACGAGGTGGTCTACTGTACCCGCTGCCAGGCGGAATTGAGTCGGGAGCATCACGTCATTGAGCAGCTTCCCATGACCTTCACCGGCGTGGTCACCTACCGCGACGGGAGAAACGTCTATCTGCAGAACGGGGACACTTCAAGGCTTGTCCTGCTGGACGGCAGCAACAGCCAGGCGGATATGGCTGCGATCCAAAAGGGCAGGGTGGTCACCGTGACCGGCTATTCCATGCTCTTGGAACAGAGCGGGTATCAGATCCCGGAGATCATTGACACCATGATCACGGAGGTCACGGGCATCGAAGGGACGGTCACCCCGACGGCAGCGACGATCGATGATCTGGATAACGATCTCATGACCCGCCTGGTGCAGGTCAAAGCCACGAAACAGGAGCTTACGACGGCGCAACTGCAGCTGTCCCTTGACGGCTATCCCGACCTGACCTCCCTCATCGTCACCGGCGTTCTCTCCGCCAACGACAGCGGCCGTATCCTGCTTGACCCAACCATCGCGGCGGAGCATGTGCCCGGGGAGCCGGTGCGGGAGAACGAGGTGCCCGCTACCTGTGCCGCCGAAGGCAGCTACGACGAGGTCATCTATTGCATCGACTGCGGTGTGGAGTTGAACCGTGAACACAGGATCATCGAGAAGTCCACCGTCCACACCCCCGGCGAACCTGTGCAGGAGAATGTGACCCCGTCTACCGGCTCCACCCACGGCAGTTATGACGAGGTGGTGTACTGCACCGTTTGCCACCTGGAGCTGAACCGCACACGCAAGGCGTTGCCCAAAGCGTTGGGCGAGTTCACTCTGTCCGATGAACCTCAGGACGTGACAGCGTGGAACGGGCAGAAGGCGAACTTCACGGTAACCGTGAACAATACCAAGGGCGTCAAATACCAGTGGTTTATGAGGGAGAGTCCGGCGCATCAGTGGAGCAAGGCCAAGAGCGGCATCAAGGCGACGCTGAGCGTGAAGGCGGAGCTGAAGGTGGACGGCAGCCAATACTACTGCGAGATCACGACCCCCGATGGGAAGCTGATTTCGGATGTGGCCACGCTGACGGTGCAGCTGCAGGCGCCGCTGATAAAGGTCCAGCCCAAGGAAAAGGTGACGGTGAAGAGCGGCGCCAAGGCCAAGTTGACGGTGAGAGCCGCGGGCGTGGCATTGAGCTATCAGTGGTTCAGCCGGGCCGGCGATGACGGGGAATGGGCCGAAATAGACGGTGAAACCAAGGCGGAGTACACCATCGCAGCGTCCATGGCTCTGAACGGGCGGCAATATCGGTGCCTGGTCAGGAATGCCGGCGGGGAGGTGTATTCCAGGGAGACCACGCTGACGGTGACGCCGGTGGCGTTGACGATCAGGACCCAGCCCAAGGCGGCGGTGACGGTGAAGAGCGGCGCCAAGGCCAGGATCAGCGTGAAGGCCACGGGCCCGAACCTGAAGTATCAGTGGTATAAGCTGGCCAACGGAGCCGAGGACTGGGAGGCTATGGACGGCCAGACGGCGACGCTCACGGTGACGCCGGTGCCGCCCAAGTTCACCACCCATCCCAGGGGCGCAACGGTGAATGCGGGCACGACGGTGACGTTCAAGGCGAAGGCCAGCGGCACGAACGTGACCTACCAGTGGTACGTGAAGAAGACGGCGGACGGAGATTGGGAGCCGGTGGACGGAGAAACGGGGCTCGCCCTCACCGTCGTCGCCGCGGCGGAGATGAATGGCTGGCAGTTCCGCTGCACTGCCATCGCCGACGGCTTCACCGCCGATTCCAAGATCGCCACGTTGAAGCTGAGATAAAATCAGCGGTCGGATTGCATGACAGGACGGGAACATCCCGTCCTGTTCGTCTGTGAACAGCCCATCTTGCTTTTTTGGGCGGGATAGGGTATGATGTTCCATAGCTTTTAGGGAGAAAACCGTTATGGATCAATCGCATATACGCAACTTTTGCATCATCGCCCATATCGATCACGGCAAGTCCACCCTGGCGGATCGGATGATGGAGCTCACCGACACTGTGGCCAAGCGGGATATGGAGGCCCAGCTTCTGGACTCCATGGACATCGAGCGGGAGCGGGGCATCACCATCAAGGCCTCCGCCGTGCGCATGTTCTACACCGCCGCCGACGGGGAGCAGTATATGTTCAACCTCATCGACACCCCGGGGCACGTGGACTTCACCTACGAGGTCTCCCGGGCGTTGAAAGCCTGCGAAGGCGCGGTGCTGGTGGTGGACGCCACCCAGGGGATCGAAGCCCAGACGTTGGCCAACGTGTATCTCGCCATCGACAACGATCTCGAAGTCCTGCCCGTCATCAACAAGATCGACCTGCCCTCCGCGGAGCCAGAGAGGGTCGTCCACGAGATCGAGGATATCATTGGTCTGCCCGCTGAGGACGCGCCTCGGGTGTCGGCCAAGACCGGCCTCAACGTGGAGGAGGTTCTGGCGAAGATCGTGGATCAGGTGCCGCCCCCCGGCGGCGATCCCGACGGCCCCACCAAGGCGTTGATCTTCGACTGCCTCTATGACAACTACAAGGGCGCTCTGTCCTATGTGCGGGTGTTCGACGGGGCCATCCGCCCCGGCATGCGCATCCGGTCCATGGCCACGGGCCACGAGTTCGATGTGACCGAGGTGGGCGTGTTCACCCCCCAGTGGAAGACAGTGGACGAGCTCACTGCCGGGGAGGTGGGCTATGTGGCCGCCTCCATCAAGAGCGTGGAGGAGACCAAGGTGGGCGACACCCTAACGGATGTGGAGCACCCCGCTGCGGCGCCCCTGCCCGGCTACAAGAAGGTGAACCCCATGGTTTTCTGCGGCATCTATCCCGCGGACGGCTCCCACTACGGCGACCTGATGGAAGCCCTGGAAAAGCTGAAGCTCAACGACGCCTCCCTGTCCTTCGAAAAGGAGACCAGCGCGGCCCTGGGCTACGGCTTCCGCTGCGGCTTCTTGGGGCTGCTGCACATGGAGATCATCACAGAGCGGCTGGAACGGGAGTTCGATCTCGATCTGGTCACCACCAGCCCCTCGGTGGTCTATCGGGTGAAGATGATGACCGGCGAGACCCTCATCATCGACAACCCGGCCAGCCTCCCGGACCCCTCCGAGATCGACTACATGGAGGAGCCCATGGTGAAGGCCAGCATCATGACCCCGCCGGACTTCGTAGGGCCCATCATGGAGCTGTGCCAGAACAACCGAGGCGTCTTCGAGCACATGGACTACATCGAGAAGGACCGGGTGAAGATCCTCTACACCCTGCCCCTCAACGAGATCATCTACGACTTTTTCGACTCCCTCAAGTCCCGCAGCCGGGGCTACGCCTCCTTCGACTATGAGCTGAAGGACTATCAGAAGAGCGATCTGGTGCGCCTTGACTACCTGCTCAACGGCGATATGTGCGACGCCTTGTCCACCATCGTCCACAAGGATCGGGCCTACCCCAAGGGTCGGGCGGTCTGCGAAAAGCTGAAGGACGTGATCCCGCGCCAGCAGTTCGAGATCCCCGTCCAGGCGGCCATCGGCGGCAAGATCATCGCCCGAGAGACGGTGAAGGCGGTCCGCAAGGACGTGCTTGCCAAGTGCTACGGCGGCGACATCTCCCGCAAGAAGAAGCTGCTGGAGAAGCAGAAGGAGGGCAAGAAGCGCATGCGCCAGGTGGGCACCGTGTCCGTGCCCAGCGACGCCTTCATGAGCGTGCTGAGGATCAACGGATGACCGGCGTCTACGTCCACATCCCCTATTGCGTG
>CADCMN010000078.1 GCA_902802575.1 uncultured Eubacteriales bacterium | reverse complement strand
AACCTCTTCCACGGTCTGAATGAATTCCTTCTGGTTCGGATCGCGGCGCTTTACATCCTCAATGACTCTCTCGATGTATGCGTTCATAGTGACCTCCATTTTGATTTTTGTTGCCTCCGCCCGCACCGCATTTATGCAGGTTTCGTTGCACCTTTATCATATCACAACGGCAAATCTTGTCAACCCCGAAAGCCCCGGGAAAACCGATCGGGAGGCCCTGGAGGCCTCCCGAAGCGGGATATATTCTGTTCGGTTTTTTATCGGTTTTACTTACTTGATGAGCTGCTGGGGCTTGGGCTCCTCGCCGGCGGGGGTGGCGCCCTTGCGGACGATCAGGTTGGTGACGATGCCCAATATCAGGGCGCAGGCCACGGTGGTGATGGTGATGTCGCCCATCTTGGTGGCGAAGGTCAGGGACAGGCCGCCCACACCGGAGATCAGGATAACGGAGGCCACGAACAGGTTCCGGTTGTCGTTGAGGTCCACGGGCTGGAGCATCTTGAGGCCGGACACGGCGATGAAGCCGTAGAGGGTCATGCACACGCCGCCCATGACGCAGGCGGGGATGGAGTCGAGGAAGGCCACGATGGGGCTCAGGAAGGCCACCAGGATGGCGAGGAAAGCGGCGTAGGTCACGGTGACGACGGAGGCGTTCTGGGTGATGGCCACGCAGCCGATGGACTCGCCGTAGGTGGTGTTGGGGCAGCCGCCGAAGAAAGCGCCGGCCATGGAGCCGATGCCGTCGCCCAGCAGGGTCTTATCGAGGCCGGGGTCCTTGGTGAGGTCACGTTCGATGATGGTGGACAGGTTCTTATGGTCGGCCAGGTGCTCGGCGAAGACCACCGCAGCCACAGGCGCATACGCAAAGAGAATGCTGAGCACGTAGGTGCCGTTCAGCTCCTTCAGGCCGTCCTTGGCGATGAGGAAGGAGAACTGGGGCACGCTCAGGAAGGTCTTCAGGGAAACGCCGTCCGCCACCAGGGCTTTGAAGGGCGTGAAGTCGATGATCTTCAGAGCGTCATTGCCGGTGGCATTGCCGATCAGCGTGAAGCAGAGAGCTACGATATAGCCGGCCAGGATGCCCAGGATGAAGGGGATCAGGCGGACCTTCTTGCTGCCGTAGACGGAGCAGAGGATGACCACGAACAGGGTGACCAGGGCACAGATCAGGGCCACATAGGGGGAGGCCACAGGCTGGAGCGCGCCGTCTACCATGGGACCCACATCGCCCTTGACCATGTCGCCCACGGCGTTGCCCGCCAGGCTGAGGCCGATGATGGCCACGATGGGCCCGATGATGACGGCGGGCATCAGCTTGTTGATCCAGTTCACGCCGAAGGACTTTACCAGGATGGCGAAGACCACATAGACGAGGCCCGCGAACACGGCGCCCAGGATCAGGCCCAGGAAGCCCAACTGCATGGAGGTGGCTCCGGCGAAGGCCGCGAACATGGAGCCCAGGAACGCGAAAGAGCTGCCCAGGAACACGGGGCTGCGGAACTTGGTGAAGAGCTGGCGATGGTGGCGGCCATGATGGCCAGCAGCTGCTGGAACGCGAACACGATGCGTTCGGAGACTTGAGGCTTGTCCTCCACGTTGTAGATGAGTTTCATAGATATACTCCCTTCTTTTTCCTATATCTTATCCGCTGTCGTTCAGCGGAGCGAAAACAGCTTGACGCCCAGGGGCTCATTGTCGATCTCGGGCACGGTGACGGAGATCAGCTCGTCCCTCGAGGTGGGGATGTTCTTGCCCACGTAGTCGGGGCGGATGGGCAGCTCCCGATGGCCACGGTCGATGAGGACGCAGAGCTGGATGCTGGCAGGGCGGCCGAAGGTGAAGATGCCCTCCATGGCGGCCCGGGCGGTGCGGCCTGTGAAGATCACGTCGTCCACCAATATCACGTCCCGGCCCGTGACGGCCACGGGAAAATCCGATTCTCCGGCGTCGGGCAGGGCGCTGATCTCGGAGAGATCGTCCCGGTAGAGGGTGATGTCCATGTAGCCCACAGGGCAGGCCACGCCTTCGAACCGCTCCAGGTTGGCGGCGATGCGCTGGGCAAGGGGCAGGCCCCGGCGGCGGATGCCCACCAGGAGGATGTTGTCGATGCCCCGGTTGCGCTCGATGATCTCATGGGTGAGCCGGGCCAGGGACCGCTGCACCGCAGCCTCATCCATGATCTGGGCTTTGAACTCCATGGGCATCCTTTCCGCGGTGACCGGGGCTATACAAAAAGCCTGCCGGTGTGATTTCCGGCAGGCTGAGCATGCATCTGTTGCGCCTATTGCGCGCGTCTCGATTTGCTGACCTTACCGGCATCTCTGTACCGCTTAAAAATCATCGTGGGTATATTAGCACGGGTTTTTGGATTTGTAAAGGGGCTTTTGCAACTTTGTGTCATACATTTTGTGGGCGTCCCACCATACGGATACAGCATAGGGGAAAGGCGGGCCATTCATGAATGGCCCCTGCAGTATTCCGGCCCCAGCGGACCCGTAGGGGCGGTTCACGAACCGCCCGTCCTATGCGCCATATCCGTAGACTTGGAGGAAGTAGCGATAGAAGGGCATGAGGGCGGAGAGGCCGTCGGCGCAGAGGGTCACAAAGTCGTGGGAGAAGAGCTTGTCGTTGAAGGGCTCCTTGTGCATCATCCAAAAGTTCTTCTTGTTGTACCAGCAAGAGAGCTCGTCGTCGGCGTGGCCCTTTTTCTTCTTATAGTCATAGCCGTGGAGGGTGAAGTAGTCCTGTTTGGCGAACCAGCGGGCCAGCTGCAGGAAGGCTGCGGGGTCGTCATCCATGCTCTTGCGGAAACCCGCCATGCCCTGGGGGTCCCGCCAGAAGTCGCACCCCAGCTGCCAGGACAGGGCGTCGATGCCGAAAAACAGGTTTCCCCCGCCCTCCAGGTTCCGGGAGGGTTTGAGGGAGAACCACAGCTCCTCCTTGTAGGGGCCCCGGCCGAAGAGGCGGCGGGCGTCCCGATAGATGCGGGAGACGTGGAGCTCGAAGGGGTCGTCGGGGAAGCGACGGACCATCTCGGCCATGACGTCCTTCGCAAGCTCGTCCATGGGCTGCTTCAGGCTCCGCTCGTAGATCTCCCGATGGGCCTCGAACCAGGGTCTGTCGTTGTTCAGCGCCAGGTTCATCATGAACTCGCTGGTTTCCTGGGAAAAACCGGTAAACATGGGCCGTCCCCTCCTGTATGTTCGGTGCCGCCATTGTATCTTCTTTCCCGCGCCTCTGTCAAGGGCGGCGCCATAAAAATATATATAGGTCGAAACAGAAAAGTTTTGCTTGCATTTTTCACGGAATACCGTCATAATAAGACATATTTTTCATAGGAGGAGAAAACGCATGGCAGAGGTGAACAAGGGGTACGCCCCCCTTCAGGAACGCATTCGCAAAGAGGGCAAGGTCCTGCCCGGAAACATCATCAAGATCGACGGCTTTCTCAACCACCGGGTGGATATGCAGCTCATGCACGAGCTGAGCCATGAGTTCATCCGCCGCTTCGACACCTCCAGGGTGACGCTGGTCATGACCGTGGAAGCCAGCGGCATCGCCCTCGCTTCCGCCGTGGCGGCAGATCTGGGGGTCCCCCTGCTCTACGCCAAGAAGGCCAAGTCCGACAACATCGAGGGCGGCCTCTTCCAGAGCGAGATCATGTCCTACACCTACAAGAAGAAGGTGACGCTGCTGGTGTCCCGTCAGTGGCTGCACGAAACCGACAAGGTCCTGGTCATCGACGACTTCCTCGCTATGGGCGAAGCGCTGCGGGGCGTGACGGAGATCGTGAAGCAGTCCGGGGCCGAGCTCGTGGGCATCGGCGCGGCCGTGGAGAAGGGCTTCCAGCCCGGCGGCCAGAAGCTCCGTGACGCGGGTTACCATCTGGAATCCCTGGCTATTATCGAGAGCGCCGACCCGGAGAAGGGGATCGTGTTTAGGGGCGAATAAGGTATTTTTTGAAAGCACCGTCTTTTCTTGTAAGAAAAGACGAGCAAAAGAACTTTTGAGAAGGAGTGCGGCTTCCCTGCGGATAGCTGCACTCCTTCTTAAGTTTCTCTTTTTCCGCCGCTTTTTCTCCTTTGTAGAAAGAGAAAAAGCGGCACAGCCATCATTTTTCAATGATCTCTTCCAGCGCCATGACCGTCCACTCCCCCGCCTTGTCCCGGAGGATCAGGCGGCCGTCGGCGGTGAGGCGGGCGCGGGACGGCCAGCAGGCCTGCCAGTCGATATAACCGAAGGAGCCGATGCGGGCGCGGGTGTTCATCTTGGCAAGAAGAGGTTCGGCCCGATCCGCCGCCACGAGCGCCAGGCCGCCGTAGGCTTCCACGGTGCCGTCCGTGGCAAGGAGGGCGTAGCCCGTCACCAACCGCTCCCCAGGATCGAGTTCATCGCTCCAATCGGCCCAGGAATAGGCATCGTCGGCCTCTGCGAAGAAAAGCACTGTGCGCTTTCCGTCCTTCTCGAAGAGGCACAGGGAGGAGGCGTATTCGTCCCGCAAAGGCACCTCCTGCCAGCCATTCTTCAGGCAGGCTTCCCGTACATCCTTCAACGGTTCGCCGGGCCAAATGACGCCCCGGTCCCCGCTGTCGTGATCGGTATAGACGAAGTCTCCCATGCCGTTCCACCAGACGCTGGTGCCTATGTTCTTCACGTCGTATACCCGTCGTCCCGCCTGTTTCCGCCCGCAGGCCCAGGGCTTGTAAGTCACGCCGTCGGGCCCCTCCTGCCGCTTGGCCAGTATGAAGCAGTCGTCGGTATAGGCCCACAGGAGCGCCATGTCCCTGTCGTTGGTCAGCGTATGGTCATCTCCCACGATGAAATGCTGGTCCAGCAGATCCCACGCTACCCCGGGCCAGTCCTCCGGGCGGAGGCCCGCCAGAATGTCGTCCGCGCCCACATCATGGAGGTCGGTGTTTTCCAGGCGGCAATAGAGATACCCCAGCTCACTATTGGTGAACAAGGGGTTGTCCTCATAAGACATGGACGCGACGTATGCATAGTCTGTTTCACGGTTATACCAGATATATCCCCGCATACAGGGTATGGAGAAGACAGGCTGGTCCGGGTTTTCGTCCTCATAGAAATCCTTGTAAAAAACGAACTCATTACCCTCCCGGCGGACGGAAAAGATTACGGCAGGCTGGCGACGGTAGCCTATATCCTTTTCCAGTTCCGCACGGCTCACATACGCATACATCCTTCCTTCCCCGTCCACGGTGAGAAGCAATCCATCGGAAGATTCCTTGTATGCGTCGGAAACGAACGTTCGGTTCAAATTATCCATGGAATCGAACAACTCTCTCCGGGTCCAATCCGTATTCAGATACCAGCCGACGGTCATGCTGCCGAAGGCGACGGCAAGTACAGTAAACAGGGCTATGGCCGGAAGCGCTCCCTTCCCCTTCTCCGCTAATGGCAGCAGAGGGATCAACAGGGGCGGCAGCAGAAAGAACACGGTGTATGGAACATTTTTGATGGTGTACGAGGTGACCTCTCCGTATCCCTGGCCAAAGGAGCCATACAGGTACAAGCCAATCAACAGGAAGGACGGGAGACTGTATATCCACAATCCCTTGCATGCCCGCTTCTTCAAGCCCCGCATGGCGAAGAAAAACCCTGTGAAGGCCAGCAGATAGGCGCCGCTGTATAGGATCGACGCTTTCCAGCGGTCCATAAAGCCGGACGTTGAGACAGTCGGCCAATATGCCATAAATGATACGCACACCAGCGCTAACCCAAGGACGGCGGCGCTATGCAGAAGCACCTTTTTCATAAATAGACTCCCCTCTTTTGATGGAAAAAGTATACCATCCGTCTCCACGCAGGGGCAACGGGCCGGACGGGATGTTCATGGGGATTTTACAGAAAAGACGAAAAAACCCGCAGACAAAAGGAAAAGGAAGCTGATCTCAACGGAATCAACATCCTCCATCTGTGCTTTTCTTTTTGGGCGACTTTTGCTTTTCACCGAAAAGAAAAAGTCGCAAAAAAACCTTTACGAATACACTTCCCGCTTCTTCACCCAGAAGAACACCGTCACCGCCGCGGCGGCGAGCTCCGCCACGATCAGGGAGTACCAGATGCCGTCGAGGCCGAAGAGGAGCGGCAAAAGGAGTACCGCCGCCACCTGGAAGACCACCGTGCGCAGGAAGGAGATGAGGGCGGAGGTCAGGCCGTCGTTGAGGGCGGTGAAGAAGGAGGAGCCGAAGATGGGCACCTCGCACAGCAGGAAGGTGAAGGAATAGATCCGGAAGGCGTGAAGGGTGACATCCATGAGCTCCTCGTCGTAGCCCACGAAGATATGAGCGAGGGGCCGGGCCAGGACCTCCCCCAGGAACAGCATGACGATGGAGACCGCAGCGATGACGCCCAGGCTCCGCCGCAGCAGGTTCTTGAGCTCCGCCTTGTCCCGGGCGCCGAAGTGGAAGCTGATGACGGGGGCGGTGCTGACGGAATAGCCGATGAACACCGCGAGGAAGATCATGGTCACGTACATGAGCACCCCGTAGGCCGCCACGCCGTCCTCCCCCGCGTACTTCATGAGCTGGCCGTTGTAGAGCATGCCTACCACGGACATGGAGATGTTGGACACGAACTCGGAGGAGCCGTTGGTCAGCGCCTTTTTCAGGGAGGACCAATCGAACCGGGTCCGACCCAGGCGCAGGAGGCTGGTGTTCCTCCGGGCGAAGTACACAAGGGGCAGGAACCCGCCCACCGCCTGGCTCATGACGGTGGCCACGGCCGCGCCGGGGATGCCCCAGCGCAACAGCCCCACCAGCACCCCGTCCAGGACCATGTTCATGACCCCGGCGGCCACGGTGACGTACAGGCCCAGCTGGGGCTTTTCAGCGGTGACGAAGAAGCTGTGGAACTCGAACTGGAGCATGAGGGCCGGGAGCCCCAGCAGCACGATCCGCCCGTAGAGCACGCAGTCCTCCGCCATGGTCAGATCCGCGCCCAGCAGCAAGGCCACCGGCCGAATGACCAGCATGCCCACGGCGGCGACGACCACGCCCGCGATCAACGTCACATAGATCAGCAGGGAGAACACCTGATTGGCCTTTTCCCCATTCTCCTCCCCCAGAAGCTTGCCGATGAGGGCGCTGCCGCCGGTCCCCAGCATGAAGCCCAGGGCGCCCAGGATCATGAGGAAGGGCATGATGAAGTTCACCGCGGCGAAGGGGGTCTTGCCCACGAAATTGGACACGAAGAGCCCGTCCACCACCCCGTAGACGGAGGTGAACACCATCATCAGTATGGACGGCAGCGCGAACCGCAGCAGCCGCCTGGTGTCGAAATGATCCGAAAGCTGGATGTTCATATACTCTCTCCAAAAAACGCCGAAAGCGTACAGGGATGATAGTACGCTTTCGGGGAAATGTCAAGGAATGAAGGGCTATGATCTTAGGTCAAGGCGCAGGGACGCATGTATGAACGCCTCATCCACCGCAAGCCTCTGCGTTCAGAGGTCCCTCCGCTCGGTCGCTCATGTTTATCGACATGAGAACTGCTTCCGTGTTCGCTCCCTCGGTCGGGATGACAACCGGGGGACAACGAGTCCGATGTCCCCGCGCTTTGGGACCTGTCTTTGCTCAGTCCTCCCGCCGTTCAGGACAGCTCGAACATGCCGGTATACAATTGATAATACCGGCCCCGCTGGTCCAGGAGAGCCCTGTGGTCGCCGCGCTCGATGATCTCGCCGTGCTCCAGGACCATGATGGCGTTGGCGTTGCGGACGGTGGAGAGCCGATGGGCGATGACGAAGACGGTCCGCCCCTTCATGAGCTCGTCCATGCCCTTTTCGATGTGGGCCTCGGTGCGGGTGTCGATGGAGCTGGTGGCCTCGTCCAGGATCAGCACCGGCGGGTCCGCCACGGCGGCCCGGGCGATGGCGATGAGCTGCCGCTGGCCCTGGGA
>CADCMN010000077.1 GCA_902802575.1 uncultured Eubacteriales bacterium | reverse complement strand
GTATCGCCGCCTCTGGATCGCCCGTATCAACGCCGGCGCCCGCCTCTGCGGCACCAACTACTCCAACCTCATCAACGGCCTCAAGCTGGCCGGCGTCGAGGTCAACCGGAAGGTCCTGGCCGATCTGGCCGTCACCGACATGAACGCCTTCAAGGCCCTGGTGGACACCGCCCTGGCCGCCCGGAAAGCGTAAGCTGAGGAAAACGAAACGTAAAAGAGCTTCCCAACGGAGGCTCTTTTTCATTTGCCGTTTGCCTTCAATTCAATTATCCGTATCTGTCCCCGCTTCTGCCGCCGTATGGCGTAGTCCATCACCTTGCGGGCGTTGCCCGCCGCATAGGGCGCATAGGCCACCAGGAAATCGCAGGCGTCCACCATGGCCCGATTGGCCCGCAGTATGGCGAATCGCCGGGGCGTCGTTTCCAGGCCCTCGGGGAAGACGGTGCCCGTGAATCCCGGCGGGATCTCCCCCGCTCCCTTCGCGGAAAGATAGGCCAACACCAGGTACAGATAGATCTGAGGGTGAGTTTTCATGAGTTCCCGTATCGCCCTCGCGGCCATCCGGTCGAAGCTGCCCCGGCTGCCCACGTAGAAGTCCGTGACCCCCTCGCGCAGGATCAGCCTCTCCACGGCTGCCCGCACCTGGGGCAGCAGGCTCTCCGGTGCGTCCCGATGGCCGATGAAGAAGCCGGATGGCATGAGCATCACCTCTCTTATTTCTTTGTTTGCATGATTATACTCAATATATTGGGCATAGTCAACAAATTAAGCATGCTATGGTAGAAAAAAAGCGGGGAAACTACCAGCATGATCTCCTACCGTCCCTTTTGGGAAACGCTGAACAAGCGCGACATTTCCACATATGAGCTGATCTATCGGCAGGGCGTGTCTGCGAACACGATCTACCGAATGAAGCGCGGCATGCCCATCACGACGAAAACGTTGAACGACCTGTGCTTCATACTGGATTGCAGCGTCAGCGATATCATCGAATACATCAAGGACAATGACTGACATTGTCCCCTGTTGCCATACAGTATAGGCAGGAAGGCGCTTTGCTTTCAATGTGCAAAAACGGTGAAAAAGGAGAATAATCGGCAAATCGAAAAAAGCAGGCGACGGGCCTGCTTTTTCATATTGTTTTCTCTAAGCTTTTCTTTTTGCGCCGCTTTTTAACCAAGGGCAAATCATACTCAAAAGCTTCGCGATCGCTTGCTTTTTCCTTGCTTTGCCTGTGCTCCGCCATGCTGCGTCTGCCACTGGCAGCGCTCGGCTTCACACCCTTTCACCGAACAGAAAAAGCAGCAAAAAGAGTATCATTCTCTCGTCAATTCATAGAGCATGATCGCCCCAAAGACGGCGGCGTTGAGGGATTCGGCCTTGCCCGGCATGGGGAGGCGATAAGCGCAGCAGAGAGCGGCGGCCTCGTCCGTGACGCCGTTGCCCTCGTTCCCCACCAGCAGGGCCATTTTTTTCGTTTTGGGCGGCAGTTCTTCGCTGCCCCGAAGATGACCGCAGAGGCAGGTGTAGCCCTGATCGTTCAGAGCGCGAAGGGCGGCGGGGATATCCGTCACATAGACGGGCAGATGGTAGACAGAGCCCATAGAGGCCCGAAGGGTCTTGGGTGAAAAGGGATCGGCACATCGGGGGGACAGGATCACGGAGCCTGCGCCCAGGGCGTCTGCCGTGCGGATCAGGGTGCCCACGTTGCCCGGATCCTGCAGGTCCTCCAAAAGGAGCACGGTGCCGGTGAAGGTGTCCGGCAGAGCCATGATCGGTGTCTTCGCCACGGCGCACAGGCTTTGGGGCGTTCCTGCGGTGGAGAGCGCGTCCATGACGCTGTCGGTGACCTCGATGAGCTCACAGGGGAAATCCGTCGATCCGGCATACCCCTCCCGCACGAAGACGGTCTCCAACTCGGCCCCGGAGGCCAGAGCCTCCCGGACCAGCTTATCGCCCTCTATAAAGTGGCGGCCGGTCTCACGCCGGTATTTGCTTTCCCGGAGGGAGCGGGCCCGCTGGATGCGGGGATTGGTGCGGCTGGTGATGCGTTCCATAATTCCACCTCAATAAAATGAATGAAAAAAGCCACCTTTCAGGTGGCCTGTTGTGTGTCAGTCGCTCAGACGCTACGGACGATCTTGCCGGAACGGAGGCAACGCGTGCAAACGTTCATGATCTGAGTCTTTCCATCCACGATCACATGTACGCGCTGTACATTGGGAGCCCAGCTGCGCTTGGTCTTGTTCTCGGCATGGCTGACATTGTTTCCGGACATCTTGCCCTTACCGCAGACTTCACAGAACTTACCCATTCAAGTCCACCTCCTTTGCAAAAATCGAACGGAGCTATATTACCATAGGCATCTGCTAAATGCAAGCTTTTTTTAGACTAAATCTAAAAAATTGTTTTGCCGCAGGGCTTCGTAGAGGACGATGGCCACCGAGTTGCTCAAATTCAGGGAGCGCTGATGCGCGCCCATGGGGATGCGGATGGCATGATCGGCGTTTTTCGCCAGCAGATCCTTGGGCAGCCCTGCCGTCTCCTTGCCGAAGACCAGAAAATCCCCGTCCCGAAAGGCCGTGTCCGTATACCGATTTTGAGCGTGGGTGGAGGCGTAGAAGAAGCGGGCGTCAGGATGCAGGGCCTGCAGCTCCTCCAGGCTGTCGAAATAGCTGATGTCCAGGGTGTACCAATAGTCGAGGCCGGCCCGTTTCAAATGCTTGTCGTCCACGGAGAAGCCCAGGGGGCGGATGAGATGGAGGCTGGAGCCGGTCACCGAGCAGGTCCGGGCCACGTTCCCCGTGTTCTGCGGGATCTCCGGTTCCACCATGACGATGTGAAACATGCTGTCGCTGTCCTTTCCAAAGATACATCTACGTAAAATTTTAGCATATTTTTCGTGACAGCGGTTGAACAATCTGTGAATTGACGATATAATATGCCCATGTATACGCGAAAGAATGCCTCCGAAGAGGCGTCCAAAACCGCATCTGCGAAGCGCCCCGCCTCTCCCCGATCCTCCGCCGCTGCCAAGGCTGCCCCCGCTGAGGAGGAGTTGGCTCGCCGCGCCGCTGCCCGCAAGCGGGCGGCCGCGAAGCGCAAGGCCAAGGAGCGCCAGCGGCAAAAGCGTATCTTCCTGATGGCGGCCGGCCTGTTTCTGTCCGCCCTTGTGGTGCTGGTTTGGGCCATTGTGCTGATGATACAGCGCAACCGTCCCGAGCGGATGACTGCCGACGCCACACCTTTGGCCAGCAGCGCATATCCCGGCGGAACGAACCCAAATGATCCCAGCGGCGGCCCCATCGCCGGGACCCTCCCCAAGGGGGTCACCGTCAACGGGATCCAGGTGGGCGATATGGCTTCGGACAACGCCCGATCCGTCTTGGCGCAGGCCTTTGAAAAGGATCTCAACAGCGTGGCCATCACGCTGAACAACGAATATTTCAACGCCACGCTGAATCGCCACGATATCGGCGCCTATTTTGACGTGGACGATGCACTGTCCCAGGCCGCTTCCGGGTATTTCACCGAAGTGAACGTCCCCATGCGCTACGACAGCGAAACCCTGATGGGCGCCCTTGCGAAGCTGAACGATCAGGTGCCCGGCCACGCCACCAACGCCACCCTGTCCATTGAATACGACAGCTACACCGTGGGCAAGACCACCTACCAGAAGCCCAAGTTCGTCTATACCGAGGGCTCCAACGGGATGCAGCTCGATACGGCGGCAGTCAAAAGCCAGATCGAAAGCGCGCTCAACAGCGGCACCTATCAGCTGTCCTTCTCCCCCAGCGTGACCGTGTCTGAGCCGGCGGTGACGGTGGAAAGCCTCAAGAAGGCCACCACAAAGCTGTCCTCCTACTCCACCTGGTACTATTTCACCGGCACCAGTTCCACAGATAAAGAGACCCTTGCCATCCGCGAGGGACGGGACGCCAACATCAGCAAGGGCGTGGGCATCATGAGCGTGATCACCCTCAAGCCCGGGGAAAACTTCAGCTTCAACAAGAAGACCGGGGACCGGACCGAAAAGAGGGGCTGGGCCATGGCCCCTGCCATCTACGGCAAGGACCACCGGCCGGAACCCGGCGGCGGCATCTGCCAGGTGAGCACCACCATGTACAACGCCCTGCTGCGGGCCGGGGTGGAGATCACCTATCACAGGCCCCACTCCATCCCCTCGGATTATGTGGCCCTGGGCTGGGACGCTACGGTGGACTCCGGTCACATCGACTTCAAGTTCAAGAACAACAAACAAAACACCATCTATCTGTTCGTGTACATCACCAAGAACAAGGACAGCACCCGGAAGAAGGATATCCATGTGGATGTGTACGGCATGGAGGAGCCCGGCATCACGTATAAGGCCTACGCCGATACCCCCATCGAGGACAAAGCGGTCAATCCGGAGATCAAATACGACAAGAAACAGTACGAGGGATATCAGGAGAAGACCCGCAACGCCCATAACGGCTATGTGGTGACCACCTATGTGGACATGTACACCGACAATAAGAATCCAAAGACCATCTACAAATATACCGCTACCTACGACAAGATCGAGGAGCAGTGGATTTACGGCACCAAGCCCACGCCCACGCCCTCGCCCACCAAAACGCCCAAGCCTACCAAGACCCCCAAGCCCACGGCCACGGCGGTGTCCTACGTGCCGGGCTACTAAGCGGAGATACGCCAAAAGGCGGACCGTATCATCGGCCCGCCTTTTTATATGGCAACGAAAAGAGGGTCCCGGACTGGGCTTCCTAATATGGAAGGGTATAAAAAGGGATATCAGTAAAGGCGAAAAAGGAGGGATTATCACCCTCCTTTTCTGCTGCATGATGAATTAGCAGTACCAGACCGATAAGCTGCATGGCCGGATACTGACACCGGATGGGCTCCGGCTCATCTGCGCTGGTCTGGACAATGATCCGGAGAAGATCGGCATCCATATGCTGGAGATGCTGGCGAAGTTCAGGAATGAAGGCATAGTGGAATAAACAACAATAACGCCTCTGTATCGGATGATTTGGAGGCGTTGTTTTATGGTCGCTTTTTACTGACTAAGGACATTCTGCAGAGCTTCTGCGTTTAGTATTGTGATAGTTGGCGGTGCATAGGAGATGATGTGCTCGTCCTCCAGACGTTTGAGTTCCCTGTGCAGTGAAGGCCGGGATACAATCATCAGCATCGCCCATTTGGATACGGAGTCAGGAATCTTGACGGTAACCTTCCCGGTCTGCCGGGACTGCATCAGGAGCCAGAAGGCAGCCTTCTGAGCGATTCCGTTATAGGAAAGAAGCTCTAAGCGCTGCTGCAGCATGTATGTGGCAGAGGCGATTTCTGTTGTCAGGTTCTCTAAGATTCGTAAATCCTTCTGCATAAGATGCAGCAGATCATCCTTGCGGAACATGATAATGGTGGCCGGTTCCAGGGCCACAATGTCGCAGGGATATCTCCCGCTCTTGGAGAACACGGCAGCAGGTCCGATCAGCTCTCCGGGCAGACGGACGGAAACGTTGACCTGGCTCCCATTCGGGAAGGACTTTTGAGCCTCGACACGTCCTTCCAGAATAATTCCTATTCTCGTGGCGGATTCCATCAGATGAAAAATGGTCTCTCCTCTATCATAACACTGGATATGATGCGGCGTTTCTTCCAGATCCTCTCTCAATTCGGCGGCGGGAACTCCGGAAAACAAGGAGCTTTTCTCCAGTACGTAATAGTCCATCATGATTCTCCCTTCTGTCTGCTGTTATTCTCATTATACACCAAAAATATTTAAGATGTGTATCTCCAGATACAGATTTTTGAGAAATTTCATCGTATACTTACAGCAGAACGAGAGAGGAGGCGATCAGAATGATTCGCAAGATCATCCACATAGATGAAGGGAAATGCAACGGCTGCGGCCTTTGTGCCAGTGCCTGCCATGAGGGCGCTATCGATATCATTGACGGCAAGGCCAAGCTGGTCCGTGAGAACTTCTGCGACGGCTTCGGGGATTGTCTGCCGAACTGCCCGACCGGAGCCATTACCTTTGAAGAAAGAGAAGCGCCTGCCTATGATGAGCAGGCAGTTAAGAAAGCACAGGAGGCCAAGAAAATGGAAGAGATGAAGCACATGCACCATGAGGGCGGCTGCCCCGGATCAAGGATGATGCAGTTTGAGCATAGCGAAGAAGAAACAGCACCCGTTTTTTCTGGTAAGCCGGTATCACGACTCGCTCAGTGGCCGTGCCAGATCAAGCTGGTTCCGACCGAAGCCCCGTTCTTTGACGGCGCAAAGCTGCTTATCGCGGCAGATTGCACGGCTTACGCCTACGCCAACATGCACGAGGATTTCATGAAGAGCAAAATCACCATCATCGGATGCCCGAAGCTGGATGCGGTGGATTACAGCGAAAAGCTGACCGAGATCATTAAAAACAACGATATCAAGAGCGTGACGATCGTCCGCATGGAGGTTCCGTGCTGC
>CADCMN010000076.1 GCA_902802575.1 uncultured Eubacteriales bacterium | reverse complement strand
GGGCGGCCCCTCCGGCGGCGACGGCGGCAACGGGGGCAGCGTCGTCTTCTACGCCGATCCCCGGCTCAACACCTTATTGCCCTTCCGCTTCCAGCGGTTCTACCGGGCGGAGAACGGGGGCAAGGGCCAAATCGAGCTGAAGCGGGGCAAGGACGGGGAGGACATGGTCATCCACGTGCCCGTGGGCACCGTGGTCCGGGACCTTGAGACCGGGGCCATCGTGGCCGACATGTCCGAGCCGGAGCGGAAAAAGACGGTCATCCGGGGCGGCCGGGGGGGCAAGGGCAACGCCCGCTTCGCCACCGCCACCAAGCAGGCGCCCCAGTTCGCCCAGAACGGGATCAAGACCGAGGAGCGGGAGATGGAGCTGGAGCTGAAGACCATCGCCGACGTGGGCATCATCGGCCTCCCCTCCGTGGGCAAGAGCTCCATCCTGTCCGTGCTCACCGCGGCGAAGCCCAAGATCGCGGCCTACCACTTCACCACCCTGACCCCCAACCTGGGCGTGGCGGAGCACAAGGGCCGGAGCTTCGTCATGGCGGACATCCCGGGGCTCATCGAGGGCGCTGCCGAGGGCGCGGGCCTGGGCCACGACTTTCTCAGGCATATCGAGCGCACCCGGCTCCTCATCCACGTGATCGACGCCTCCGGCATGGAGGGCCGGGACCCGGTGGAGGATTTTCACAAGATCAACGAGGAGCTGACCAAGTTTTCCCCTGCCCTGGGCGAGCTTACCCAGGTGGTGGCCGCCAATAAGATGGACCTGCCGGAGGCCCAGGAGAACCTGGCGCGTATCCGCTCGGCCCTGGACGAAGAGGGGTACACGGTGTACCCGGTGTCCGCGGCCACGGGGGAAGGGTTCGAGGGGATGCTGGACGCGGTGATCCAATTCCTGGACCTGCTGCCGCCGGTGCTCACCTTCCCCGAGGTGGAGCTGGAGGCGTCGCCCCGGTATGAGAAGGGCTTCACCCTGACCCGGGCCGACGACGGGGCCTACGTCCTTTCCGGTGGCGAGGTGGACAAGCTCCTCGATTCCACCGACCCCAACAACGAGGTCAGCATGCGCCGCTTCCAGCAGCTGCTCATCAAGACCGGCATGATCGCCGCCCTGCGGGAAGCGGGCGCCAGGGAAGGGGATACGATCCGGCTGGGCGAATGGGAATTCGATTTTATTGAATAGGAACCTATTGAAAGCTCGCACCTTTCTTGTAAGAAAGGTGCAACCAAAGAACTTTCATTTGGGATAAAATGTTAGCTGATCTATCCCATTATCCCAAACGAGTTTCTCTTTTTGGGCGACTTTTTCTCTTTGTACAAAGAGAAAAAGTCGCAAAAGAAAAAATAATACTTGACCTTTCCCTTTGTGGAAGGTGTATAAGGAGAATGAACATGACCGGAAAAGAAAGAGCTGCCTTTCGCAAGCAGGCCAACGCCCTGGACGCCATCTTCCAGATCGGGAAGGAGGGCCTGTCGGGGAACATGCTGGTGGGCATCGACAACGCCCTGAACAAGCGGGAGCTCATCAAGCTGACCGTTTTGGAGAGCTGCGACGAGAGCGCCAAGGACCTGTGCGCCAAGATCTGCGCCGCCCTCGGCGCGGAGCCCATCCAGTGCATCGGCCGAAAGATCGTCATCTACCGCCAGAAGCCGGAGGAAGAGAAATGACCGGCGGCTGGGCGGAGATCTTTTCGCTCCTGAAGCGGTGGCGCTGGCGGGAGCTCCTCTACAAGCCCACGGACAACGCCACGCTGCAGTTTTTGCGCTACATCATCGTGGGCGGCTGCGCCTTCGTGACGGACTTCTGCACGGTGTGGCTGTTGAAGGAGCTGGGCCTCCACTACCTGGTGGCGGGCGTCTTCGGCTTCATTCTGGGCGTCATCGTCAACTACATCCTGTCGAAGACGCTGGCCTTCTCCGGGAAGAAGGCCAACATGAGCGCCCAGATGGAGTTCGTCCTGTTCATCGTGATCTCCCTCATCGGCCTGGGCCTCACGGAGCTTTTGATGTGGGTCTTCACCGATGGGCTGGGGCTCTTTTACCTGGCTTCCAAGGCCATTGCCGCCGTCATCGTGCTGCTGTGGAACTTCTTCGCCAAGAAACTGATGTATCGAAAGAAACCCGACAAGGAGTAAACAATCATGCTGCGTATCGAACACTTCACCAAATCCTATGCTAAGGGCAAACCCGCCGTGGAGGATCTGAACCTCCATGTCGCATCCGGCGACATCTTCGCCTTCATAGGCCCCAACGGCGCCGGCAAGACCACCACCCTGAGAGCCGTGGCGGGCATCCACGACTTCGAAGGCGGCGACATCTTCGTCAACGGCGTCTCCATCAAGGCCGATCCCCTGGCCTGCAAGAAGGTCATGCGCTATATCCCCGACAACCCGGACCTGTACCAGTACTTGACCGGCATCCAGTATCTGAACTTCCTGTCGGATGTCTACGGCTTGGACGCCGCCATCCGCCAGGCCCGGATCGGGAAGTACGCCGACGCCTTCGGCATCACCCACCGGCTCAACGATATGGTGGGCTCCTTCTCTCACGGCATGAAGCAAAAGCTGGCCCTGATCGGCGCCCTGATCGACGAGCCGAAACTCCTGCTCCTGGACGAGCCCTTTGTGGGTCTGGACCCCAAGGCCGCCTTCACCCTGAAACAGCACATGCGGGAGATGACCGAGAACGGCGCCGCCATCTTCTTCTCCACCCATGTCCTGGAGGTGGCGGAGAAGCTCTGCAACAAGGTGGCCATCATCAACCACGGCCGGCTGGTGACAGTGGGCGATATGGACACGGTGAAGGGGGACGACTCTTTGGAGGAGCTCTTCATGGAGCTGGTGGAAAAGGAATGAAACCGATCCTGCCCCTCATTCGCATACAGCTCTTGGAGTTCTTCCCGATCTCGGCCCTGAAGAACACCGCGGACGCCGGCGCCAAAAAGCGGGCCAAGCGCCGACTCACCTCCACCATCGTCATGTTCCTGGCCTGCGCCTATATGGCCGTCACCTACACCATGGGCATGCTCAAGGGAGGCCTGGACGGGTTTACCTACACCCTGGCCCCGACCCTCATGCTGGTGGCGGGCTGCGTGCTGGGCGCGGTGACCACCCTCTCCAAGGCGGGCACGGTCCTGTTCTCCTCGGCGAGCCTGGATCCGCTGCTGACGCTGCCCCTCTCCCGGCGAACGGTGGTCCTTTCCCGCCTCTTTTCCCTGTATTTCGAGGAGTTCCTCATCAGCGCGGGGATGCTGTTGAGCTCCGGCGTCTGCTGTCAGATCGTGGTGGGGACCCTGCCCAAAGCCTTCTGGCCGGTGCTTCTGCTGACCGTGTTCCTCTCGCCCCTGCTCCCCTTGGGTGTGGGGGGCCTCGTCGGCCTGTTCGTCAACATGCTCACGGCCCGGATGAAGAACAAGAGCCTCCTGACCACGGTCTTTTCCATGGCCTTCGTGCTGGGGGTCATGTTCCTCTCCTTCAATGCGGGGACCCTGTTCACCAACATGGCCGACATCGCCGCGGCTATGCAGGATAGGATCTTCCGCCTCTATCCCCCGGCCCGGCTCTTCGTGGCGGGCATCTCCGGAGATGTGGGCGCTTTCCTGCTCTTTGCGGCCGTCTCTTTGGTCGCCCTGGCGCTTCTCGCCCTGGCGGCGGTGAAGGGCTTCCCCTTCTTCTACGGCGCCATCAACGCCACCGCCAGCGGCAAGGCCTTCCGCATGGGCCGGCAGAAGCAGACCGGGTTGCTGATGACCCTGTGCAAGAAGGAGCTGCGGCAAAAGTTCAACACCCCCATCTGGATCATGAACACCGATATGGGCACCGTCATGGCGATCGTGCTGACCGTGGTCCTGATCGTGATGGGCAAGGCCCCCGCGGTGGAGGCTTTGGAGGGCGTCTTCGGCCGGGGTGACGAGGTGGGACTTCTCTTCGGCCTGGTCATTGCGACGATCCAGTGTATGAGCCTCACGGCCACCGCCTCCGTGTCCATGGAGGGGAAGGGGCTGTGGCTCGTCAAATCCCTGCCCATTCGGGCCAACGTGTGGATCAGGAGCAAGCTCCTTGTCAGCATGCTGCCCCCCGTTCTGGGCGGCCTGATCTGCGGCGTCGCCCTGACCGCGGCCTGGCGGCTGCCCGCCTGGAACGCGCTGCTGACGGTGGGCCTCAGCGCCCTCATCGGCTGGGCCTTCTCAGTGGTGGAGCTGTCCCTTGGTCTCCACTTCGCCCGGTTCGACTGGGAGAATCCCGCCGAAGTGGTGAAGCAGGGCGGCGGTGTCCTCTTGAGCATGCTGGTCACCTTCGCCTTCATCGGCGGCGGCGTGGCGCTGATCCTCTTCCTGGGATACCCGGGCGCGGCGGTGCTGTGCTTCGCGTTGCTGCTGGTGGCGCTGCCCGTTCGGCTCGTCATGGGAAAGCGGGCGGAGAAAACTCTCACAAAGCTGTAATATTTTCGTGACAATTAGTACACAAGGATGGTATACTATAAAGAACCAAAATCATTTGAGTGCAGGTGATGGCAGTTGAGCTTTGAGGAAATATTGAAAACCCTGGGAAGCGGCCTGGGCCAATTCGGCTGGAACGATCTTCTCGATATAGCGATCCTGACGGTGCTGCTCTATAAGCTCATCGTTTGGACGAAGGACACCCGAGCCTATGAGGTCATCAAGGGCGTGGGCCTGTTGATCGTCGCGTCCGTGGCGACCCAGCTGCTCAGCATGTATCTTCATCCTCTTCACCCCGGAGATCCGCCGGGTGCTGGAACGGCTGGGCCGCAGCGGCAAGGCCATCGGCAAGCTCATCAGCGAGGCGGGGAACATGGGTGTGGAGGATATCATCGAAGACCTGCACAAGACCATCCTGCGGCTGAGTCGGCGGCGGGTGGGCGCCCTCATCGTCTTTGAGCAGAAGACGGGCCTGGGGGACATCATCAGCACCGGCACGGCCATCGAAGGCCGGGTCTCCGGCGCCCTCATCGAGAACATCTTTGAACCCAACACCCCCCTCCATGACGGGGCGGTGATCTGCCGGGGCACCACGCTGGTGGCGGCCGCCTGTTTTTTGCCCCTCTCGGAGGAGACGGGCATCTCCCGGGAGCTGGGCACCCGCCATCGGGCGGCCCTGGGCGTGTCCACCGTGTCGGACTGTCTGGTGCTGGTGGTCTCTGAGGAGACCGGCGCCATCTCCCTGGCTCATGACGGGAAGCTGGTTCGCTATCTGGACAGCCTTGCGCTTCGGAATCTTTTGGAGAGCATCTTTTTGAAGAAGGGCGTCAGCGGCCTTACCTTCGGTAAGAACCATGGGCGCAGGAAGGAGGAGAAATAAGCCATGAAGCAGCGGATCTTTTCGACGGCTCTGCTCAACCGGTTCAAGGGCTTCTTCACCCGGAATATCGGGCTGAAAATCGTGGCCTTCATCTTCGCCATCCTGCTGTGGGCCTACGTGCTGGTGGCTTTGAATCCGGTGCGCTCCAAGTCCATCAACGATGTGCCCATCACGCTGGAGGGGTACACGGATCTGCTGAGCCGAAACCTCATTCTGGTGAATTCGGATTTCGGACTGGCCGACGTGGAGGTCAACGCCACCATCACCAACCATGCGGAGCTGGACAACAGCCGGGTCAACTGCCGTGCTTCGCTGAGCACCATCTCTGCCGCGGGTACGTATCGGCTGCCGCTGAGCGTCACGGTCCAATCCAATTTGGGCACCGTAGCCAGCGTTAACCCCAGGACCGTCACCGTGGAGGTGGACAATCTGGTGGTCAAGACCGTGCCGGTGAAGCTGCAAACGGTGGGCACCCTGCCTGAGGGATATGAGGTCGTCGGAGAAAGCATGGCCAACACCCTGACCATCGAAGGCGCCGCCCGGTATATCGAGCCCACGGTGCGGGCCGTGGCCA
Source organism: uncultured Eubacteriales bacterium (assembly GCA_902802575.1). Classification (GTDB taxonomy): domain Bacteria; phylum Bacillota; class Clostridia; order Christensenellales; family CAG-138; genus RUG472. Next base: position 5,360 of record CADCMN010000076.1, on the reverse strand, counting down.
CCGTGGATCTGACGGGCCGGACCAGCAACGTGGAGGAAAGCGTGGACGTGACCTTCTTCGATAAAGACGACAACGAAGTCACCGTGGTCACCCGCAGCAAGAACACGCCCAACGTGACCGTGCGCCTGACCCTGTCCGCCTACAAGCGGGTCAGCGTGCAGCAGGCCGTCTCCCTGGCGGACGACGCCTATCTCTCTTTGACCAGCGAGGTTTCGCCCGCCTCCGTGGTCATCTATGGCAGCAGCGACATTTTGGCGACCATAGACACGGTGTCCACCCAAAGCCTGGTGCTGCCCGCGGAGACGGGCGTCACCTCCCAGGAGCTTTCGCTGTACTTGCCTGAGGGTGTGACACTGAAGCGGGGCCAGAGCAGCACCGTCACCCTGACCGCCGTTGTCAAGGAGAAGACGGGGGAGCGGACGCTGGAGGTGCCTCTGACCTATACCCATCTGAACGAGGATCTGATGATAGCCGACGGCGCGCCCACCCATGTGACCGTGCTGGTCGCGGGGCCCCTGCGGCAGCTGGAGCAGCTGACGGCAGATCAGCTCACCGTGTATGTGGATCTGACGGGTTACGCTCCCGGAACATGGGAGCTGATCCCGGTGGTCCAGGGCCCCGGCGTCAACACGTTCCCCAACCTGACCCTCGCCCTGCGGGAGCCGCGCGTGCAGGTGACGTTGGTGTCGCCGGAGGCCGGGAGCCCCACAGCCGCGCCGGCTGAGGGAGGACCGGACTCATCGGGCAGTCCCACCGCGCAGACGCCCGATCCGACACAGCCGTAAGCGAATCCTGGGGCTGAAAACCTAAAAAGCCATTTCCCCTGCCGCCCTCAAAAGCCGCTCCTGTGGCCCGGCAGCCACGGGGAGGAGGCGCCCCGAAGGGGCGGGAGGGGCGGAACAACATAGAAAGCATATCCACACAAAAACGGGGCTGTCGGCTGCCTTCTGAATGACAGAGTCGCCCCGTTTTGCTGTATCCGTTGCGAATGCTTTCAACACCCCCTTTTTGAGGAAACAGAGTCATGATGTATGTGATGATACCGGCCTTGAGACGGTCTCTGGACGACACGGACGACAGCTTCCGCCTTTCGGTGGCGCGGCAGCTGGGGATCGACGCGGAAGAGGTAAAAACGGTGCGCGTCCTTCGCCAGGCGGTGGACGCCCGCAAAAAAGGGGACGTGTTTTTCAGCGTGCACGCCCTCGCGGATTTGTCTGGGCGGGCGGCCCGACGGGTTTTAGCCGATAAAAAGCTCCATGCCCAGCTCTGGGAGGAGCCGACGCCCGTGGCCCCCGTTCACGGCAAAGCGCCGCTGCCGGGACGGGTCGTGGTGGTGGGCATGGGCCCGAGCGGCCTGTTTGCCGGGTATCTGTTGGCCCGGGAGGGATATCTCCCCCTGATCGTCGATCGAGGCAAGGCCATGGACGAGCGCGTTCAGGACGTGGACAGATACTGGCGCACCGGCCGGGCGGACCCTGAGAGCAACCCCCTCTTCGGCGAGGGCGGTGCGGGCACCTTTTCCGACGGAAAGCTGACGGCGCGCTCCAAGGACTGGCGCTGCGCCACGGTGTTGGACACCTTTCTCGCCTGCGGCGCGCCGGAGGAGATCGGTGTCCTGTCCAAGCCCCATGTGGGCACGGATCGGCTGCGGCAGGTGGTGAAGAACCTGCGGGAAGAGATCCTGCATTTGGGCGGGGAGGTCCGCTTCTCCACCCGGTTGGAAACGATCCATATGAAGGATGGCTGCATCCGATCGGTGACGGTGGTCCATGACGGCGTTTCGGAGGAGATCGCCTGCGGCGCCCTGGTTTTGGCTATCGGACAGGGGGCTCGAGACACCTACCGATACCTTTCTGACGCCGGCTTTGCCCTGGCGCCCAAACCCTTTGCCGTGGGGGTCCGGGCGGAGCATCCCCAAACGCTCATCAATGAGAGCCAGTACGGTCCCTTCGCCGGTCATCCCAAGCTGGGGGCGGCGGATTATAAGCTGACGGCGCAGGCATCGGGGCGAGGCGTATACTCCTTTTGCATGTGCCCCGGCGGTTTTGTGGTGGGAGCCGGAGCCGGGCCCAAGGAGATGGTGGTCAACGGCATGAGCCATTTCGATCGAGCCGGCCAAAACGCCAATGCCGCCCTGGTGGTCCAGGTGTTTCCCAAGGACTTTGGTGAAGGGCCCCTGGACGGCATGCGCTTCCAGCAGCGGCTGGAGGAGGCCGCCTGGGACCTGGGGGGCGGCGAGGGATTGGCCCCCGCCTGTCGGATGGGGGATTTCCTGGCGGGCCGCGGGACCGTTCGCTTCGGCGCGGTACACCCCACCTTCCGGCCCGGGGTCACGGGGGCGGACCTGAATGGCTGCCTGCCGCCCTTCGTGGCGGACGGGCTCAGGGAAGCGATGGCCGTCTTTGCCCGCCAGATCAAGGGCTTCGACATGCCAGATGCGGTCCTGACCGCCGTGGAGTCCAGGACCTCCGCACCGGTGCGCATCCTTCGGGGGGAGGATATGCAGTCCCTGACCCATGGCGGGGTCTACCCCGTGGGAGAGGGCGCCGGCTATGCCGGGGGCATCGTATCCTCTGCGGTGGACGGGCTCAAGGCTGCGGAAGCCATCATTTCCCAGTTCCGCCCCGCAAGGCCCTGATATTCGTCAAAATTGCAAAAGAATCGTCAACAAATAGCATCTTGTCTTTCCTTTTTGGCTTGTGTATGGTATATACAGGAATATGAAAAAGACACTGTGCATCTTCATCGCCCTGGCCATGCTGGTGGGGCTCATATCGTTTCCACCCTCCGCTTCGGCGGAGGAGAGCGCCGTGCGGGTGCTGCTTTCCACGGGAGGGAAGGACACCCTGAGCGTGAAGCTCTCCGGGACCTACACCCTCAACGGCGCCGAGATCACCGGCGGCGTTCTGACCGTGACCGTGTCCGGCAGCGAGGTAACGGTGACCCACAGTGAGCTTGGGGAAGTGTTCACCGGGATCCAGGCGGCGCTGATCTCCCAGGATCGGGAGAACCTCTTCACGCTGGCCACCGCCGGCGGCAAGGAATACGCCTACCGGGGCAGCGTCGCCTTCGACGTGTCCGACGGCGTCATCCGCGCGGTGAACACTGTGGGCATGGAGGACTACATGCTGGGCGTGGCCATCCGTGAGGTGAGCCCCAGCTCCCCTGTGGACCTGCTCAAAGCGGCCATGCTCACGGCAAAGGGCTATGCTCTGGCGGAGATGAGCGTTCGGGGCAGCAAGGCCTACGATGTGGACGACACCTCCAGCGACCAGGTCTATCGGGGATACGATCCTTCGGCGACCCGGGCCATCAGCTGCGCCGCTCAAGTGGCCGATCAGACGCTGCTGCTGAACGGAAAACCCGTCAAGACCGTGTACGGCGCCAGCAACGGCGGCTTCATCCTTCTCTCCGGCAACAAAAACTACGACGACGCGTACGCCGCCAAATTTGATCCCTTTGACATCACCCGCGACAATGCCACGAATGTGATGGTGCCCGTCACGGGAGACACCCCCGACATGCTGCCCGGCAAGCTGTATGACTATCTGCTGTCCAAGACCGGCGCAGACGCCATCCTGAAGATCACCGATGTGGCGGGATATCCGGCAAACACCGCGCCCCAGGACGGCTTCAAGATCACCATGAAGGTCAGTAAAGGCGGGAGCACGGCCGCCGTCACGGAGGATGTGACCTTTGGCGACCTGTCAACGAACAAGGTGATCCTGTCGGACAACAGCATCCGCTTTGCGGCCAAAGTGAAGGACGGCAGCTGGCTTTTGTGCTGGGGCCAGAGCAGCGGTCACAGAAAGGGCATGTCCCAGAACGGCGCCCGTCGCATGGCGGATCTGGGATACAGCTATGTGGACATTCTGAAATTCTATTACCCCGGCGCTGTGCTGACCAAGGACGACGGCACGACGATCAGCTCCCATGCGGACTTGTCCGCGGCGGCCGTCATAGAAACCCTGGGCGGCGCTCAGAATCCGCGCATCACCAAGACCCTCTGGGTCGCCGTGGGGGCTGCTGAAGTCATGAGCAAGGCCTCCGCCAATGCGGACGTGTGCGCCCGGCTGCCCTTCAGGAGTCAGTTCGGCGTGTATGAACAGAGCGGCGATTGGTACTATGGCATTGACCTGTTGACCGGCGTCCAGGGCTTTGTGGCCAAGAAGAGCCTTTCTGCAGAGGAACCGGCCTTAGAGCCCACGCCCACGCCGACCCCGACGCCCACGCCCACGCCTACCCCGACGCCGACGCCTACCCCGACGCCCACCCCCGAGGCGACTGACAGCCCGTCGCCCAGCCCCAGCAGCACGCCCGATGAGAGCCCCGGCGAAGGCCCCACGGCGACGCCGGAGACCACGGACGAGCCCACGCCCAGCCCCACGCCGGAGACCACGGACGAGCCCACGCCCAGCCCCACGCCGGAGACCACGGAGGAACCTACTCCCAGCCCGACGCCCACGCCGACGCCGACGCCCACCCCGACTCCCACGCCCGCAGGTCCCCTGACCTCGCCCGACCAGCACTTGATCGACAATGCGGTGAAGGGCGTCCTGAATGCCAGCGGCGTGAACATGCGGCATGGGCCCGACACCAAGTACGGCCTGGCCGACAGCAACCTCAAGAGCGGCACGAAGGTGACGGTGTATCTGAGGGACGGGGATTGGTACTTCCTGAAGGTGGATAAAACCGGCAAGTACGGATATATCTTCGCGGACTATATCGATCTGCTGGACGAGGACGAGCCCACGCCCAAGCCCACGCCGGAACCAACGGATCCGCCGATCACCTTCCGGGACGGCGACGTGAACGGGGACCTGATGGTCTCTGCGGCGGACGCAGCCCTGATCCTGCGGTATGTGGAGAATCCGAAAAAATACAGCCTTACGAAAGCCCAGCTGGAGGCGGCGGATATGGACGGGGACGGCAAGGTCACCATCCTGGACGCCAAAGCGCTGCTGAAGCGCGTGAGCAACAAGCTGGTCGGCTAAAGAGCAAGCGATCCTGGCGCCCCTTCCCGGCGGAAGGGGCGCGCGTTTTTTCTGCGCGGGAAGAGAAAAAGACTTGCGTCGGCGAAAAAATGTGATATACTATTACGGTTTCACAAGGGAACTAAGGCTATTTTTTGAGGAAAAACAATGGAAATCAGAAACGTTGCGATCATCGCCCATGTAGACCACGGCAAGACCACTCTGGTGGATCACCTTTTGCAGGACGCCGGCGTTCTGCGCCGCAGCGAGGTGGGCGTGGACCGCGTTATGGACAGCGGGGATCTGGAGCGGGAGCGGGGCATCACCATCCTCTCCAAGAACACCGCCGTCAGCTACGGGGACGTGCGCATCAACATCGTGGACACC
>CADCMN010000075.1 GCA_902802575.1 uncultured Eubacteriales bacterium | reverse complement strand
CAGGAAGGAGTCGATGAACTTGCCGATCATGGAGTGCTCGCTGGTGCCGATGAGGTACAGGTCCTCGCCCTCGATCTTGTACATCATGTTCTCCATCTCGGAGAAGCTCATGACCCCGTTCACCACGCTGGAGTGGATCATGAAGGGGGGGATGTAGTAGGTATAGCCCCGGTCGATCATGAAGTCACGGGCATAGGAGAGGACGGCGGAATGGAGCCGGGCGATATCGCCGCACAGGTAGTAGAACCCGTTGCCGCTGATCTTGTCCCGGGCCGCGTCCAGCTCGATGCCGTTGAACTGCTTCATGATGTCCGTGTGGTAGGGGATGGGGTAGTCCGGCACCACGGGCTCACCGAAGCGCTCGATCTCCACGTTCTCGGAATCATCCTTGCCGATGGGCACGGAGGGGTCGATGATCTGGGGGATCACCAGCATGCGCTTTTTGATCTCCCCCTGGAGCTCCGCCTTCCGCTGGTCCAGGGCGGCCATCTCGTCGGCCATGGCGGTGACCTCCTTCTTCGTGGCCTCCGCCTCGTCCCGCTTGCCCTGGCCCATAAGCATGCCGATCCGCTTGCTGATGACGTTGCGCTGGTTGCGCAGATAATCGCAGCGGGTCACGGCCTCCCGGTACTCCTTGTCGAGGGCGATCACCTCGTCCACCAGGGGGAGCTTCTCGTCCTGGAACTTCTTCTTGATGTTCTCCCGGACCAAGTCGGGGTCCGTGCGCAACAGCTTAATATCGATCATATGTTTACATCCTTTCCGGGGCCTGGATGCCCAGCAGATTTAATCCGATTTTGATGGTTTGCCGCGCCGCGTCGGTGAGAGCCAGGCGGGCCGTCCGCTCCGCTTCCTCCTCCGCCATGATGCGGATCTCATAGTAGAACTTGTTCATGGCGGTGCACACGGCCATGACCGAACGGGCCACCAGATAGGGCTCATACTTCTCGCCCGCCGCCTTCACCGCGGCGGGGAAGGCGTCGATGGCCTTCAGGAGCGCCAGGGAATAGGGATCGGTGAGGACGGAGGCGTCCAGCTTGGCCCGATCATATCCCCCCGCCTTCCGCAGCACGGAGCAGCAGCGGGCGTGGGTGTACTGGGCGTAGGGGCCCGTCTCCCCGTCGAAGTTCAGGACCTTGTCGTAGCTGAAGACCACGTCCTTGATCCGGGCGTACAGATGATCTCGTAGGTCTTCTCCACCGCCGCATCCAGCACGTCGTCCAGATACAGCACCTTGCCCTCCCGGGTGTGGAAGGCGCCGCCCTCCATGCTTACCATGCCGAAGTTCACGTGGACGCAGTCCTTCACCCAGTCCCTTCCCATGAGCTCCAGGACCTTGAAGATCTGCCGGAAATGCAGGTCCTGCTGGTAGGCGACCACGTAGAGGAGCTTGGCGAAGTCGTAGGTATCCTTCCGATAGCAGGCGGCGGCCAGGTCTCTTGTGGCGTAGATGGTGCTGCCGTCGCTCTTCAAAATGATGCAGGGGGGCATGTTCCACCGGGAAAGGTCCACGATGGTGGCCCCTTGATCCAGCTTGCTGATGCCCTTTTCCCGCAGCTCGTCGATGACGGGCGCCATCTTGTCCTCGTAGAAGGACTCGCCCGCCCAGCTGTCGAAGCGGACGCCCATGCGCTCGTAGGTCTTTTTGACCTCCCGGATGGTGGCGTCCTTCATCTGCTTCCACAGGGAGACGGCTTCCTCGTCCCCGATTTCGATCCGGTGGAACCAGGCGCGGGCCTCGCCGTCCATGTCGGGATGCACCTCAGCTTCCTTGTGGTAACGGACGTACAGGTCCACCAGCTCCCGGATGCCGTATTCCTCCACGGGTTTCGTGCCCCACTTTTTGTAGGCCACGATCATCTTGCCGAACTGGGTGCCCCAGTCCCCCAGGTGGTTCACGCCCACAGGCTCGTAGCCAAGATGCTTATAGATGCGATAGAGGGCGTTGCCGATGGCGGTGCTGGGCAGATGATGGAAGCCGAAGGGCTTGGCGATGTTGATGGAGGAATAGTCCAGGACCACGTGACGGCCCTGGCCCTCGTTGGATCCGCCGTAGGCTTCGCCCGCGTCCAGGACCTTCGTGAGCAGGGTTTGGGCCTGCTGCCCCTTCTCGATGAAGAAGTTCAGGTACGGCCCCACAGCCTCCGCCTTCTCGATGCCCGCGGGCAGGATCAGCTTCTCCTTCAGCTCCGCGGCGATGGCGGCGGGGGCCTTCCTCAGGACCTTGGCCAGCTTGAAGCATGGGAAGGCCAAGTCGCCCATGCTGGGATTCTTGGGCGTCTCCAACAGCCCTTCCAGCTCCTCTATGGGCAGGTCCACGCACCCCTGCAGGGCGGCGGCCACAGCGTTCGTATAGTTCATAGGGTTCTCCTTCCTATGGCGTTCAAATTCATAACTTTAGTAGTATAGCAGAATTCTTTCCAAAAGAAAACAGAAAACGGATGATTTCTTTGAAAAACACCGCTTTTTGCCCTCCTGCCCGGGCGGCGGCCCCCTTTTTTGTTCCGTCATTGAAGGCAGACGCCCGTCGGATCGGATCCCATGTTGCAATTATTTCACAAGTCCATGACAAATTCTTCTGCAAAACGCCAATTTGTGCCTTGTTTTTTGTTGCACATCGGGGCATAGTTGTGCTATAATCCCATCTGTATAGATATAGATGGGGAATCCCGTGTTGTTTCGTGTGCGCGGAATCCCGGGAAGTGTAGCGTGGAGGAAGCATGAAACCCGCAACGATACTGGATGTGGGCAGTTCCAAAGTGGTGTGCCTGTGCGGCAGCATGGTCGACAAGGACGGCATCGTCGTCCACGGGGCCGGCATCAGCACATACGCCGGCTTTCGGGACGGTGCGTTCCTCGATAAGCAGAGCCTGCACAACGCCGTGGTGGACTGTGTGCAGAAGACCGAACAGGAAAGCCGCATCCGCATCCGGGACGTGGCCCTCACCGTGCCCGCCAGCTTCGCGCGAATGGAGCTGTGCGACGCCACCATCGCCCTGGGCTCCTCCCGGCTGGTGGAGGGGGCGGACGTGGACAAACTCATCCACCTGTCGCTGCAAAAGGCGACGAAGGAGGAGGGCTGGACGCTGATGCATTCCACCCCCGTCTTCTTCATGGTGGACGGCGTGTCCTCCACCGAGATGCCCGACGGGGTCGCTGCGGAAGAGGTTTCCGCCCTGGTGAGCCATATGTTCGTCCGTGACGAATACATCCGCTCGGTCCAGGACGCTCTCGATGATCTGGGTGTGGAGATCAGCATGTGCGTCAGCGCTCAGCTGGGGGAAGCGGTCATGCTCATCCCCGACAACGAGCGGGTCCGTCCGGCGGTGCTCATCGACGTGGGCTATATGCAGACGGACATCGCCGTGGTGGAAAACGCCGCTCTGACGGGGCTTTCCACCCTGCCCGTGGGCGGATATCAGTTCGCCTCGGATCTGTCCTTCGGGCTGGACGTGCCCATGGACGCCGCCGAGCAGGCCAAGCGCCGCTTCGTCTTCTCCCTGGACTATCGGGACAAGACGGAGGTCCTGCGCACGGCCGCCGGCTCCAAGAAGGTTTCCCACCAGGCCATCTCCTATATCATCGAAGCGAGGGCCGGTGAGCTGGCGGGCATGATCCGCCGGGAGATGGAAAAGCTGGGCGTCAATCTGGATGCCCGTCCCGCCGTGTATGTGTCCGGCGGCGGGCTGCTCATGATGCGCGGCGGGCTGGACTTCCTCAGGAACGCGCTGAACCTGCCCCTGAAGCGGGATATGCCCTGGACGCCGCGCCTGTCCTCGCCCAACTACTGCAGCGCCTTCGGCGCGTTGGACTTTGTGTTAAAGGCCAACAGTTCGCCGGAGGAATCCATGTCCAAGCAGCAGGCAGAAGATAAAAAACTTTTTCATGAAATAACTAAGGGGGACTCAAGATGTTTGAACAGGATTTCGAGGGCGCATCCTTTGCCCAGATCAAGGTCATCGGTGTGGGCGGCGCAGGCTGCAATGCAGTGAACCGCATGGTCCAGTACGGGCTCCAGGGCGTGGAATTCATCGCCGTGAACACGGATAAGCAGGCGCTGACCATGAATAAGGGCGACAACAAGATCCAGATCGGCGAAAAGCTGACCAAGGGCCTGGGCGCCGGCGCCGATCCGGAGATCGGCCGCAAGGCTGCCGACGAGAGCCGGGACCTCATTCAGGAGGCCCTGCGCGGCGCGGACATGGTGTTCATCACCGCCGGTATGGGCGGCGGCACCGGCACGGGCGCTGCGCCCATCGTGGCCCAGTGCGCCAAGGAGATGGGCATCCTCACCGTGGGCGTGGTCACCAAGCCCTTCACCTTCGAGGGCAGGGTCCGCATGCGCAACGCCGAAGCGGGCATCGAGAACCTCAAGCCCACCGTGGACACCCTCATCACCATTCCCAACGATAAGCTCATCGCCCTCGTGGGCAAGGCTTCCCTGCCCGACGCCCTCCGGGTGGCCGACGACGTGCTGCGCCAGGGCATTCAGGGCATCTCCGACCTCATCGCCGTGCCCGCCATGATCAATCTGGACTTTGCGGACGTGAAGACCATCATGAAGGAAAAGGGCATGGCCCACATGGGCATCGGCACCGCCTGCGGCGAGAAGCGGGCCAGCGAAGCGGCCAAGCAGGCTGTGGAGAGCCCCTTGCTGGAAACCAGCATCGAAGGCGCCAAGGGCATCCTGATGAACATCACCGGCGGCCCCGATCTGAGCCTTCTCGAGGTCAACGAGGCGGCCGAGCTCATCCAGCAGTCCGCCGATCCCGACGCCAACATCATCTTCGGCGCCGATATCGACGAGAGCATGGGCGACGCCCTCCGCATCACCGTCATCGCCACGGGCTTCGACAAGGCCGAGGTGGCCAAGGCCAAGGAGCAGCCCCTGGTGTTCGGCAACCGTCCCGCCCCCGCCGCGCCCCGGGCCTACAGCGCGCCTCAGGCCGTGCCCGCCTCCGCGGAGAACGCCTTCTCCTCCCGGCCCTATGCCCAGCTGAAGGACGACGATATCCCCGCGCCCGAGCCCGAGGTCAGGAAGGAGAGCACCTTCACCGAGCAGGACATCCGCCGCGAGTACACCAACCGTCCCGCCAACAAGCTGGACATCCCCGCCTTCCTGCGCAAGTAACATTCACGATCCACGAAACACCGGGTATGCCGCCCGGTGTTTTTTTGTTATGCTCCCGCGGACGCCCCGTTTATTCGTCAGCATCTTGCAAAATGCGGCCCCGTACGCTATACTGAATTGGATAGCTGAAAAAAAGCAAGGAGAACTGGTATGGAAGAAGAATACACCTACGAAGAATTTGAGGACACCTATGAAGCCGAGCCTCCGAAGAAACAGCGCAAGCTGTGGCTTTGGATCCTCGTTGCCGTGCTGGCTGTGGCGGTGCTGGCCGTCGGCGCGATCCTGATCCTGCCCAAGCTCGGCGGCAGCAGCGCCGGCGACGAATGGACGCTGCGCAACGCCTATATCGCTTCGGATAAGTCCGCCGCCTACATCATCCTGCCCGACGGAGAAAGCGTCAAGGTGAAGAAGGACGGCATCGTCAGCGCGAGGATCACCGAGGATCTCAAGCACATCGCCGTGCTGCTGGACGACGGCACCCTCTACGTGACCGACAAGGACCTGAAGGCGAAGCAAACCATCGCGGAGAACGCCACTTCGTTCTCTCTGAGCAACAACGCCCTGATCTATCACGACAAGGACGGCCGGTATCATAGGACCTCTTTGGACGGCAAGGATGTTTTGGATCTGCCCAAGGATATCGGAGACACGTATATTTCCGCCGGCAAGGACAAGCTCAGCATGGCCTTTGAAAAGAACGAAAACCTCTATGTGTTGCCCAACGGCGCAGACGAATGGACCAAGCTCGGCGGCGACCTTTACAGCATCCGCAGCTTGACCAACGACGGCAAGCTGGTGCTGTGGACCGCCAGAAAGGACGGGAAGTACGTGCAGTACCTCACCGAAAATGACGAGCGGGTCTCCCTGGGCGAATACAACTCCTCCTTGTATTCCTACGCCATGTATTCCAAGGACCAAAAGCTGATGATCGGTTACGCTTGGCGTGGCGACGAGATCCGCATCTGGATCAAACAGCGGGGCAAGGACGTCCAAACCGTGAAGTTCACCGGCGATCTGTATGATCTCATCAGCGACGCCGGGCGGATCCCCAAAGTCAACGCTTCCCAGATCAAGTACATCTATGCGGTGATCCGCAGCGACGGCAAGTCCAACCTGTATCAGATCTCCCTGAGCGGAGAGAAGGAGAAGGTCCTCTCCAAGACCGAGACCGTCCGGTTCATGAGCGGGAATGTGGCCTATTTGGATGATGACGGAGACCTGTACGTGGCCAAGATGGGCAAGAAGGAGCTGGGCGAAGCGACCAAGCTGGCCGGGGATGCGAAATGGCCCGGCCTGTATGGCGACGGAAAATATCTGTATTACATGCGGGACGACGTTTTGTACGGCTATCAATTCGGCGCCAAGGAACCGGTGAAGATCGCTTCCGATGTGGAGGATTTCCAAGTCAGCGAAAACGGCCGGTATGTGGTCGTCATGAAGGATGGCAACGACACGACCGGATACGCTCTGTCCATGTGGAAGTTCGGCGGCAAGTCGCCGACGAAGATCGCTTCCGACGGAACGGTCATTCGGGTGGAGGATTCCGGCAAGGTGTACTATCGCCATATTGACGGCAGGTCCTACGATCTCATGTACTACAACGGCAAGGAGTCCAAGAAGATCGGCACCGATCTGCCCTTGAACTGACGCCGCTCCCAAGCCGGATCGAGCAAAAAGAGGGCCTTGATACAAACCTGAACTGAAAAAGAAACGAAGAGCAGGGCAAGTCTGCCGGTCAAGAGATCGCAGATTGCCCTGCTTTTTTGCGTATTACAGCAGCCCCTCCGTCAGAAGCCGCTCCAGGACCATAGCCTCCCTGAGGAGCATGGTGTGGTATTTTCGCTTGTACTCGTTGGTCAGGGCCCTGTTCTGTTCGATGGCCTCCCGGGGATCCACCCAGCGGAGGGCTACACCCTCCGCCGCCTCGTACTCGTCCAGCTCCTGGGGCACGGTGGCCGTGGCCGACGCCAGATAGTAGAAGTTGTCCTGAAGGAAGATGGGTTCTGCATCGCCCCGCTCGATCCGGTGGACGAAGCCGTAGGGCCGGATGGTCTCTTTGTCCAGGACCAGCCCCGCCTCCTCCCGGGCCTCCCGGATCAAGGCCGCCTCCCGGCTCTCCCCCTTCTCAATGCCGCCGCCGGGGAACTTGTAGTGGCGAAACTTCCGGCTGTAGACCATGGCCACCCGGCCGTCCCGGATGACGACGGCTCGGGCCGAGGGACGGGAATAGACCTTTTCTCCCTCCTCATAGTCGCCTCCATCCAGGGTGAACAGCAGCCGCATAGCGCTCTCCTCCAGCATGAGCAGCCGCCGCTTTCTGTCCAGGCCGCCCGCAAAGCCCGTCAAAGACCCGTCCGCGCCGATCACCCGGTGGCAGGGGATCAGAATGGCGATGGGGTTGCGGTGGATGGCCTGGCCCACGGCCCGAGGGGAGCCGCAGCCCGCTCTTTTGGCCAAGGTCCCATAGCTGACGGCGGCGCCAAAGGGGATCTTCCTCAATTCCCGCCACACCCGCTGCTGAAAGGCCGTGCCCGCCGGGGCAAGAGGCGGCGTGGGGCCCGGGTCCCGGCCGGAGAAATAGACGTCCAGCCAGCCGCGGGCATCCTCCAGGAGGGGCAAAGAGGTCTGCCCCTCCGGCGAGGGGCCGAAGCGAAGGCCCGTCACTGCAGCGCCGTCCGAAACGAGGGTCAACGGCCCCACGGGGCTGTCGTACTGGGTATGGAACACAGGGAACCTCCTTACAGTAAAAACCACGCCAGCGCGCCGGCGGCCATAAGCCCCCAACCCAGATACGCCGGTTTCTCCCGGTTGGGCAGGAAGCAGGGGGAAACAAACAGCATCCCCGTGAACCACAGGAGCAGGGCGACGCCGTTGGCGGGCGGCAGGGTCACGCCGTCCACGGGCGCTATCCGGGACAGGGCCGTCAGATAGAACAGCACTCCCCGGGGCAGCAGGGCGGCCAGCCGCGCAGCCGGGGCCGCCAGCGGGTACAGGAGCACGGCGATCCACCCGGGGATCAGGAACAACGGCGCCGCGGGCAATGCCAGGAGGGAAGCGAATATGCCCACCCAGGACACCTGGCTGCCCGTCACGCTCAAGAGGGGCATGGTGCCCAAAAAGACGCTCACGGCTCCCGCCAGCAAACCGCCCACGCCCTCCCGCCGGACGTGAAGCAGCTCCCGCAAGGGGTCCGTCAGACAGGCGAGCCCCCAAACGGCTCCAAAGGACAGGCAAAAGCCGGCAGCGGTCAAAAAGGTCGGGTCCACCAGCAACAGCAGCGCCAAGGCGCAGCCGACGGCGCTGACAGGATCGTCCTGCCGGTCCAGCAGGTGGGCGAACCAGACCGCCAGCAGCATGACCGCCGCCCGGAGCGACGAGGGGGACAGACCCGTGAGCAGGCAGAACAGGAGCAGCAGCAGGGCGGAGAGGCCAAAGCGAAGCCATTTGCGCCGTCCCCGGATCAGCCGCAAAGCCGCTCCGCAGACCACGCCCACATGCAGGCCGGACACGGTCATCAAATGCAGCAGACCGCTGCGCCGAAAGGCCAGATACTCCAGGTAATGCATGTCATCCCGATCCCCGAACAGCATGCCCTTGGCGACGCCGGCATCGTCCCCAAACAGGGCGTCAGCCGCGGCGCCCAGTTTCTCCCGCCAGCGAAGGGCCAGGCCGTAGAAGGGGTCCGCCCGGCCCTGCCGAACGGTGATCTCCCCCATCGCCTTGGCGGCATAGCGCACGGTGGAAAGGCTTCGGACGGCCCCTCGTCCATCAGGCGCCACCCAGGCGCGCAGGGACAGCGCGTCGCCGTAGGCAAGGTCCGCGCCATAGGGCAAGGCAAGCTCCAGCGCTCCCGGCACCCGCTGCCCGTCCAACGTCACGCGGGCAAGGGCGACCACGGTCTGCCCCCGGGTACGCTCCGGAGCGTCCGAAACGGTGCCCGTGAGGGCATACTCGCCGGGGAGCACCGCGGCATGGGGCAGGACGGCGCCCCGCAGAAGCAGCAGCCCCAGAAACAGGGGCAGAGCATAGACCGTCTTGCCCTTCCTCAGCAATAACACGCCCAGGCCGACGGCGACAAGGCCCAGGCCCCACAGGAACCCGGCCCCCAGGCGCACCGTCAGAAAAGCCCCTGCCAGGACCCCGGGGATCCCCCAGAGCATGGGCCGTTCGTTGAAGTATTTGCTTTGTTTGAGCCAATCCTCCATATGGGTACAGTATACCCCAGGATCGGCTTTCGGTAAAGAGCCGTTGACCCGCCCGGAGGAATATGCTATACTGCCCTCATGAACGAGAAATTGAGACAGATCATCGAAAACAGCCGCCGCATCGCCTTTTTGGGCGGGGCGGGCCTGTCCACGGAAAGCGGCATCCCTGATTTTCGCAGTGCGGACGGGATCTATAAGGCCCAAAATGCCTACGGCCACTCCCCGGAGGTGCTGTTGAGCCATGACTTCTTCTGGCACAACACGGAGGTCTTCTACGATTATTATCGGAAGTTCCTCCTCTACCCGGAGGCGAAGCCCAACAAGGCCCACAAGGCCCTGGCCAAGCTGGAGCAGGACGGCAAACTCACCGCCGTCATCACCCAGAACATCGACGGGCTCCATCAGGCCGCGGGCAGCCGGAACGTGCTGGAGCTCCACGGCAGCGTCCATCGAAACTACTGCACCAAGTGCCGCAGGTTTTACCCCATGGTATACATCCAGGAGAGCCAGGGCGTGCCCACCTGCGCCTGCGGCGGGATCATCAAGCCCGACGTGGTCCTCTACGGCGAGGGGCTGGACACCAAGACCCTCATTTCCGCCGTGACCCACATCCAGCGGGCGGACACCCTGATCGTGGGCGGCACGTCGCTGGTGGTGTACCCGGCGGCCGGGCTCATCGACTACTTCTCGGGCAAGGAGCTGGTGCTCATCAATCTGAGCCGGACGGATCGGGATTCCGAAGCCACCCTCTGCGTCCATGAGAAGATCGGCGAAGCATTGTCCTTCCTTTTGGAAGAATGATAGAACGTAACAAGCAAAACGAAAGGGAACTGATAATGGAAGAATGCAACCATGATTGCAGCAACTGCTCCGCGAACTGCGACAGCCGCGATCCCAAGAGCTTTATCGAAAAGCCCCATCCCCTGTCCAAGGTGAAGAAGGTGGTGGCCGTTTTGAGCGGCAAGGGCGGCGTGGGCAAATCCCTGGTCACCTCCCTGCTGGCGGTGAACACCCAGCGGGCGGGCTATCGGGCCGCCATTTTGGACGCGGACGTGACCGGCCCCTCTATCCCCCAGGCCTTCGGCATCCATGACAAGGCCACGGGCACCGAGGACGCCCTCTTCTCCATGGAGAGCAAGACCGGCATCCAGATGATGAGCATCAAC
>CADCMN010000074.1 GCA_902802575.1 uncultured Eubacteriales bacterium | reverse complement strand
GGCCAGTGGGACGCGGCCGTCAAGTACATCGATCCCCGCAAGGAATAAGGGAGGTTCATTATGGCATTGTTTGAGAATTACGACCGCCGCATCGCCAAGATCAACGGCGTCATCAAAGAGTACGGCATCGGCTCCGTGGAGGAGTGCCGGGAGATCTGCAAAGCCGCCGGCTTCGATCCCTACGAGATCGCCAAGGGCATCCAGCCCATCTGCTTCGAGAACGTGTGCTGGGCCTACTGCGTGGGCGCCGCCATCGCCCTGAAGGCCGGCGCGAAGAACGCCGAGGAAGCCGCCCGCTACATCGGCATCGGCCTCCAGAGCTTCTGCATCGACGGCTCCGTGGCCGAGAACCGCAAGGTGGGCTTGGGCCATGGCAATTTGGCCGCCATGCTGCTGAGCGATGATAGTAAGTGCTTCGCCTTCCTGGCCGGCCACGAGTCCTTCGCCGCCGCCGAGGGCGCCATCGGCATCGTCCGCAACGCCAACAAGGTCCGCAAGCAGCCCCTTAGGGTCATCCTCAACGGCCTTGGCAAGGACGCGGCCCAGATCATCTCCCGGATCAACGGCTTCACCTACGTCCAGACCCAGTTCGACTACTTCACCGACGAGCTGAAGATCGTCCGTGAGATCCGCTACTCCGAGGGCGAGCGGGCCAACGTCCGCTGCTACGGCGCCGACGACGTCCGCGAGGGCGTGGCCATCATGCACTTCGAGGGCGTGGACGTGTCCATCACCGGCAACTCCACCAACCCCACCCGGTTCCAGCACCCCGTGGCCGGCACCTACAAGAAGGAGTGCATCGAGCAGGGCAAGAAGTACTTCTCCGTGGCCTCCGGCGGCGGCACGGGCCGTACGCTCCATCCCGACAACATGGCCGCCGGCCCCGCCTCCTACGGCATGACCGACACCATGGGCCGGATGCATTCCGACGCCCAGTTCGCCGGCTCCTCCTCCGTGCCTGCGCACGTGGAGATGATGGGCTTCCTGGGCATGGGCAACAACCCCATGGTGGGCGCCACCGTGGCCGTGGCCGTGGCGGTCCAGAACAGCCTGAAATAAGCAATTCAGACTGGTGAAAACTGTGTTTTCACCAGTCTGAGGCTCCGCCTTCGCTTCGCTTCCAGGGCCTGCCTATAAACCTAAAGGTTTACCGGGCGGCCGGCTCTGCAAGGGGTCAAACGCACCGCACATGTCGCTGCGTTTGACGCATTGGAAGCCTCCGTTCTCCTTTGTCGGTTGAGCGCGCGCGTCTACGACGCGCTTTCATTGCCGGTAAGTGAAGCTTCGCGGTATATTGGAGACAGCTGGTGCTCCGGCCCTCGGGTCGGAGCATCTTTACAAGGGGGGAAGGACCATGACCATCGAGGAGATCCGCCATCTGAACGGGTATCAGTTCGTCCGCCTGACCATGACGGACGGGACGGTGTTCGAGGGGGAGGCCATCCACGACCCCGCGGACTACTGCTTCCACGAGTTCGGCCGGGACGAGGAAGCGGTGGAGATCGACCACTGGCTGTTCTACCTCAGCGAAATAGTCAGCCTGGAGCCCTCCGAGGAGAGCGACGGGAACCTGTGGATGAGCCGGCCCCTGCACCGGATGCACCTGGATCCCAAGGCCTTCGAGCGCATGGAGGACGAGCAAAAGACCGTCGAGCTGCGGCTCTACGACGAGAAGCGCCGCCGCATCCAGGCCGGGGACGTGATCCGCTTCGAGAGCACCGACGACGACACGGACGTGCTCTTTGCCCGGGTGACGGGCATGCGCTTCTTCGCCTCCTTCGACGAGCTCTACGCCGCCCTGCCCCTGGCGGCCTGCGGCTATGCCCCCGAGGAGCTGGCGACCGCCTCCCCCCGGGACATGGACAAATACTATTCCCCCGAAGCGCAGCAGAAATGGGGCGTGGTGGGCATCGAATTGTCCTTCGATTTTTGATGTTCCCTGCAACCTTTCAGCAGGATGCGCCGTGTTATGGACAGCGAAACATAATAAAAGGAGATAAAACCGTGAAAAAGATTCTGATCGTACTGCTGGCCGCCCTGCTGGTGCTGGCCGCGGTTGCCTGCAAAGCCAAGGAGGAGCCGCAAGAGGCGGCAAAGGAGGAGAGCATGACCGATGAACCCCTGGCGGGCGGCTGGACCCCCGCGGAGGACTATGAGGTGACCGAGGCGCGCCAGGCCATCTTTGACAAGGGCATGGCGGTCATTAGCTCCATCCATACGCCCCTTGCCTACCTGGGCTCCCAGGTGGTGGCTGGGACCAACCATTGCTTCCTTAGCAAAGGCTCTAACTGGCTTGAGCTGGTCTATTTCTACGAGGACCTGCAGGGGAACGTGCAGCTCATGAACATCGCGCAGCTGCCCATCGTGCCCCAGGCGGACGGCACCGTGACGGCTCCCGAGGCGGGCCTCATGGGCGGCTGGTCCTACGTGGAGGACCCCGCCTTCACCCCCGAAGGGGAAGCGAAGCTGGAGGCGGCCCTGCAGAACCAGGTGGGCGCAAGCTACGTCATCGTGGCCTACGTGGGCGAGCAGGTGGTGGCGGGCCTCAACCGCTGCCTCCTCTGCCGGGTGACCCCCGTGGTCCCCGACGCCCAGCCCCATTACGCTCTGGTCTATGTCTACGAGGATCTGCAGGGCGGCGCGTCCCTTTCCCAGGTCATCGACCTGGACGTGGGGGCCTACTGCACCTACGGGGCGTAAAACGAACATCCTTACGACGGGAGGGGCTTGCCCCTCCCGTCTCGCTTTTTGGGCGCGGGTGTGCTATACTGTACCGGCAATACAGTATAAGGAAGTGACAAGATGAAGGTTTGTCTGCTGAACGACTCCTTTCCCCCGGCTATGGACGGGGTGGTGAACGTGGTGCTGAACTATGCGGACCATCTGGGAAAGGATCATGGGGTCCGGGTGGCCGTGGGCACGCCCGAATATCCCGACGCCCACTATGAGCAGTATCCCTATCCCGTCGTCGCCTATCCGAGCCTGGATACCACCGCCCTCATGAGCGGCTACCGGGCCGGGAACCCCTTCTCGGGGAAAGCCCTGGAGGGGCTTGCCGCCTTCGGGCCGGACGTGATCCACAGCCATTGCCCCGTGGCTTCCACCATTTTGGGTCGGCTGCTACGGGAGCAGACCCAGGCCCCTCTGGTGTTCACCTATCATACCAAATTCGACATCGACATCCATCGGGCGATCAAGCTGCCCCACGCGGCGGAGGAGACCATCAAAGCCATGGTGGCCAATATCGAAGCCGTGGACGAGGTGTGGGTGGTGAGCCGGGGCGCGGGGGAGAACCTCAAATCTCTGGGTTATACAGGCGCTTATAGGGTCATGAACAACGGCGTGGACTTTGCCCGGGGCCGGGTGGACGATGAAACCGTGGCGAAGGTCACCGCCGGGTACGATCTGCCGGCCGGGGTGCCCGTGCTGCTGTTCGTGGGGCGGATGATGACCTACAAGGGCCTGCCCCTGATCCTGGACGCCCTGAAGCTGCTCGCTGACGGCGGGCAGGATTTCCGCATGGTGTTCATCGGCAAGGGGCCGGACAAGGAGAAGATGGCGGAGAAAGCCCGGGACCTGGGGCTGGAGAAGAAATGCATCTTCGTGGGACCGATCTACGACCGGGACGAGCTTCGGGCCTGGAACACCCGGGCGGATCTCTTCCTCTTCCCGTCCACCTTCGACACCAACGGCCTGGTGGTCCGGGAGGCGGCGGCCTGCGGCCTTGCCTGCGTGCTCATCCGGGGCTCCTGCGCCGCCGAGGGCATCGACGACGGGCGCAACGGCTTCCTCATCGAGGAGAGCCCGGAGGCCATGGCGGCCCTGCTCAGGGAGATCTGTCCGGATCTGCCCCGGCTGCATCAGGTGGGGCAGCACGCCATGCATGAGATATATCTCTCCTGGCAGAGCGCCGTGGACGCGGCCTTCGACCGGTACGGGGCCATCCTGGATCTCAAGAACAGCGGGGCCCTGCCCCCCAAGCGGAAGGAGCCCGCGGACTATCTCGTGGCCCTGGCCTCCCGGAGCATGGAGGAGCGGGTGCGCCGCCGCCGGATCCGACAGGAGCTGTTGAGCGATTTTCGGGAGACCGCCCAGGGCATGATGGAGAACATCCAGGAGGCGCAAAGGAGCGCCGAGCAGCGGTGGGCCAAGGTGGCCGAGGACATCCAGCGGGAGCTGGACGCCCTGAAGAAGCGGTGAAGCGCCATGGAGCAGTTTGATTTTCGGGCCATGAGCCTCTATCAGATCTGGATCCGCAGCTTTTGCGACGGCAACGGCGACGGCATCGGGGACCTGTATGGGGTCTACGACAAGCTGGACTACATCAAGAGCCTGGGGGTGGACGGCATCTGGTTCAGCCCCATCTATCCCTCCCCCAACGCCGATTACGGCTACGATATCTCCGACTATCGGAACATCCATCCGGATTACGGCACCCTCGATCAGTTCGACAAGGTCCTGCGCCGGGCCCACGAGCTGGGCCTCAAGGTCATATTGGACCTGGTCGTCAACCACACCTCCGACGAGCACCCCTGGTTCGTCGAAAGCCGGAAGGGCCGCGACAACCCCTACAGCGACTACTACATCTGGCGGGACCCGAAGCAGGGCCGGAAGGGTCATCGGCCTCCCAACAACTGGTTCAGCCAGTTCGAGGGCCTGGCCTGGGAGTATGAGCCCCAGCGGGATCAATACTACCTCCACGTCTTCGCCAGGAAGCAGCCGGATCTCAACATGGACAACCCCAGGGTCCGGGAGGAGGTCAAGGGCATCATGCGCTTTTGGCTGGACCGGGGCGTGGACGGCTTTCGGGAGGACGTCATCACCTTCATCTCCAAGGATGAGCGCTTGCCCGACGGCCTGCCCTTTTTGCCGGTCATCAACGGCATGCCCTTCTATAAGGACGGACCGAACCTGATGCAGTATCTGCGGGAATTTCGCCAGGTGGCCAAAGAATACGGCGCGGTGCAGATCGGCGAAGCGCCCATGACGCCGGTGAAGACGGCGCTGACCTACCTCTGCGGGGAGGATAGGGTCCTGGATATGATGATCCAGTTCGACACCATGATGGCCGACTGCTTTATGACCGAGTTCGTCCATCGGCCCTTCCGCCTTCGGAAGCTGAAGCGGGCCTTCTCCCGCTGGCAGTACGCCCTGGCGGGGAAGGGCTGGAACGCCCTGTATCTTGAAAATCACGACCATCCCCGGATCATCTCCCGCTACGGCAGCGAGAAATACTGGCGGGAATCGGGGACCATGCTGGCCGCCTGCTACCTTTTTCAGCAGGGCACGCCCTTCATTTACCAGGGCCAGGAGATCGGCATGACCAACATCCGCCTGGACACCATCGACAAGTATATCGACATCGCCTCCATCCGGGCCTATCATACCTATTTTACCCGCCAATCCCCGGAAAAGCGGATCCGCCGGGTCCACCTGTCCAGCCGGGACTCCGCCCGGACGCCGGTCCAGTGGAACGACAGCCCCAACGCCGGATTCACCGCCGGCACACCCTGGTTCCATGTGAACCCCAACTACAGGACCGTGAACGCGGCGGCGGAGGAGGGGGACCCGGACAGCATCCTGAACTTCTACCGCCGGTGCCTGGCCCTCCGCAAGGGCAGCGAGACCCTGCTCTGGGGCGCCTACCGGGAGTATCAGCCCTGGCGGGGGAAGGTGTATCTGTATGAGCGGGCATACCAGGGCGAGCGCATTTTGGTGATCTGCTCCTTTTCCCACTTGCCCCAGCTCTACCGTCTGCCCCGGGGCTACGACAGGACCCGGGCGGAGCTGCTCCTCTGCAACTACCCCCAGGCCCCCGCCCTGGGGAAACTCCGGCCCTACGAGGCCCAGGTATACCGCTTTTCGAATTGAAAGGGGCTCAGCCCTTGACATGTGACCGTTTGTTCACTATACTGTGATCGAACGGTCACTTTTTTGAAAGGAAGGACACCATGGCGAAGGATACGAAGGAACGGATACTGGCCCTGGCCCTGGACAAGTTTTCCCAGAAGGGCTACGACGGCACCAACATCCGGGAGCTGACGGCGTCGTTGGGGCTGGTCAAGTCCGCCATGTACCGGCATTTTGGCAGCAAGGAGGAGATCTGGAACGCCCTGCTGGACGAGATGATCGCCTACTACGGGGCCCGGTTCGGTTCGGCGGAGCATCTGCCCCCGGTGCCGGATTCCCTGGAGGGGCTGGTGGCCCTGACCATGGGGATGGCGGATTTCACCATCCACGACGAGAAGGTGGTCAAGACCCGCAAGCTCCTGTCCATCGAGCAGTTCCGGGACGAGAGGGCCCGGGATCTGGCCACGAAACACTTCCTCACGGGCCTGACGGACATGTTCACCCCCCTCTTTGCCGGCATGATGGACAAGGGGCTCCTCGTTCGGGACGACCCCGCCATGCTGGCCTTCGCCTACACCGCCCCCATCTCCGCCCTCATCCACCTGTGCGATCGGGAGCCCGCGCGGATGACGGAGGCCATCCAAAGGATCGAGGCCTTCAGCCGGCACTTTATCCGCACCTACGCATGTCAAGGAGGAAACATCGATGAAACGATATGATACCGCCCGAAGATGGCTGATCTTTTGGACCCTGTTCATCGGCGTTGGCGCCGTGGCCGGAGGATTGAGCATGATCCTGGATC
>CADCMN010000073.1 GCA_902802575.1 uncultured Eubacteriales bacterium | reverse complement strand
AGTTCGGTCCCTATCCATCGTGGGCGCAGGAGATTTGAAGGGTGCTGTCCCTAGTACGAGAGGACCAGGATGGACGCACCAAGGGTGTATCAGTTGTCGCGCCAGCGGCATAGCTGGGTAGCCATGTGCGGAACGGATAAACGCTGAAGGCATCTAAGCGTGAAGCCGACCCTAAGATAAGATCTCCCACTCATTATGAGGTAAGACCCCTGGAAGACTACCAGGTTGATAGGTCGGAGGTGTAAGCGCAGTAATGCGTTAAGCTGACCGATACTAATAGGTCGAGGGCTTGTTCAACACAAGACTCTGATTCTCCAAGCGGATTACGGTATGCAGTTTTCAAGGTGCTTAGCACCCAACCCTTCCGGTGGTTAAGCTGTGAGGTCCCACCTGTTCCCATTCCGAACACAGAAGTTAAGCTCACATACACCGACAATACTTGGCTGGAAACGGCCCGGGAAGATAGGCAGCCGCCGGGACCCCATGAGTCACTCAATCGAGTGACTCTTTTCTTTTGCGTTATACACAGGTGCATACAGTGTATTTTGTGATTTGTAAAAGATTTCCGCTTGTCTTGTAAGATAGCTTTCAATATGATAGGATTCATCTATGGGATCAAGGAGGTATTAAAATGGTTACTTTCGTACAAAAACTGTCAGCCGCCGCAGAGGCGATCGGCTTATCCTTTGACCAGGGGAGGAATGTTCTTTACGGCACCTTTAACGGCTATTCCTTCGCTGTGCCGCAGGCGCCTTCCAACGCTCGATATTGCTTAATTAACTTCTATGTAACGCATGACGGCAGCCCCCTGTCCGCCAGCGAAGGCAAGCAGATCGCCAAGGAGAGCAACAAGCTGGTCGAGTTCTTCAAACCTTCAGCCGCTCCTTCCGTCAGCTTCATGGTCAAGCTGGAGAAGGACGAAGCGGCCGCGGCACAGAAGATACTGGACGCCCTGACGTATCTATCGGAGACCTTCGCCAGCCGGGGCTACGTCAACACCTGCGAGCGCTGCCATCAGCCGCTGGAGACGGAACCCTGCGCTGTGGGAAATGGCCTCAAGTTCTTCTGCCCTGACTGCTTCGAATCTGTCTCTGCCAACATAAGCGACAAGGCTCAGGCCGAAGCCGACACGCCGGAAAACGTGGTTGCCGGTATCGTGGGCGCGCTGGGCGGTGCGCTTCTGGGGGCCCTGGTGGTGGTGATCATGGGCCAGCTGGGCTATGTATCCGCCCTTTCCGGCCTTGTCGCCGCCATCTGCGCCTTGAAGGGCTACGAGCTGTTAGCCAAGAAGATGAGCGTCAAAGGGGCGATCATCGCCTGCGTGGCCATGCTGGTCATGCTCTACGTGGGCCATCGGGCCAATGTGGCTATCGAAGTGCTCAAAGCATTCAGGGAAATCGGCGAAACCGATCTGGACTTCTTCACGGTTTTCCGGGCCATTCCCGCATTGGTCAAGTCGGACAGTGAGTTGATGGGCGAGTATCTGAAGGAGCTGTTCATGGTCTATCTCTTTGCCCTGCTGGGCGCGGTGCCCACCATCATCAAATCCATCAAGGGGCAGAAGACCAAGTACACCGTCCAGAAGCTGAACTGAATCAATCCATGTAACGCTCCCTTGCTGGGAGCGTTTTTCATATCATGGGAAAAGTATTTCGTCAATAATGACAGATTTGCCAAACCTGTGCTGGCCGTATTCTGAAAAGCCCAGGGTATGAAGCAGACGCCGGCTTGATTCGTTGAAAGGAAAGTGCCCGCAATGGAGGTAGGGTGTATTCTTTGAGGTGAAGTGATCTTCGATCAGAGCTGTCAGGGCCTCCCACATATATCCCTGTCGCTGGTAGGGAGGAAAGGTGGCGAAGGCCAATGTGCAGCCGCTTTCTGGCAGGGAGGGCAGCATACTGTCCGGCAGCTCCGAAGCCACATCCAACAGGAAGCCAACCAGGGCTGTATCCGCCTTTCGGATCAGACCATAGGCGGGGATGGTGGAAAAATGAGCAAAAATCCGACGGGCCGTCTCCCGGGACAGCTCCGCCGGAAATCCATACATGCGGCGCAACTCGTCGTCCGCGATCCCGCGGATAAACGCCTCTTCATCCTGAGGAGAAAGAGGGCGAAGGATGAGCCGCTCTGTTTCGATCATAGGTCTATTATCGCTTTCTGTCCGGCTCCTTCGTCCAGAAGAACAGGGCCACGGTGCCGGGGCCGGTGTGGCAGCCGATGACGCCGCCGATGGGATAGATCTGGACCTTCCCGTTCAGGTGGGGGAACCGCTTTTCGATCTCGCCAGCCACCTTCTGCGCTTCATCCATGATATCGGACTGGCAGATGTAGCACTTGCCGCTGTAGTCGAGGCCGTTCTCCGCCTGGGTCTCCATCTTCCTGAGCATCTCCCGGCGCACCAGCTTCTTGGAGGGGATCTTGGACACGGGCTCCAGCTTGCCCTCGTTGTTCACGTGCAGCAGGGGGCAGATGCCCAGGAGGCCGCCCACGAAGCCCGCCGTCTTGCTGACCCGGCCGCCCCGGATATACTGGGTCAGGTCCGTGGAGAAGAACCAATGGTTGAGGCGTAGCCGGTTGGCTTCGGCCCAATCCTTCAGCTCGTCGATGCCCATGCCCTGGTCCCTGAGGTCCGCCAGCTTGTCCATGAACAGGCCGTAGCCCGAGGAGGCGCAGAGGGAGTCCACGATATAGATCTTCCGCTTCGGGAACTCCTCCCGGAGAGCGGCTGCGGCGGCCTGGGCGGAATTGATGGTGCCGGAGATGCCGGAGGAGAGGGTCACATGGAGCACGTCCTTGCCTTCCTGCAGATAGGGCCGGAAGAAAGCTTCATACTCATCCGTGTTCACCTGGGCGGTGCGGGCGGAGGCCCCGGCCTTGATGGCGTCGAAAAGCTCCTTGGGCGGAGTGCTGATGCCCAGATCGTCGATCCGCTCCTCATCATTCAGAAAGAAATGGAAGCACACGTAGGGTATGTTCCGGGAGACCAGATGCTCCCGGGAGAGATCGGCGGTGGAACAGCAGCTCAGAATATAGTCAGCCATAGGGATCTCCTTTTGACGGTTTCGTGATGTAATAATTCATATCATGTAACACGATATTTGTCAATAGGTAAATGCGTGGATGGGAACGCGAAAGTGCCAGATTTACTTTTCCGGGAAAGTGCAGTATACTGATCGGACAGCGAAGAAAGGAACTGTTGGTATGCGCATCGAGACTGAACGGCTGATCATCACGGACTTCACCATGGACATGGCGGAGGCTGTACATCTCAATTCGTTGGACGAGGACAATCGGCGCTTCGTGCCGGACGAGGTCTTCGAGACGGTGGCGGACGCCCGGGAGACGTTGGCATTTCTTATGAGCCGGTACGGCGGGGAGGAGGGCCCCTTCGTCCATCCTGTCCTGCTCAAGACCGGGGAGAATATAGGCTACGTGCAGCTGGTGAACATCGGCGAAGGCTGGGAGCTGGGCTACCATATCGCCAAGGCCTACACGGGCAAGGGCTACGCCACGGAAGCATCCCGGGCCTTTCTGCCCGCCATGGCGGAGCAGTATCACCTGGACGGGATCATCGGCATCTGCCTGGCGGACAACCTGGCCTCCGTTCGCGTCATGGAGAAGCTCGGCTTCACGAACCTGTTCCGGGGCGTCGGCCCCTACCAGGGGGAACAGCGGCGGATCGTCAAAAACATCTGGCGTCCATAACCTCACAACGACAAAGGGACGCCGCCGAGCGCAACAGCCTGCGTTCGGCGGCGTTTGTATGCATCGCTTTACTTTCCGCTCCTTACGGCTTCGGCCAGGCCGTTGTCCACCACGTCCGCAAAGGGCGGACGGGCCGTGAGCTCTCCGGCGGTGTCGATCACGTCCAGCAGCCGTTCGAAATCCGCCGCCTCCATGACCAGCTCCCGTTTCCAGGAGTCCGTCTCCCGATAGCTGTGAGCCACGATCTTCAGGCTCTCCAAACTGGTGTCCGGGAAGCTGGGCTGCATGGCTTGGGCGATCTCCTCGTCGCTGGCGGTGACGCACCATTGCTGGGCTTTATAGATGGCCCGCAGAAAGGCTTTGACGGTATCCGGGTCCTGCCGGAGCTTCTCGGGCGTCACCATGTAGGCGGTGTAGGGGATGCTGCCCGACTCCAACCCCACGTTGGCCACGATATACCCTTTGCCTGCGTTCTGCATCTCGGTGGCCGTGGGCTCGAACAACGTCACATAGTCCCCCGTGCCGCCCTCAAAAGCCGGGCCCATCATGTTGAACTGGATGCTGTCGATGACCTCCAGATCCGCCCCGGGGACAAGGCCGTGCTGCCGCAGCACGTAGCACAATGTCATGAGGGGCATGCCGCCCTTGCGGCCGCCGATGACGGTCTTCCCCCGCAGGCTTTCCCAGGTGAAGTTTGGCTCGTCGGTGCGGGACATGAGGAAGGATCCGTCCCGCTTGGTCAGCTGGCCCACCACCACCGGGTGCTTTTCCTGTCCGGCGTTATAGACGTATACCGCCGTCTCCGGACCGGCCAGACAGATATCCGCGTCCCCGGACAGGAGGGCGGTCATGGCCTTGTCGCTGCCGCCGGAGGTGGTGATGTTTACCTGGAGTCCCTCCTCCTCGAAGAAGCCCAGGTTCAACGCCACGTACTGAGGCGCATAGAACACGGACCGGGTCACCTCGTGGAGCTCTATGGTCTTCAAAGACGCCTCCTTCTTTCCGCAGCCCAGGGGAATCGTCAGCAGCAGCGCCAGGAGCAGCGTCGCGCACAGAATCTTTTTCATGCAGTTTCCTCCTTTTTCATCATGCTGGTATTCTATGCGCCGGAAGCGATCCTGGTGCCTCGGATATGCGGAGACGGGGAAGGGGGAAAATTGGGGAGAAAATGCGTAAATTTCGTGAGGAAGTGCAGAATGGGGTTTGAATTTTTACGGTTTCTATGGTATATTGCAATAGAAGAAGCATATCCAGCTCCTGTGGGCTGAAGGAAAGGAACCGAACACCATGGAAAACAGAGGCGGAAAGACCACCAAATTCACCTCCTCCCGGAGCGAGCTCACCCCCCGTGAGGTACTGATGACCGTCTATTCGGCCATGAAGGAGAAGGGGTATGACCCGGTGAACCAGATCGTGGGCTACCTGCTGTCCGGCGATCCCACCTACATCACCAGCTACAAGAACGCCCGCTACCTGATCCTGCGGGTGGAGCGGGACGAGCTGCTGGAGGAGCTGGTGCGCTCCTATGCCCGCAAGGCGAAGCGGGAAGAGGAATGATGAAGCGCATACTGGCTTTTGACGTGGGGGACAAGCGCATCGGCGTGGCCGTGTCCGACGCTCTGGGCATCACGGCCCAGCCTGTGGAGACCTATCACCGCAAGGGCGGCGCCGAGAAGGACGCCGAGTATCTGCTGGCCCTGGCGAAGAAGTACGCCCCCTGCACCCTGCTCTTTGGCCTGCCCCGGAATATGGACGGCACCTACGGGGAGCAGGCGGAGAAGGTGAAGCGCTTCGCCCAGCGCCTTATCGACCGGTGGGAGGGGGACTACGCTTTCTACGACGAGCGGCTCACCACCATGGCTGCCCGCCGGGTGCTCCTCGATGCGGACATCTCCCGGGAGAAGCGCAAGCAGGTCATCGACAAAATGGCCGCCGTGGTGATCCTTCAGGGGTACATGGAGAGCCATCGGGACCAGCTTTGATGCAGAAAGGATAAGCATATGGAAGAAAAAGACACCATCGTCACATTGATCGACGAAGACAACGGCCGGCCCGTGGACTTCGATCTTTTGCTCACCTTCTCCTACGAGGGCAGGCGCTATGCGGCCCTCCAGCCCCTGGACGAGGTGGAAGGCGTCGAAGACGACGAGATCGTCCTGCTGGAGATCGTCAAGGAGAACGGGGAGGAGACCTACCGCACCATCGACAACGAGATCCTCCTGGACGAAGTCTTCCGCGAATTCCAGGACCTCTTCGACGAAGAGGACGAGGAAGAGGAATGAGCCTCTTTTCTCAAAAAAACTTGCAAAAATAATGAAAAAAGCCCTTGCAACGGGGCTTTTGTTTTGCTATACTATGCAAGGTTATCACGCACCTCCGTGGATCGGCGGCTCTCGTCCCTGCAATATGGGTTGCCGGCCGGATGAAGCGGGGGAAGGACAAAAATAAAACGAGGAGGTTTGATTACTCATGTCCGTGATCTCTATGAAGCAGCTGTTGGAGGCCGGTGTACATTTCGGCCACCAGACCCGCCGTTGGAACCCCAAGATGAAGCCCTATATCTTCACCGAGCGCAACGGCATTCACATCATCGACCTGCAGATGACCGTCAAGAAAATCGAAGAGGCCTACTACTTCATCCGTGACCTGGCCGGCCAGGACAAGGATATCCTTTTTGTGGGCACCAAGAAGCAGGCGGCCGAAGCCATCGAGCAGGAAGCCAAGCGCTGCGAGCAGTTCTATGTGAACCAGCGCTGGCTGGGCGGCATGCTCACCAACTTCAAGACCATCCAGACCCGGATCAACCGGCTCAAGACCATCGAGAAGATGGAGGAGAACGGCGATTTCGATCTGCTGCCCAAGAAGGAAGTCATCGCCATCAAGGCCGAGCAGGAGAAGCTCATCAAGAACCTGGGCGGCATCAAGGAAATGAAGAAGCTCCCCGGCGCCCTGTTCGTCATCGACACCCGCAAGGAGCACATCGCCGTCACCGAAGCCCGGAAGCTGGGCATCCCCATC
>CADCMN010000072.1 GCA_902802575.1 uncultured Eubacteriales bacterium | reverse complement strand
GTCCCCCTACAAGTCCCCCACGGACATGGGCGTGAACATGGCGGGCTTCTGCATCAGCGACGACGAGGCGGTCCGCTTCGCCGCCCAGCAGGAGATCATTCGCCGGTTCTTCGCCGCCCAGATGAGTAAAAAGAAGGGCTTCTCCACCGACGACGAGGTGGACAAGCTCCGCATCCTGATGAAGCAGGCCGGCTTGAAGCCCGAGGATCGGCCTCCCGTCGGTCCCGCCCTGCTGCGCGCCCAGGAGACCGGCGGCCCCGCCGCCGCCATCGAGCTGCCCGACGGGCGGATCGTCACCGGAAAATCTTCTCCCCTGCTGGGCGCCGCCTCGGCCATGCTCCTGAACGCGCTCAAGGAGCTTGCCGGCATCCGCCACGACATGAAGCTCATCTCCCCCGTGATCATCGAGCCCATCCAGCATCTGAAGGTGGACCATCTGGGCGGGCACAACCCGCGCATCCACACGGACGAGACGCTGCTGGCCCTATCCATCTGCGCCGCCACCAACCCCACGGCGGAGATCGCCATGGAGCACCTGAGCGATCTGCAGGGCTGCGAGATGCACTCCACGGTCATCCTGGCCGAGGTGGATCTGAACCTGCTCCGGAAGCTGGGCATCCACGTGACCTGCGAGCCTGTGTACCAGACCAAGAAGCTATATCATAAATAAGAAGGAGAGATTTTCATGGAAAACAGCAATCAAAGCGTGCAGATCCCCTACGCCTACAAGCCCCTGTCCCCCTGGGCCTACCTTGGATACTTTCTCCTCTTCAATATCCCCCTGGTAGGCTTCATCCTGCTCATCGTGTTCTCCTTCAGCAACGAGAATATCAACCGCCGCAATTTTGCCCGCAGTTATTGGTGCGCTCTGCTGGTCTGCCTGATCATTATGGGCATCTACATCCTGTTGGGCCGGGTGCTCGGCTTTACCACCGACGTCGCGGGGTATCTGCAGAACATCGTGGACACGTACTAACCCGAAACGCGAAAGGGCCGCTGCCTTGACGGCAGCGGCCCTTTTATGTGCGCTTGGGGTAATCAGATGGCTTGGATGGCGGCGATGAGCGCCGTCACGATCTGATCCAGGATCAGCGTGGGCACGTCGAGGCCCATCTCCGGCGTGGCAGGGACGTGGATGAAGGCGGCGGGGATGGGGTCGTCGACCTGCTCCAGGCGATACAGGGCCGAATATAAAAGGGCGTTGCACACGAACCGGCCCGCGTTGTCGGAAACCCGGGCGGGGACGCCGGCGGAGAGGATGGCCTCCGTCATATCCTCCACGGGCAGGGTGGAAAAGAGGACCTCCGGCCCGCCGGGGACCACGGGCTCATTTTGGGGCCGATCCCCCTCGTTGTCGGGGATCCGGGCATCTTTCCCGTTCACCGCCTGCCGCTCCGGGGTGATCCCGTCTCGCCCGGCGGCCAAACCGATCATCAGTACCGCGTCCGGCTCCGCCTCCTCCAGGGCTTCGAACAGGGCCTGGGGCCCGCCGCGGAAGGCGACGGGCAGCTCCCGCTTATAGAGCTCCCACCCGCCCACTCTCTCGGGCAGGGCCCGGACCGCCTGCCAGGAGGGATTGATCCCGTCCCCGCCAAAGGGGGCAAAGCCGGTTATCAACAGGCGCTTCATGCTCTGATTCTCCCTGCCACAGCTTCCAACTTTTCCAGGGCCTTTCGGATCACCCAGGTGGGGCAGGCCAGATTGAGGCGTTCAAAACCCGCGCCTTCGGCGCCAAAGATATAGCCCTCGTCGAAGAACAGCTCCCCGTCGACCATGGCCTTTTCGAGGGCGTCCTTATCGAGGCCCAGGCCCCGGCAATCCAGCCACATGAGGTACGTGCCCATGAGCTCGAAGGGTTTGATCTCGGGGATGCGTTCCGACAAATACGTCTCCACCAGCTTCTTGTTCTCCCCCAGGACGGTCCTCAATTCCTCCAGCCAGGGTTCTCCGTAGGTGTAAGCCAGGCGGCAGCTCTCATAGCCAAGGGCCGTCAAGGTGGGATAGTGACCCTCCTTCTTCAGCCTGTCTCGCAGGGCGTCGTCCGCCACGAACAGGTTGGAACACTGCATGCCCGCCAGGTTGAAGGTCTTGCTTGGGGCGGTGCAGAGAATGGCGTTCTTCACATATCCTTCGGGCAGGGTCCCTACGGAGGTGAAGGTATAGCCGGGCAAAATGAGGTCGCCGTGGATCTCGTCGGCCACCATGATGACGCCATTTTTGAGGCAGATGTCAGAGAGCCGCAGCAGCTCCTCCCCGGTCCAGATCCGGCCCACAGGGTTGTGGGGGCTGCAAAGCAGGAACAGCTTCACCTTGGGCTCGGCGCAGAGCCTTTCAAACAGCTCAAAGTCGACGTCATAGGTCCGCTCCCCTTCGAGGAGGGGGCAGAATACGGCCTCCCTCCCCTGCTCCTGGGCGGCGAAGCGGAAGGGATGGTAGACCGGGCTCAGCATGAGCACCCCGTCCCCCGGCTCCGTCAGCGATTTCACCAGCTCGTAAAGGGCGGGCACGATGCCGGGACTGGTGATGAACCACGCTCTCTCCGGCCGGAACCCGTGTCGGCGCGCCATCCAATTCTGGACGGCGGAATAATACCCCTCCGTGGGGCCGGTGTAGCCCAGCACGTTGTGATCGAGGTAGGCCTTCAGCCCATCCACCACCTCCGGCGGGTTCAAAAACTCCATGTCCGCCACGGACAGGGGCACGGCATCCCGGGAGACGTCGGGCTTCATCTCCTTCATATGCTCATACTTGAAAGCGCCGGCGTTCCAGCGGTCGGGCAGGGTGGTGAAATCGTAGGCCATATGATCCTCCTCGCGGTTCGTTGGTTGCAGTATATCACAATCCCCGTCCCTTGCAAAGAGCGGCCTTGCTTACTATGGAAAAAAGCGATATACTTGCTTTGAACACAACAGGAAAGGACGATGGTGACATGAAGCGCAAGGAAATGGACCCCAAATACCAGTGGGACTTCACCCACATCTATCCCGACAAGGCGGCCTGGGAGGCGGCCATGGCGGATGCAGAGCAGGCCGTGGCGGAGCTCGCCGCCCTGCCCGGGACCCTGAGAGTCAGCAAGGAGGGGTTGAAGAAGGGGCTGGACGCGGCCTTTGCCGCCATGGAGAAGCTGGAGCTGCCCTTCATCTACGCCAACCTCCACAAGTGCGCCGACGGCAGCGAGCCGGAGCACCAGAACATGGACGCCCGGGCCATGACCCTCATGGTCAAGGGCATGTCCATGCTGGCCTTCATGAACCCGGAGATTTTGTCCATCCCCGAGAGCGACCTCAACGCCTGGATGGCCGAGGAGGACATGGCGGTGTACCGGTTCATCGCGGCGGACATCACCCGAGGCCGGGCCCATATTTTGGACGAAGAGCGGGAAAAGATGCTGGCCATGCTGGGCGAAGCGGCCCAGACGCCCTCCAACGCTTACGCCATGCTCACCAACGTGAACATGAAGCTGCCCCTGGTCCACGACGAGCAGGGGAACGAGGTCCAGCTCACCCAGGGCAACTTCGGCGTGTTCCGGGAGAGCCGGGAACGGAAGGTCCGGGAGGAGGCGTTCCGGGCCATGTTCGGCGCCTATCGCCAGTTCGGGGACACCTTCGCGGCCCTTTACGGCGGCGCAGTGAAGATGGATAACTACCAGGCCACGGTCCGGGGCTATTCCTCCGCCTGCGAAGCGGCCCTCGACGGCGGGAACGTGCCCGTCAGCGTCTACGACAGCCTCATCGAGGCGGTCCATGAAAGCCTGCCCGCCATGAAGAAATATCTGAAGCTGCGGCAGCGGGTGCTGGGCCTGGAGAAGATCGACGTCTTCGATCTGTATACGCCCATGGTAGAGGACGTGGACTTCCCCGTGCCCTTTGAAAGCGTGAAGGCGCTGGTGAAGGGGGCCACCAAGCCGTTGGGCGAGGAATATGGGCAGCTTTTGGACCGGGCCTTTGCGGAAAACTGGATGGACGTGTACGAGAACGAGGGCAAGCGCAGCGGCGCCTTCTCCATGGGCGTGTTCGGCGTGCACCCCTACGTGCTGCTGAACTACACCAATACCCTGGACGACGCCTTCACCGTGGCCCACGAGCTGGGCCATTCCATGCATTCCTTCTTCTCCGACCGCACCCAGCCCTACCCTCTCCACGACTACAAGATCATGGTGGCGGAGGTGGCCTCCACGGTGAACGAGGTGCTTTTGACCAAGTATCTGTTGAAGACGGAGACGGACCCCAAGCGCCGGGCCTATGTGCTGAACCACTTCCTGGAGGGCTTTAGGACCACCCTGTTCCGCCAGACCCTGTTCGCGGAGTTCGAGCGCAAGGCCCACGAGCTGGATGCCGCCGGCACGCCCCTGACCGCGTCCACTCTGAACCAGGTCTACCACGATCTCGTGGCCCTCTACTACGACGGGGCCGAGATCGACCCGGACATCGATCCCGAGTGGAGCTATATCCCCCACTTCTACCGGGGCTTCTATGTGTACCAGTACGCCACCGGCTTCTCCTCCGCCGTGGCCATCGCGGACCGGATCCTCGCCACCGGCGACGCCTCCGGCTACCTCCGGTTCCTCACCACCGGCGGCAGCGACTACCCGCTCAACGAGCTGAAGATCGCAGGGGTGGACCTCACCCAGCCCGACACCGTAAAGAACGCTTTGAAGGTGTTCTCGGACACCGTGGACGAGCTGGAAAAACTGCTGTAAAGCAAAAAAAGTCGAGGAGCAGGCAAAATCGCCTGCTCCTTTGCTTTATCCGTTCAGTTGATATGCCGTGAGGTTCAGGTAGAAGGCAAAGCACAGCCACAGGGTATACGGGAGCTGGAGCCAGGAAGCCGGCTTGCTGACGGGGCGATAGCGGATCACCGTGCCGATGGCCAAGGCCAGCATGACCAGCAGCGTCACCAGGGCGGCGAGGCGCAGCTCCAGCGCGAAGAAGAGCACCGGCCACAGGAAGTTCAGCAGCAGCGTCCCGCCGTACAGCAGATGCTGATCCTTCAACCCCCGCGGCGACGCCGTGTACAGCAGGGCCGCAGACACGCCCATGAGGATATAGAGAATGGACCAGACGATGGAGAACACCACCGGCGGCGGCGTTAACGGCGACTGAGGCAGGTATTGAAAGGCTTTCATCCCGTCCATAGACACCAGCGTGGCGAAGCCGCCGGTCAGCAGGGACAGGAGAATAAAGACAACATAGGGCCAGATATCTCGTTTGCGTTCCATGTCCCTATTCTATGTCGGTTTTCTCCAGCTTATGCTTTCTTGACGGTATTCGCGGATGATGCTATAGTGAGAACATGAAACGTTGGAAAATAGCGATCTATCGGCTGTGGCAATGGACGTGGGGCCTGCCCCAGACTCTGTTGGGCCTCGCCATGGCCATCAAATACCGCCGCTGTCCCCATAAGCGGGTGGGCGGCGCTTTGGCCACCCTCCACGACGGAGATTGGGGCGGCGTCTCCCTGGGCATGTTCATCTTTGTGCCCGGCGATTTACGGTCCGAACAGAAGCAGCGGATGCTGGCCCATGAGTACGGCCATACCTTCCAGTCCGCCCTGCTGGGGCCGCTCTATCTGCCGGCGGTGGGGATCCCCTCTTTTCTCTGGGCGAATCTGCCCCGCAACGTGAAAAAACGTTCCCTGCAGCATATCCCCTACGAATCCCACTACCCGGAGAACTGGGCGGAACAGCTGGGTCACAAGCATTTTCCCAAGGTCTGGCCCCTCTCCCGCCCCTCGGAACAGGAGGAACGCATATGAAATGGTTTTTGCTGATCCTGGCCGCTGTGAATCTCTTCGCTTTCCTTCTTTACGGTGTCGATAAGGCAAAAGCGAAGAAAGGCGCCTGGCGGATCCCGGAGGCGACGCTCCTGCTGGCGGCCGCCCTGGGCGGCTCCTTGGGCGCGCTCCTGGGGATGGAGCTCTTTCGCCACAAAACGAAGCACTTGAAGTTCCGGGTGCTGGTGCCCCTATGCCTGATCGTGCATATCGCATTGGGCGTATACATTTTCAAAAGCGGGCTGCTTTCCTGAAAAAAGGTTGAAAACCCGCAAAAAAATCCTTGACAGCGCCGAGGTCGGTCGCTATAATAAATACGCTTAAGCAGAGGCGCCCGCCTCTCACCTGCCGATTGAAACAAATCAGGCACGGTATGATGGGACTTTTTCGTGGTGGGCGCATTTGCGTCCGCTATTTTTTTAGGAGGTGTTGACCCATCGCTACGCAAGAACTGCCTATCAACGAGGAGATCCGTGACCCGGAAGTTCGCCTGATCGACGAAAACGGCGTCCAGTTGGGCATCATGGATGTCCGGGCCGCCCAGCGCCTGGCCGACGAACGAGAGCTGGATCTGGTCAAGCTGTCCAATGCCAATCCCCCCACCTGCAAGCTCATGGATTACAGCAAGCATCGCTATGACATGATGAAGCGGGAAAAGGAGCAGCGGAAAAACCAGAAGATCATCGAGATCAAGGAGATCCGCCTCTCCGCCACCATCGACCAGCATGACATGGAGGTCAAGGCCAAGGCCTGCTCCCGGTTTTTGCAGGACGGCAACAAGGTGAAGGTGAGCATCCGGTTCCGGGGCCGCCAGATCACCCGGGGCGATATCGGCGAAGACGTTATGACCACCTTCTACAACATGGTCTCCGACAAGGCCACCCAGGAAAGGGCGCCCAAGCAGGAGGGCAGGAACATGTACATGGTGCTGGCACCGAAGAATTAAAATCTATCAGGAGGAAAGAACATGCCAAAGATCAAGACCCATCGCGGCGCTGCT
>CADCMN010000071.1 GCA_902802575.1 uncultured Eubacteriales bacterium | reverse complement strand
CATGGCACTGTTTGACCCTAAGAAAGTGAAGCTGGGCATCGCGCCCATCGGCTGGTGCAACGACGATATGCCCGAGCTGGGCGCGGAGAACACCTTCCGCCAGACCGTCAGCGAGATGGCCCTCGCCGGGTTCACCGGCTGCGAGATCGGCAACAAGTATCCCAAGGACCCCCAGGAACTGAAGTGGGAGCTGGATTTGCGCGGCATGCGGATCGCCAGCCGCTGGTTCTCCTCCTTCCTGCTGACCAAGCCTCTCGAGGAGAATCTGGCGGACTTCAACCGGGAGCTGGACTTCCTCACCGCCGTGGGCGCTGACCGGATCAACGTGTCCGAGCAGAGCTATTCCATCCAGGGCCAGGTGGACACCCCCATTTTGACCGGCAACCACAAGCACGTCATGGACGACGCGGAGTGGGATCGCCTCTGTAAAGGCCTGGACGCTCTCGGCAAGGCGGCCGTGGAGCGGGGCTTCAAGCTTTGCTTCCATCACCACATGGGCACCGTGGTCCAGACCGCCGCGGAGACCGATCGGATGATGGCCAACACCGACCCCCGCTACGTGTTCCTCTGCTACGACACGGGCCACTTCACCTTCGCCGGGGAGGACCCCCTGGCCATGCTGAAGAAGTACGTGGATCGGGTGGGCCACGTCCACCTGAAGGACATGCGCCTTTCCGTGGTGAAGGAAGCCCGGGACAAGGATTGGAGCTTTTTGACCGCCGTGCGCAACGGGGCCTTCACCGTGCCCGGGGACGGGGACGTGGATTTCGACCCGGTGTTCAAGGTCCTGTCCGACGCCAAATATGAGGGCTGGCTCCTGGTGGAGGCCGAGCAGGACCCCGCCAAGGCGAACCCCCTCGAATACGCCATCAAGGGCCGCAAATATATCGCCGCGCACACGGGGCTGTAAAAGGAGAAAGCTATGTACTTCGACAAGAAGCTCCATCGGGGCTACAACGCCTATATCGACGCCGCCCGGGACGATCTCGGCACCATGATGGACGTGGGACTGCTGGTGCTGGAGCCGGGCGACGCCTACGCCATTTACGAGCCTGAAAAGGAGACCGCCGTGCTGCTGTTCGAAGGTGCCGCGGAGCTGACCTACGGGGAGAAAACGGTCCTGATCGAACGTCCCGACTGCTTCCGCCACGAGGCCTATTGCCTGCTGGCCCCTCGGCGGACCAAAATCAGCCTGATCGCCAAATCCCACGCGGAGCTGTTCATCCAGCAGACCGTCAACGAGCGGGACTACGAGCCCGTGCTCTACACCCCCGAGACGGTCCAGGTCCAGCACGCCGGGGCCAAGGGGGAGCTCATGGGCGCCATGCGCCGGGAGATCAAGACCTTCTTCGACTATGAGAACGCGCCTTTCTCCAACATGGTCCTGGGCGAGGTCCTCAACTTCCCCGGCAAGTGGTCCTCCTATCCGCCCCATCATCACCCCCAGCCGGAGGTCTATTTCTACCGTTTCGACTATCCCCAGGGCTTCGGTGCGGGCTTTGCTAACGGCCAGATATACGAGACCCATCACAACGGCCTCGCCGTCATCAACCATGGGTTCCATTCCCAGGTGGCCGCGCCGGGCTACGCCATGTGCTACGCCTGGGGCATCCGGCATCTTCCCGGCGACCCCTGGCAGAAGACCCGCATCGACGATCCCGAGCACGCCTGGCTCTGGAAGCCGGACGCCAACGATCACATTTTCAAAGACTAATCTCATTTCATCAGGAGGGAAGCATGAAGACCGTTCGCTTGACCATGGCCCAGGCCCTGGTACGTTTTCTGGAGAACCAATACATCGCCTATAACGGCGTGGAGCATCCCTTCGTGGAAGGTGTCATCATGCTGCCCGGCCACGGCAACGTGGTGGGCCTGGGGCAGGCGCTGCGGCAGGAGACCTGCCGCCTGAAGGTCTGGCAGGGCAAGAACGAGCAGGGCATGGCCCATACCGCCGTGGCTTTCGCCAAGCAGATGAAGCGCAAAAAGATCATCGCCGTGACCTCCTCCGTAGGCCCCGGCGCCGCCAACATGGTCACCGCTGCCGCCACCGCCACCGCCAACAATATCCCGGTGCTGATCCTGCCCGGCGACGTGTACGCCTGCCGCCAGCCGGACCCGGTGCTGCAGCAGATCGAGCAGATCCACGACCTGTCCATCTCCACCAACGACGCCTTTCGAGCCGTCTGCCGCTATTGGGACCGCATCGTCCGTCCCGAGCAGCTCATGAGCGCGCTACTTTCCGCCTTCCGGGTGCTGACGGACCCGGCCAACACCGGCGCGGTGTGCCTGGCTATCCCCCAGGACGTGGAGGGCGAGGCATACGACTACCCCGAGTCCTTCTTCCAGAAGCGGGTCCATCGCCTGGCCCGGCGGCTGCCGGAGGCGGAGGCCCTTTCCGAGGCGGCCGCGGTCATCCGCGCCGCGAAAAAGCCCCTGCTGATCTGCGGCGGCGGCGTCCGCTACAGCGAGGCCCATGAGGAGTTCAAGACCTTCGCCGAGACCACGGGCATCCCCTTCGCGGAGACCCAGGCGGGCAAGAGCGCCGTCGTCTACGATCACCCCCTGAACCTGGGCGGCATCGGTGTCACGGGCTGCTCCGCGGCCAACGAGATCGCCAAGGAAGCGGACGTGATCATCGGCGTGGGCACCCGCTATACCGACTTCACCACCTCCTCCAAGTGGCTGTTCCGTGAGGACGCCAAATTCGTCAACATCAACGTGTCCGAGTTCCAAGCCCTGAAGCTGGACGCCGTGCCCGTCATCGCCGACGCCAAGCGGGCTTTGCCGGCCTTGTTGGCGGAGCTCAAGGGCTACCGGGCCCCCTATGCGGGCGAGATCGAAGGGGCCCGGGACCGCTGGGCCAGGGAGCTCCACCGGTTGCAGCACATCGAGTACAAGGAGGGCTACGTGCCCGAGGTCAACGACGCCAACGCCGCCTCCGCGGACAGGTTCGCCCATGACCTGGACGCCTGCCTCACCCAGACCACGGTGCTGGGGGCCATCAACTTCGCCATCGATCCCGAGGACGTGGCCATCGGCTCCTCCGGGTCCCTGCCCGGCGACATGCAGCGCATGTGGTGCGCCCGGGCCGTGGACACCTACAACATGGAGTACGGCTACTCCTGCATGGGCTACGAGGTCTCCGGGGCCCTGGGCGTCAAGTACGCCATCGGAGATAGGGACGTGTACGCCATGGTGGGCGACGGCAGCTTCGTCATGCTCCACTCGGAGCTTTTGACCGCCGTCCAGGAGCACAAGAAGATCAACGTCTGCGTGTTCAACAACGCCTCCTTCGGCTGCATCAACAATCTGCAGGTGGGACACGGCAACGACACCCTCTGCACCGAGCTCCGCTTTAGGGGCGAGGACGGGGAGCACTCCGGCCCCTTCATGCCGGTGGACTTTGCGAAGATCGCCGAGGGCTACGGATGCAAGGCCTACACCATCCGTTCCCTCCCGGAGCTGTACGCGGCCCTCAAGGAGGCCAAGACCATAGAGGGCGTGCCCGTGGTGTTCGACATCCGGGTCCTGCCCAAGTCCATGACCGAGGGCTATGGCGCCTGGTGGCGGGTGGGCGACACGGAGGTCTCCGAGAACCCTCGGAACCTAGCCGCCTATGAGGACCACCTCCTTCATGTGAAGGATGCGAAGAAGTATTGATTCAACGTTGCTCTCAGACTAAGAATAATACCATAGGCAAATCTCCTGTTTGCATCGCAAGTTCATCAGCCGGGTCCTCCCGGCTGATGGTTATAATAGAGTGAAATAGTATTTGTCTACTACAGCAAAAATCCCCCGAGAATCACTTCCGAGAGCATTTTACTGTTTTGAGATTTTGCAACATTCCCTTTCTATCGTTCCAGATCATAGGTGCGAGTTCTTTGTTTTTGCTGTTTCTTGATCGGATGCTTGAACGCATGCTTTGCCCGGAGCTCCGTTTTGAGAAGGTTCAGCAGGCGAGGCGTGTCTCACTGGATGCGCTGGAAGCGCTTGATCCGCTGGCACAGGGACTGGATCTGCCGGGTGATTTCGGCCCAGTCCAGCCGGTTCTTGGACAGGACTTGGGGATTAGTCTCGTGCCGGATGCGGTTGCGGACCTTGCTGAGCTGCCGGTCCAGGGCATCATCGGAGCATTTTTCGTACGTATCCCGGTCGCCTTTCTGATGAGCCGTGAAGTGCCGGTCTCCATGTTCCACGTCGGCCTCGCGACGCCTTGCTCAATGCTTTTGCAAGTGTTTGGTATCATTATTTTTTACATAGGCTACGAGAATATTCCTCTCTACCTTACGATGTGCGCGATCAAAACGCTTTTCGGAAGCGCAGGCGCCGTTACGGGAGCTATGTTCATTGCCGACTGCGCGGAATACGGCCACTATGTGACCGGCCAGCGCAATCAGGGCGTAGCTTTTTCTGTACAGACCTTTACTGCAACATTCACCAGCGCTATTTCCACTGCCATAGGTATGCTGTTACTTGGCTTCTCTCCCCGCATTTGATGGCCGTTTATTTCCGCATATCTTTTACAGTCCAATCGCGCCTGGCTTTGTTGTGATCAAAGGGAGGTTGCCACACAAAAAATAGTAAACTGTGACCATAATAGTAGCTTGCAAGCAAAATACCAACATTTTTATTGATAAATGTCCTATTCATATATACTTATTGGCATTTTGGAAGTGTAAAAAAGCCCTATTTCCGGACTAAGAAAGCCCCGTACATAGGGATTTGCAAATTCAAGGTTTTGCTCCTAAGCGGAAGGCCGTGGGTTCGAATCCCGCCGGGGACGCCAAAAAAGCCTATAAACACTACGTTTATCTGGATGAAGCCGACCAGGAAATTGTTCAGGAGATCATGGATCGGGATCAAATCTCTCCTTCGCTCTCGCAAGCGCAGAAACTTCATCGCCTGGCACAGATCGACAAGATTGACGACAGTGCTATGGCAATGCAACAGTTGCAGGCTATGTCTCAGAGGTTTTATTTTACGACACATTTTTTGTGAGGGGTTATGATGGGTAAGCACAAGGAATACATTGATATAATTCAGGAAAAAACTTTTCGGGAGGAAACCTTTTCGTTTTTAAGGAAAGGACTCGGAATAGAATCGTATTCTGTGCCTGATACAATTCCAAGGCTGTACAAATACCGTGCACTATCGAAAAATGCTGTTGAAGATATTATTCAACAACAGTTTACGTCAACTTCGATTGAAGAATTTAATGATGTCTTTGACGGAGCAATTCATATATATCCGAAGAAGAGGAGGAAGAAGCCTTCCTTCTGTTCATGGACGATGACGATGAGGAGGAAGACAACGGCAACCGCGGGGGCGGCTGCCTGTCGATGGTTCTTCTGATTGTGGGAATAACGGCAGCGATTGTTTTGCTTCCGTTCCTGGCTTGGTTTTGACGGCACCTTTCTCAAAATGCAAGGTCTATTACATCGGTCTTTTTCTTATACTTCTGTCCGGCACAGATCCTCACGGGAAACGGACGAAAGCGGCAGGGGATGGAAATCACGGAGAAATACCCGCTTGCCGCTTTCAAATGAGGACAGCAATTTTGGCTTCGGCGGGATTGAAAAATCTCCCCGGAAATGGTAAACTTTTACCGTCAGATTGAGGAAGCGTCTAAAGTGCCCGAAGGCTGGGACGAACTTCCCGACGTGCTGAAATGAGCACACTGAAGAAACTTCAATACTTCATGCCGGTTCAAGGAGGAAAACGAAACTATGTTGCATTGGAACAATCTCGATACGCTGACGGCTTTTGAAAAGCTGAAAGCAAAAAAAGGCAGCGTACACCTGCCGGAAGCGATGGCGGGCGAAAGCGGTGCGCAGCGTGTCTCGAAGTACACGGTGCCGATGGCTTGCGGACTTGCCTACAACTACGCAGCGAAGGCCGTAGACGACGAACTGCTCTCCCTCCTGACGGAGCTTGCCCGGGAGGCGCAGCTGGAGGAGAAGTACGCCGCGCTGTATAACGGTGAAATGATCAACACCGGTGAAAAGCGTCTGGTGCTGCACCAGCTGACAAGAGGTCAGCTGGGAGATGCCGTGATCGTGGACGGCGTGGACAAGGGCGCATTCTATGCCGGTGAGCAGAAAAAAGCGGCTGAGTTTGCCCAAAAGGTTCATGCAGGAGAGATCGCCAACGCCGACGGCGAGAAGTTCACGACCGTCGTGCAGATCGGCATCGGCGGAAGCGACCTAGGACCCCGCGCCATGTATCTGGCGCTGGAAAACTGGGCCAAAGAGAACGGCGCATTCCGGCTCGAAGCCCGTT
Organism: uncultured Eubacteriales bacterium; assembly: GCA_902802575.1. GTDB lineage: Bacteria > Bacillota > Clostridia > Christensenellales > CAG-138 > RUG472. The sequence goes on along the minus strand of CADCMN010000071.1, from coordinate 638 downwards.
TTATCAGCAACGTGGATCCCGACGATGCCGCGAACGTGCTCAAATCGATCGATCTGAAGCACAGCCTGTTCGTGCTGGTCTCGAAGTCCGGCACCACGCTTGAAACGCTGACCAACGAAACCTTTGTCAAGAACGCGCTGAGAGACGCGGGGCTGGACCCCTCCAAACACATGGTCGCCGTCACCAGCGAGACTTCACCGCTGGCAAAATCCGATGAATACTTGGCAGCGTTTTTCATGGACGACTTCATTGGCGGGCGCTATTCCTCCACTTCCTGCGTCGGCGGCGTGGTGCTGTCGCTGGCGTTCGGTCCCGAAGTGTTCGCACGCTTCCTGGCCGGCGCCCATGCGGCGGATCTGACGGCAAAAGAGAGTGATCCTTTGAAGAATCCCTCTATGCTTGACGCGCTGATCGGCGTATACGAGCGCAATGTGCTGGGCTATCCGGTCACCGCCGTGCTGCCCTATTCACAAGCGCTCAGCCGCTTCCCTGCGCACCTGCAGCAGCTCGACATGGAGTCCAACGGCAAGCATGTCAACCGCTTCGGCGAGCCGGTCGCTTATCCCACCGGACCTGTCATTTTCGGCGAACCGGGCACCAACGGCCAGCATTCGTTCTATCAGCTCCTGCATCAGGGC
>CADCMN010000070.1 GCA_902802575.1 uncultured Eubacteriales bacterium | reverse complement strand
GGACGAAGACGGCATCATGGCGGTGATGTCAGAACAGAAAGCCAACCAGCGGGAACACGTCAGCATACCGGTGCAGGACATCCGGCGCTTCTTTCCTGCAGAGTATAGCATACGCGATATTCAACGGTCGATTCTGCGAATGCTGGAAGAACAGAATAATCCTCCGGTTAAGCAGAAGCAGCGAAGCCGCGGGGATGACGCTCGCTGAGGTAACCGACATGCGCAAGAGAGAACTGCAGGACTACTACAAGGTGATGTTTACCGACTATCCTGATGTAGTCAACGTAGAACAGCTGTGCGAGATGCTCGGCGGTACTAGCACCAAGAGCGTCTACCGGCTGCTGAAAAGCGGCGAGATCCAAAGCTATTGGATTGGAAAACGGTACAGAATCCCGAAGGTGTTCGTGATCGAATACCTAACTGGCCTCCAAAAATCCGTTTCGTAAGCTATCACAGAATTGCCATTGGCACGGAGAGGGTGTTACCCTGTCCGTGTCAATGGCAGATGAATACACGCTACAAAGAAAGGAGAAAAACAATGGTAGCAGGACATCTGAGAGACAAGGGCGGTATTTATCATATCGTCTTAAGTTACACGGACGAAAACGGTATTCGGCGATCGGCATCTCGTTCGACAAAATTGCCCGTAAAAGGCAACAAAAAACGCGCCGAGGAACTGCTGAGAAAAGCGGAGCAGGAAATGGGAGAAACGCTCAGATATCGCATGCAGGCGGCAAGCAGCGGCATGACTATCATGCCGAACGATATCCGATTTACGGATTTTCTGAGAGACTGGTTGAAAATGATGCGTTCCAGTGTGGAAACCGTTACCTACGTTGCATATGAAAAAGCGATCCGGAACAAAATCATTCCGTACTTCGACAAGCGCCATCCGAAGCTTTTGCTTCGTGATGTTACGCCTAAGCACATCCAGGATTACTACACCTATGAGATGGATGTATGCGGCGTCAGCGCGAATACAGTGATTCACCGTCATGCGAATATCCGGAAAGCACTGCAATATGCCTATCGGACGGATTTGATCGAGAGCAATCCTGCCGACAAGGTTCAAAGACCGCGCAAGGAACGCTTTGAGGTCATTCCCTACAAAGAGGCTGAGCTTGACGCTCTATTCCGGGCAGTGAAAGGTACCAATCTTGAGCTGGGCGTGATTCTGGCGGCGTTTTACGGGCTTCGTCGCAGTGAAGTGTGCGGGTTGAAATGGAGCGCAATTGATTTCGAGCGAAAAACCATCACCATTCGGCACACAGTCACACAAGCAATGGTGGACGGAAAAATAACGCTGATAGAAAAGGATCGTACCAAGACGAAATCTTCTCATCGGACACTTCCTCTTGTGAAACCGTTCGAGGATCTGTTGTACGCAATCCGGGACAAGCAGGATGCCAACCGTCGTATCTGCGGAGATTGCTATTGTAAAAACTATAAAGACTACGTCTATGTAAACGAGATGGGCGAACTGATCAAGCCGAACTACCTGACGCAGGCGTTTCCGGAGTTTCTGGAAAAAAACAGGCTTCGTCGCATTCGTTTTCATGACTTGAGGCACAGTTGCGCCAGTCTGCTGTACTCTCAGGGCGTTGCACTGAAAGATATTCAGGAATGGCTGGGCCACAGCGATATCGCCACTACCAGCAACATCTATACCCATCTTGATTACTCGTCCAAGGTTGCTTCAGCAGAGGCGATTATCGGCTTTTTCCCGGGAAACGGAGCACAGAGGAAAGAGCCTGTGGCCTCCAAAATGGCCCCCAAAAATCCGGAAAGCCGCATAATCGCTGGGGAAATCGATCATCAAAAATTCTGAAAAACGAAAAAATGATGATAGCGAGCGTAACGGATCAGGCACCCGATATTCGAGCCCCAAAAAGCTCGAAACCCCAGTATTTACTGGGGTTTCGTGGTGCCGGAAGTGGGACTCGAACCCACACGGGGTATTAGCCCAGCGGATTTTGAGTCCGCCACGTCTGCCAATTCCATCATTCCGGCAAAAACCTTCTTTTCGTATAGGCCTCTGGAAAAACTCCGGAAATCGGAGGCCAAAATGGAGGCCAAAATGCGAAAACCGTGATTCTTCAATTCTCAAAACGCCCTAAATTAGGGACTTTTTTGCGCCTTCGGCGGGAAATGACAGATTTTGAGTCCGTCACGTCTGCCAATTCCATCACACCGGCAAATTTGCTTAGATTTTCGGCTTTTTTCCGCTTTTTGGAAATCGGAGGCCACGGTGGAGGCCAAAAGTCTAATTTTTCGATTTTCGGTTGTCAAAAAATCCCTAAACTTGGGGATTTCCGGAGTTCTGAACGGCAAACGGAGAAAGATTTTTTGAGTCCGTCACGTCTGCCAATTCCATCACACCGGCGTTGCAAGATATTGTACCACAGGCGGGGGCGGTTGGCAAGAGATTTCTTGCAAGACGCACACAAAAGCCGCCAAACGGAAAACGGGGCGACGCCTGTGGCGTCGCCCCGTGCAGCGTCAGTTGCCTGGGCCGGGGATCGGCTTACAGCTGGGGACCGGCGGGGACCAGGGCCTTGCCGGCTTCGTTGGTCTCGTACTTCTTGAAGTTCTTGATGAACCGGCCGGCCAGGTCCTTGGCCTTCTCCTCCCAGAGGTTGGGATCGGCGTAGGTGTCCCGGGGATCCAGGATCTTCGGGTCCACGCCGGGCAGGGCCGTGGGCACTTCCAGGTTGAAGTAGGGGATCATCTTGGTGGGCGCGTTGAGGATGTCGCCGTTCAAAATGGCGTCGATGATGCCGCGGGTGTCCTTGATGGAGATGCGCTTGCCGGAGCCGTTCCAGCCGGTGTTCACCAGATACGCCTTGGCGCCGCACTTCTCCATGCGCTTCACCAGCTCCTCACCGTACTTGGTGGGATGGAGCTCCAGGAAGGCCTGGCCGAAGCAGGCGGAGAAGGTGGGGGTGGGCTCGGTGATGCCGCGCTCGGTGCCGGCCAGCTTCGCCGTGAAGCCGGAGAGGAAGTAGTACTTGGTCTGATCGGGCGTCAGCACGGACACGGGGGGCAGCACGCCGAAGGCGTCGGCGGACAGGAAGATCACGTTCTTCGCGTCGGGACCGGCGGAGATGGGGCGCACCTTCTTGACGATGTTCTCAATGTGCTCGATGGGGTAGCTGACGCGGGTGTTCTCGGTGACGGACTTGTCGGCGAAGTCGATCTTGCCGTTCTCATCCAGCGTCACGTTCTCGAGGAGGGCGTTCCGGCGGATGGCGTTGTAGATGTCGGGCTCGGAGTCCTTGTCGAGGTTGATGACCTTGGCGTAGCAGCCGCCCTCGAAGTTGAACACGCCGTTGTCGTCCCAGCCGTGCTCGTCGTCGCCGATGAGGAGGCGCTTGGGGTCTGTGGAGAGCGTCGTCTTGCCGGTACCGGAGAGGCCGAAGAAGATGGCGGTGTTCTCGCCCTTCATGTCGGTGTTGGCGGAGCAGTGCATGGACGCGATGCCCTGCAGCGGCAGGTAGTAGTTCATCATGGAGAACATGCCCTTCTTCATCTCGCCGCCGTACCAGGTGTTGAGGATGACCTGCTCCCGGCTGGTGATGTTGAAGACCACGGCGGTCTCGGAGTTGAGGCCCAGCTCCTTGTAGTTCTCCACCTTGGCGAGGGACGCGGTATACACCACGAAGTTGGGCTCGAAGGCTTCCTCCTCCTCAGCGGTGGGCTGGATGAACATGTTGCGGACGAAGTGGGCCTGCCAGGCCACCTCCATGATGAAGCGGACGGACATGCGGGTGTCGGGGTTGGCGCCGCAGAAGGCGTCGACGACGTACAGCTTCTTATTGGAGAGCTCCTCCTGGGCGATCTTCTTCACGGCGGCCCAGGTCTCCTCCGAGGCGGGATGGTTGTCGTTCTTGTAGCCCTCGGTGGTCCACCAGACGGTGTCCTTGGAGTTCTCGTCCATGACGATGAACTTATCCTTGGGGGAACGGCCGGTGTACACGCCGGTCATGACGTTGACGGCGTCCAGCTCGGACAGCTGTCCCTTCTCGTAGCCCGTCAGGGCGGGGTCCATCTCGTCGTGGAACAGGAGCTCATAGGAGGGATTGTAGACGATCTCCTTGGTGCCGGTGATGCCGTAGCGGGTCAAATCCAGCTGTTTCATTTCACAAACCTCTTTCCTTTTCATAATAGTTCTGGAGCAACTTGCAAATGATCAAATGACCATTTCAATTCATTTTATATATACCATTTTCGCTTCTTCATGTCAACCGAGAAGGAGCCGATTTTGGCGCGTTGCTCAAGGTCATCCTTCCGCCACAGCGAGGGGATTTGTCGGAGAACGGGAAAAAAGATTGTCTTTTCGATTTCGACATGATATAGTATATATGTTATAGAATCCCATCAGGAGGATAACAAAATCATGAACGAACGGTATGTCAAGCTCTTTTCTTTGCCGATCGGTCCCCTTGCCAAGGGAGCGCCCGTTGCCGTCACGGGCGGGAATCTGCTCAAGGATAATCAATCCGGAAGGCTTTTAGCCCAGCTTCGGTTCCAGAACATGGGCGATAGCCCCGTCAAGGCTGTTCAGGTGGCGCTGACCTGCGTCGATCCCAACGGTGCTGAGCTGCAGGGCGCGGCCGATTTCCTGTATAGGGATCTTGCCGCCCAGCCAGGGGAGACCTTTGGCCAGAGAACGGCCATCCCCGTGCCTGACGCCACTCGCTCCTTCGCGGTGCGGGTGAAACAGGTGGTCCTGGAGGACGGCACCGTTTGGTCCGGTGAGGACGATGCGCCCGCCGCCCCCGAGGGCGTTCGCCTTGCACAGGAACAGGCGGATCGGGAAGCGGCGGCCAAAGCGGAGGCGAGAGAGCGCGCAGCGGCAAGACGGGCGGCTGAACAGGAGGAAACTCAGGAGGAACGGACGGACAGGGGGACCGCCGGCAGAGGCATTAAGATCGCTCTGGCCATCCTGATCCCCACCATCGTGGTATGTGTGGCGGCGGTGTTTTTGGTCCTCAAGGTCCTTATCCCCAACCGCAACTATAACAAGGCGGTGGCCCTCTATGAGGCCGGCGAGTATGAGGAGGCCATCGACGCCTTCGAGGCCTTGAACGGGTACATGGACAGCGACGCCAAGATAAAAGCCTGCAAGACCGGTATCAAGGAAAAGAAGTACAATGCCGCCATGGCGCTGTATGAAGCCGGCAAGTACGAGGAAGCCATAGACGCCTTTGAAGCGCTGGACGGGTTCAAGGACAGCGACGATCAGATCAAAGCTTGCCGGGTCGGCCTTCAGGAGCAAGCCTACCAGGCGGCGGTGGACCTTTACAACGCCAAGCAGTATGAGGAGGCCGCGAACGCCTTCGCTGCGCTGGAGGGATACAAGGACAGCGAGACCTATCGAAAGAATTGCCGGGCGGCCATCCTCAGAAAAGCCGGGCATGTGATTGACGGCTATATCCACACGGTGGCCGTGAAGGAAGACGGCACGGTGCTGGCGGTGGGCTGGAACGACAACGGTCAGTGCAACGTGTCCAGCTGGCGGGACATCGTGTCCGTAGCTGCCGGCTGGCGGTTCACGGTGGGTCTGAAGGCGGACGGCACGGTGGTGGCCACCAAGTTCACGGGCGATCAGAAGAATAATTTCGGTCAGTGCGACGTTGACACTTGGCGGGACATCGTGGCCATCGACACCGGCGAATCCTTCACGGTGGGTCTGAAGGCGGACGGCACGGTGGTGACCGCGGGCCAGAACAATCACGGCCAGCTGGACATCACCGATTGGACGGATATCGTGGCCATCGCCACCGGTGCGTATCACACCATCGGTCTCAAATCCGACGGCACGGTGGTGGCCAGCACCTATAAGGCGTCTGCATCCTACAACTTCAACTACGGTCAATGCAACGTGGACGGCTGGAGCGATGTCGTGGCCATCAGCGCCGGTTCGTGGCACACGGTGGCCCTGAAGGCGGACGGTACGGTGATCGCCACCGGCCAGAACAACAAGGGCCAGTGCGATGTATACGGTTGGCGGGACATCGTGGCCATCTCGGCCCTTGGCAACGCCACCTTCGGCCTCAAGCAGGATGGCACGGTGGTGGCCACCGGCGAGAACACCTATGGTCAGTGCGACGTATACGGCTGGCGTGACATTGTGGCCGTCGCCGCCGGCAGGAACCACACCCTGGCTTTGAAGGCGGACGGCACGTTGTTGGCCATCGGGCACAACAATCATGGTCAGACCGATGTTTCCGACTGGCGGAACATCCGCGTGCCGGAAAACTACTGAGCATCGGCTCTTTCCTCGGGATCCCGAGAGGGCGCTCCACTTAGGAGCCGCCCTCTTTTTTTGCGCTTCGGCGCCGGCGCCGCTTTCCGAGCCATGCGATCCCGGGGGCCTGTCTCATGGCGACAAGGGGCGACGGCGGAAGCCCCCGACTCCTTTGGAAATGCATAATAAACGCATAGATAAAATGAAAAATCGAAAATAAGGGAAAGAAAAATCATAAACATGCATTGACAAAGCATAATAATGCGTGTATACTACGGGGCAACACAATAAAACGGAGGGAATAAAAATGAAAAGAGCGATCATCATCCTGCTGGCGGCGGCCCTGCTGCTGAGCGTTGTCGGGTGCAGGAAGGAAAGCAAGAAGCTGACCGTGGCCATGTCGCCGGACTTTGCGCCCATGGAGTTCGTGGATACCAGCAAAAGCGGCCAGGAACAGTACGTGGGCTTCGACGTGACGCTGGCCAACTTCCTGGCCGACGAGCTGGGCATGGAGCTGGAGATCAAGCCCATGAGCTTCGACGCCTGCATGACGGCGGTGCAGCTGGGCTCCGTGGACATGGCCATATCCGGCTTCTCCTGGAAGCCGGACCGGGCGGAGAACTTCCTGCTCTCCGACTACTATATCGCCGGCGACAACGAGACCCAGCAGTCCGTCATCACCGTCAAGGCCAAGGAAGGCGCGCTGACCACCGAGGCGAGCTTCGCGGGGTTGAAGGTGGGTGCCCAGACCTCCTCCTTGCAGGAGCAGCTGGTGAAGGATTCCCTGATTCCCGCCGGGGCGGAGCTGGTGGTCTATAAGAGCATCGACGACGCGGTGCTGGCCCTGCAGACCGGGAAGATCGACGCCCTGGCCGTGGCCCACGGCAACGGCGAAGCCATCATCGCCAACAACCCCGACATCGCCTTCACGGGCTTCGACTTCGAGGTGGATCCCAAGTACGAGAACAACGTGATATTGCTGAACAAGCAGAGCACGGAGCTTCTTAAGAAGGTCAACGCCGCCCTTGCCAAGGCCATGGCCGCCAACTACTACGACGGCTGGTATGAGGACGCCAAGACCCTGGCCGGCATCCCCACGGCGTCGGAGGTCAGCTATAACGACGACGGCACCGCGCCGACCAATTAAGGAATGATTGAAAGCCTGTGGCCCTTTTCTTGAAAGAAAAGGGCCGCAAAAGAACTTTACTTGGGATATAGGGCTTTCGCACCTGTTCCCTTATCCCAAATAAGTTTCTCTTTTTCCGCCGCTTTTTCTCCTTTGTATAAAGAGAAAAAGCGGCATATAAAAAAGGTAAAAATCAATGACATTCACCACCGTCTTTCAAAACATCATCAAGATCCTGACGAAATACTGGGACGTGTTTCTCATCAAGGGCGTCAGCGTTACCTTGGCCCTGGCGGCCATCACGGTCTTCTTCGGGGCCATCCTGGGCGCTTTGCTGGCGATCATGAAGATGTCCCGGCTGGGGATCCTGCGGGCCGTCGTCACCGCCTTCGTGGAGGTGATCCGGGGCACGCCCCTGCTGCTGCAGCTGTACATCGGCTATTTCATCGTGCCGCTGATGGTGCCGGCTCTGGAGATCGGCACCTTCGCCAGCATCGCCGTGGCCCTGGTCATCAACAGCGCCGCCTACGTGTCCGAGGTCATCCGCTCCGGCATCCAGGCCGTGGACATAGGCCAGACCGAGGCCGCCCGGAGCCTGGGCCTCAACAAGAGCCAGACCATGACCAAGGTGATCCTGCCCCAGGCCATCAAGAACATCCTGCCGGCCCTGGGCAACGAGTTCGTCACCATCATCAAGGAGACGAGCCTGGCGTCCACCTTCTTCGTGGGGGATTTGATGACCTCCTATCTGGTGGTGAAGGGCCAGACCTACCTGGCCTTCGAGAGCCTTATCATCGTGGGCGTGCTGTATTTCGTGCTCACCTTTGTGCTCAGCAAGCTGGTGGGCGCCTACGAAAGGAGGCTGAAGCAAAGTGACTGACACCGTTCTGATCGAAACCAGAAATCTGACCAAGAGCTTCGGCGGCCTTCAGGTGCTCAAGGGCGTGGACCTGCAGGTCCACCAGGGGGAGGCCATCGCCATCATCGGCCCCTCCGGCGGCGGCAAGAGCACCTTCCTCCGCTGTTTGAACCTGCTGGAGACGCCCGACGGCGGCGACGTGATCTTCGAGGGCCAGAAGATCAATCAAAAAGGCACCGACGTGGATCAGTACCGGCAGAAGATGGGCATGGTGTTCCAGCATTTCAACGTCTTTCCCCATATGACGGTGCTGCAGAACATCACCCTGGCCCCGGTGCTTCTGAAAAAGAAGACCCCAGCGGAGGCGGAAGCCCAGGCGCTGAGCCTTCTGGAACGGATCGGGCTGCTGGACAAGAAGGACGAGTACCCCCGCAAGCTCTCCGGCGGCCAGAAGCAGCGGCTGGCCATCGTGCGGGCCCTGGCCATGGAGCCGGACGTGATGCTCTTTGACGAGCCCACCTCCGCATTGGATCCGGAGATGGTGGGCGAGGTCCTCAGCGTCATCCGCGCCCTGGTCAAGGCGGGCATGACTTCGGTCATCGTCACCCACGAGATGGGCTTTGCAAGGGAGGTGGCGGATCGGATCCTCTTCATGGCCGACGGCGTCATCGTGGAGCAGGGCGTCCCCGCTGAACTCCTGGACCGCCCCCGGCAGCCGCGGACGCAGGAGTTTTTGAGCAAGGTTTTATAGGCTGTTTTTTGCGACTTTTTCTCTTTATACAAAGGAGAAAAAGTGCAAAGAAAAGCAACCAAAAAGTATATTCTTCCCCCTGCGTTGACGCGGCGCAGGGGGATTGTTACAATTTATATGGTCCGATGCTGTCCGCCAGCCACAGGGCGCGAGCGCCCGCCATGGTGACCGGGGTATCTCTGATCAAATCGAATTGGAGGCACGAAACAGTATGGAATATCCCCTCAACGTACCCGCTCCCCGTTCCTTCGCCTATGTGAAGCGGAACATCCCCCAGGTCACCGTGGAACAGCGGGAGCGTGCGCTGCAAAGCACCCACTACAACGAGTTCGCTTTCCCCGCG
>CADCMN010000069.1 GCA_902802575.1 uncultured Eubacteriales bacterium | reverse complement strand
GGCCGTCAGCGATACGGAGAATGGGATCTTGCGTATATCCCGGGCAAGAGCCTGGATTCGGTGATCCTGGCCCTCATCCGGGACGGCTGGACGGAAACCAAAGACATGGAGGCGCAGTATCCGGCCCTGGAGGGCTGGTTCACCCGGCTCGTCAAGGACGGGCAGACGCTGATGATCCACTATGAATATGATTTCAGCTCTCCCTACGAGTACTATGTGTATTATCCGGACGCCTACGTGCTCTATGGCGCGGACGGCGCGGTCCTTCAGTGGGGCGGCTCGAAGCCCATCGACCACAGGATCGCCGACAGCTATCGGATAGGTAAAGACACCTATTTCGATCCAGGGACGGGCGTACAGGGCATGATCGTGGGAGAGGATTCGGACGCCTATTTCCTGGACGATGGCCGCATCGCCGTGGAGACCACCGCCCATGAGGGCAGCGGCGACGTGGATTTTGAGATCATTCGCGTCATTCCATAAAATGTTCAGGCTTCCTGCGGGGAGCCTTTTTCATGCCCCTTGCAGGGCCGACGCAAAGGGAGTACAATACTGTATAATGACAACGGAAGCGAGGACAAAGCCCATGATCCGCGTGGAAAAGATCCAGATCCCCACCCTGCCCACCAAGAAGCCCCGGCGGCTGTATATCTACACCCCCAAGGGGTACGAGCAGAGCGAGGAGCGCTACCCGGTGCTCTATATGTTCGACGGGCACAACGTCTTTTACGACAGCCACGCCACCTACGGCAAGAGCTGGGGCATGAAGCAGTATCTGGAGAAAAGCAAGCTTCCCCTGATCCTGGTGGCGGTGGAGTGCAATGTGGAGGGCGACAACCGCATGAACGAGTACACGCCCTTCGACATCTGGTGGAAGGGGAAGCTGATGTTCGAGGCCCGTGGGCAGCTCACCATGGACTGGTTCGTCAACGAACTGAAGCCCCGGATCGACCGGGACTACCGCACCCTGCCCGATCGGGAGCACACCCTGATCGCGGGCAGCTCCATGGGCGGGCTCATGGCCATCTACGCCGCCGTGGCCTGCAACGGCACCTTCTCCCGGGCGGCGGCCCTGTCCCCCAGCCTCTGGGCGGCCCGGCACCACGAGAAGGAGCTTCAGGCGGCGGCGCCCCTGCTCTCGCCCACCCGCATCTATATGGACATGGGCACCGGCGAGGCGGGCAAGCACACGATCGTCCTGACGAGCCTTTTCCAAACCGCCAAGATGCTCACCCGCATGGGCGCCCACGTGGACGCCCGGGTGATCCCCGACGCCCAGCACAGCGAAGCGTTTTGGGAGCAGCGGATCCCCATCTTCATGGAGTATTTGCTGAAATAAAAAGGGGCCGTCATCGGACGGCCCTTTCCATCAATATATGGTGGGGATGTCCCCTTCGACGCCATACCTGCGCCTGAAGGCGTCCAGATCGTCGGGGGTGCGGATCAGGCACACCTCCCGGAAGCGCCCGGTCTCCTTCTCCCTAAACCCGGCCACCTTCTCGCCCGTGCAGATGCTGCTGCGGATCACGGGCTCCAACACGTTTGCATCATAGGCCTTCGCGGGGGCCTTTTTTCGTTTCAGCCAGGAAAGCATAGGCGCATCCCTCAGTCCAGACGCTGCTGCCGCATCCAATAGCCCATGACGAAGCTGTGAGGCAGGAGCTTTGCCAGGATCCCGTTGAAGCGGGCCACGCCGCCGTACCGGCTCATGTCCTTGCCCCGCTTCACGTCCCGCCAGGCCTGGGCCACCACATCCTTGGGGTCGTACATCACGTCATATTTCTTTACCACCGGTTCCCGGTCCGGGTCGATGGCCCGATCAAAAAAGGCTGTTTTGGTCCAGAAGGGGCATACCGCCGTGACCGTGACGCCTCGGCTCTTCAGCTCCCGATTCAACGCCCGGCTGTAGCTCAGCACAAAGGCTTTGCTGGCCCCATACACGTCGATATAGGGGATGGGCTGGTAGGCTGCCACGGAGGCGAAGTTGAGGATATGGCTGCCGGCGCCCATGTGGGGCACGGTCAGCTGGCACATGGCCTGGATGGCCTGGCAGTTCAGGTCCACCATGTTCAGATTCACCTCGAGAGGGGTGTCCATTACGCTGCGAAACTTGCCGAAGCCCGCCGCGTTCACCAGCAATTTGACCTCCACCGGCTCTTCCCCCAAGGCTGCGGCGTAGACGTCGAAGCTTTCTCTGTCCGTGAGATCCAATGGCAGCACCCGCAGGGGATAGGGAGCGCTTTCCCGCAAAGCTTCCAGCTTGTCTTCCCTGCGGGCGATGACCCACACCTCGTCAAAGGGGCCCATCTGGCCGCAGGTTTCCACGCACCGGCGGCCCATGCCGCTGCTCGCGCCGGTGATCACCGCGATCTGTTTCATTGCCGATCCGTCCTTTCCGTTCTTCTCTTGCAGTATGGCGGGTGGGAGGCCCTGTTGTCAAGAGTGAAATCCCGTTGACAGGGGCAAATTTCCCGTGGTATGCTCATACCACAGAAACAGAAGGAAGAACGGATATGAAGCAATACGACGTCACCGGCATGAGCTGCGCGGCCTGCAGCGCCCGGGTGGAGAAGGCCGTGAACGGGGTGGAAGGGGTCACCGCCTGCGCGGTGAGCCTCTTGACCAACTCCATGGGCGTGGAGGGAGACGTGGCCCCGGAGAAGATCATCCGGGCCGTGGAGGCGGCGGGCTATGGCTGCCGGGAGAAGGGCGCGGCGAAGAAGGCGGACCATACCGCGGAGGAGGAGGCGCTGAAGGACAGGGAGACGCCGGTGCTGAAGAAGCGGCTCCTGTGGTCCTTGGGCTTTTTGCTGGTCCTCATGTACTTCTCCATGGGCCACCATATGTGGAATTGGCCCATCCCCGCCTGGTTCGAGGGGAACCACGTGGCCATGGGTCTCGTCCAGATGATCCTGTCTGCCATCATCCTGCTCATCAACAAGAAGTTTTTTGTCAGCGGCTTCACCAGCCTCATGCATCGGGCGCCCAACATGGACACCCTGGTGGCCATGGGCTCCGGAGTCTCCTTCGTGTACAGCGTGGTGATCCTGTTTCTCATGACGGACGCGGTGGTAAAGGGCGACGGTGAGAGGGCCATGGCCCTCATGGACAGCTTCTACTTCGAGTCCGCCGCCATGATATTGACCCTCATCACCGTGGGCAAGATGCTGGAGGCCCGGTCCAAGGGCAAGACCACCGACGCCCTCAAAAGCCTGATGAAGCTGGCGCCCAAGACCGCCGTGGTAGTCCGGGATGGACAGGAGGCTGAAGTGCCCATCGAGGAGGTCCAGACCGGCGACGTCTTTGTGGTGCGCCCGGGGGAAAACATCCCCGTGGACGGCGTCATTTTGGAGGGCCACAGCGCCGTCAACGAGGCGACCCTCACCGGCGAAAGCATCCCTGTGGACAAAAGTGAGGGCGACAGCGTTTCCGCCGCCACCGTGAACCAAAGCGGCTTCCTCAAGTGCCGGGCCACCCGGGTGGGGGAGGACACCACGCTCAGCCAGATTATCCACATGGTCAGCGACGCGGCCGCCACCAAGGCCCCCATCGCCAAGGTGGCCGACAAGGTCTCCGGCGTGTTCGTGCCTGCTATCTTGGCCATCGCGGCGGTTGTCTTCGGGATTCAGCTGGCCCTGGGTCAGCCCTTCGGCTTTGCCCTGGCCCGGGCCATCACCGTGTTGGTCATCTCCTGCCCCTGCGCCATGGGTCTGGCCACCCCCGTGGCCATCATGGTGGGCAACGGCAAAGGCGCCCGCAACGGCATCCTCTTCAAGAACGCCGTGTCCCTGGAACAGACGGGGAAGACGGACATCGTGGTCCTGGACAAGACCGGGACCATCACCACCGGCGAACCCAAGGTGACGGACGTGGTCCCGGCGTCGGGCGTGGATGAAAATGAATTGCTTACCTTAGCCTACGCCCTGGAGAAGAGGAGCGAACACCCCCTGGCCAAGGCCATCCTGCAGAAGGGGGACGAGTTGGGCCTCCGGGCCGCTGAGGTCACGGACTTTACGGCCCTGCCCGGAAACGGCCTCACCGCCAGGCTGGGCAACGACACCCTCTCCGGCGGGAACCTGACTTTCATCTCCTCTTGGTGCGTTGTGCCCGAGGAGATCCGCACCGCCGCCCAAGCCCTGGCGGAGCAGGGCAAGACGCCCCTGTTCTTCGCGAAAAACGACGTTCTTTTGGGCGTCGTCGCCGTGGCGGACGTGATGAAAAGCGACAGCGCCCAGGCGGTGCAGGAGCTCCAAAATATGGGCATCCGGGTGGTCATGCTCACCGGCGACAACCCCCGCACGGCCAAGGCCATCGGCGATCAGGCCGGGGTGGACCGGGTCATCGCGGGCGTCCTGCCCGACGGGAAGGAGCAGGTGGTCCGCAAGCTGAAGGAGCTGGGCCGGGTGGCCATGGTGGGCGACGGCATCAACGACGCCCCGGCCCTCATGCGGGCGGATATGGGCATCGCCATCGGCGCGGGCACGGACGTGGCTATGGACGCGGCGGACGTGGTGCTCATGAAGAGCAGCCTTAGGGACGTTCCGGCGGCCATCCGGCTGAGCCGGGCGACCCTTCGGAACATCCGGGAGAACCTCTTCTGGGCTTTCTTCTACAACTGCATCGGCATCCCCATCGCGGCGGGCCTGATCCGGGGGGTCAACCTGGCCCCCATGTTCGGCGCGGCGGCCATGAGCCTATCGAGCTTCTGCGTGGTGACCAATGCCCTGCGGCTGAACCTGTTCAGAATGTACGACGGCCGGCGGGATCGGAGGAAGAAGCATCCGGCAGAGCTGCCGGAACAGCCTGTCGTTGAGGAAAAGCCGGCCTTCGCTGAGAAGACCGTCCGCATCACCGGCATGATGTGCGAGCACTGCGAGGCCGCCGTCAAGGGGGCCTTGGAGAAGGTGCCCGGCGTCAAGGCGGCCGCGGCCAGCCATGAGGCGGGCACGGCCAGGGTGATCCTGGAAGGCGAGGCCAGCGACGAAGAACTGACCCGGGCCGTGGAGGCCATCGGCTACATCGTGGACGGCGTGGAATGAAATATGCCCCGGCGGCGTTGACGAGACGGGCCCCGGGGTATACAATAGACCTATCAAATCAACGGAGGATATGGATATGAAAACCCTGAATCTGACAGTAGACGGCATGCGCTGCGGCGGCTGCTCCGCCCGGCTTCAGCGGGTCTTGGAGGCCCTGCCCCAGGTGGAGAGCTGCAAAGCGGACCATGTCACCAAGGCCGTGGAGCTGGTGCTCAATGCTGACCTGCCCCTGGAGGCCATCGTCAAGGCGGTGGAAGGCGCAGGCTTCAAAGTCGTATAAGCAAAGAATGACGAGCAGGAGAGGCGCCCCCTCTCCTGTTTCTGTGCTCGTCAAAGGAAGCTTTAGAGCGCGGGATGGGCAAGCCCATCCCCTACGACGGTATACAGCTTTCCCATAGGGGCCGCGGCTTGCCCGGCCAGTTTGGCTGTCAAGATCACAAAAAAGGGAGGACAACTATGTTCGATCGGACCGATCCCGCCTATTCGGCGTACATTCGCATCCTGGAGGCGGAGCTGATCCCCGCCACAGGATGCACGGAGCCCATCGCCATCGCCTACGGGGCGGCCAAAGCCCGTCAGGCCCTGGGGGTCCTGCCGGAAAAATGCCGGGTGGAGTGCAGCGGGAACATCATCAAGAACGTGAAGAGCGTGGTGGTGCCCAACACCGGGTACCTCAGGGGCATCGAGGCCGCGGCCGCCGCGGGCCTGGTGGCCGGAGACCCGGATGTGCAGCTGCAGGTGATCTCCCATGTGGCGGAGAAGGATCGGGAGGCCATCCGCGCCTATCGGGACAGCCACCCCATCGAGGTGATCCCCTATCCCGGTGACAAGGTGTTCTATATCGCACTTTCAGTTTGGGCGGGGACGGACAGCGCCAAGGTGGTCATCGAGGATTTCCACACCAACATCACCCGCATCGAGAAGAACGGCGTCTGCTGCTTCGCCCCGGAGGGGGACTGCCCGGGGCAGGACGAGGCGGAGGAGGCGCCGGAGTACGACCTTTTGAGCGTGGAGCGGATCGTGGACTTTGCGGACCATGTGGATCTGTTCGACGTGGAAGTGGTGCTGGACCGGCAGATCGCCTATAACACCGCCATCGCCCGGGAGGGGCTCACCCACGACTGGGGCGCCCGGATCGGCCAGACCCTGCTGCTGGCTCAGGGGGACGACGTGCGGGTGCGGGCCAAGGCCGCGGCTGCCGCGGGGTCCGACGCCCGGATGAGCGGGTGCGAGATGCCCGTGGTCATCGTCTCCGGCAGCGGGAACCAGGGCATGACGGCCAGTCTGCCCGTCATCGAGTATGCCAAGGCATTGAACGTGGGCCGGGAAAAGCTTCTGCGGGCCCTGGTGGTGTCGAACCTGGTCACCATCCACCAGAAGACCAGCATCGGCCGGCTCTCCGCCTTCTGCGGCGCGGTCAGCGCGGGCTGCGGGGCCGCTGCGGGCATTGCGTACCTCCATGGAGACGGATACGAGATCATCGCCCACACCATCGTGAACACCCTGGCCATTCTCTCCGGCATGGTCTGCGACGGGGCCAAGCCCTCCTGCGCCGGGAAGATCGCCATGGCCGTGGAGGCCGGGCTCATGGGGTACGAGATGTATATCCACGGTCAGAACCAGTTCTATTCCGGCGAGGGCATCGTGAAGAAGGGCGTGGACAACACCATCCGCACCGTGGGCCGCATGGCTCGGGAGGGCATGCGCGACACGGACCGGGAGATCCTGGACATCATGACGGAGAGCTGTTAGCGGATTTTTATTGTAAGCATCTGTTCTTTTTCTTCGTAAGAAAAAGAACCCAAAAAACACAACCGGGAAGTATGGCTTTCACTGTACTTCCCGGATTTTTATGCTTTTCTTTTTCCGTTGCTTTTTATCTGAAACGAAAAACGGAAAACGATTTTAGTACCTGTCCTTTATCTCCTCGATCACGTGCCCCACGGAGGCGGCTACGGCGCCGTCCCGGAAGGGATTGAGAAGGTCGCCCACCTCCAAGAGCTCAAAATAGCCCTTGGTGCCGCCGGCGCGGCAGAGCCGAAGGTAGTCCGCCCAGGCCTTCTTGCGGTCCGTCTTCATGCGGCCGTAATACTGGAAGGCGCACATCTGAGCCAGAGCGTAGTCGATGTAGTAGAAGGGGTAGAGGAAGATGTGCTGCTTCTGCATCCAGAACCCGCCCTCCTCCAGGAAGGGCTCCCCGTCGTAGTCCCGCCAG